>NZ_BAAFZH010000107.1:0-368878 GCF_054684315.1 Scytonema sp. NUACC21 | reverse complement strand
GTGGAAGCACTACAGCCCGAGCGCAACCTCAGCCACCAGCCCCTGTTCCAGGTCATGTTTGTCCTCCAGAATGCCCCAATGGCAACATTGGAACTACCCGGTCTGACCTTAAACCCCCTGTCGATGGACAGTACAATTGCAAAGTTCGATTTAACTCTGTCGATGGAGGACACAGACCGGGGACTGGTGGGATGGTTGGAATACAACAGCGACTTGTTTGATGCTAGCACCATCACCCGGATGCTCGCCCATTTCCAGACGTTACTTGAAGGTATCGTCGCCCACCCCGAACATCGGCTTTCAAACTTGCCGCTGCTAACACAACAAGAGCGCCAACAGTTGTTGGTGGAATGGAATCGCACAGGGACGGATTATCCGAATGATTTATGTATTCATCAGTTATTTGAAGCGCAGGTGGAGCGCACACCAGATGCTGTGGCAGTGGAGTTTGAAGACCAACAACTAACATACTTTGAATTGAACCGAAGGGCGAATCAACTAGCGCACTACTTGCGTTCGTTGGGAGTGGAACCGGATGTTTTGGTAGGTATCAGTTTGGAGCGCTCCAGTGAGATGATATTGGGGATTTTAGCTGTCCTGAAGGTGGGCGGAGCCTACGTACCCATAGATCCAGCGTATCCCCAAGAACGCTTAGCTTACATATTGTCTAATTCACAGGTGTCAGTACTCTTGACTCAAGAGAAGTTGCTGTCTGGGCTTCCTGAGTCTCAAGCGTCTTTGATCTGCTTGGATAGAAACTGGGACATAATCTCTCAGAAGAGTGAGGTAAATCTGACCAGTAGAGTCAAGCCAGAGAACTTGGCTTATGTGATTTATACTTCTGGGTCTACGGGAAAGCCCAAGGGCGTTCTAGTTACCCATCAAGGATTGTGCAATTTAGCTTCAGCGCAGATTCAGCTCTTCGATGTAAAATCAGACAGCCGTGTTCTCCAATTCGCTTCTTTTAGCTTCGATGCCTCAATCTGGGAAATTGTCATGGCTCTTTGTTCCGGAGCGATGCTCTGTCTGGGAACGCGGGAATCCTTGCTACTAGGACCTACTTTAATGCAGTTTGTGCGTGAGCGGTCTATTACACATGCTACGCTTCCCCCGTCAGCGCTAGCAACCCTACCTACTGAGGAATTACCAGCATTGCAGAATATGATTGTGGCGGGAGAGGCTTGTTCCACTGAATTAGTAGCACAATGGTCAAAAGGTCGTAAATTCTTCAACGCTTATGGACCAACTGAGTCAACCGTGTGTGCAACCGTGTATGAATGCGCCAATGACATTCGGAAGTCGCCCATCGGACGTCCCATCGCCAACACCCAGGTTTATATTCTAGATCCCCATCTTCAGCCAGTCCCAATCGGAGTTCCTGGTGAAATGTATATCACTGGTGCTGGACTGGCGCGAGGATACCTCAACCGTCCAGAGTTGACCAGCGAGAAATTCATCCCCAACCCCTTTAGTAATGAATCAGTGGCACGCCTATACAGAACCGGCGACTTAGCTCGATACTTAGCCGATGGTAACATTGAGTTTCTTGGTCGCCTTGACGACCAAGTAAAAATTCGCGGCTTCCGCATCGAGTTAGGGGAGATCGAGTTCGTGCTGGGTCAACACCCAGGTGTGCGGGAAACCGCAGTCACGATCCGGGAAGATGTAGTTGGTAGCAAGCGCTTAGTGGCCTATGTAGTCGTGAACCAGACACTGACACCAACGATTACAGAACTGCACCAGTTTCTCAAAGATAAGCTACCCCAATATATGGTACCCTCAGCCATAGTGGTGCTAGAAGCCCTACCGCTAACGCCCAATGGTAAGGTAGACCGTCGTGCCCTCCCTGCTCCTGATACAGCTAGGACAGAATTACCAGGTACCTTAGTGGCAGCTCGAACCCCGGTTGAGAAAGCACTGGCTCTCATCTGGACCGAGGTTTTGGGACTGCAACAGGTCAGCATCCACGACAATTTCTTTGCGTTGGGTGGGGATTCCATCCTCACCATTCAGATCGTTGCCAGAGCCAATCAAGCAGGTCTAAAACTCACCCCCAAGCAGCTGTTTCAACACCAGACAGTCGCCGAGTTAGCCCTTGTGGCTGGCACTACCTCTGCACTTCAAACCGAACAGGGTTTGGTGACAGGATCGGTGTTGCTGACGCCGATTCAGCAATGGTTTTTTCAACAGGAGCAGCCGCAACCACACCATTGGAACCAAGCAATGTTCCTGGAAGTCCGACAACCCCTAAACCCGGTACTGTTGTCCCAGGTGGTGCAGCAATTGCTAGTACATCACGATGCCCTCCGGCTGAGGTTTGTGCGCTCTACATCTGGGTGGCAACAAGTTAACGTAGAGCCGGACTCAACATTAAGTTTCTGCACGCGCATAGATTTGTCAGTGCTGCCCGAGCTTGAGCAAATACCGATGATGGAGGCTGCTGCTGCCCAACTGCAAGCCAGTTTGAATTTGGAGGAAGGACCTTTAGTGCGGGTGGCTTTATTCGACTTAGGTCCGAACCAGCCGAATCGACTGCTGTTAATCGTTCATCACCTAGTCGTAGATGGCGTTTCCTGGCGAATTTTGCTGGAGGATCTGCAAACAGCCTACCAGCAACTGAGCCGTGGACAGACAATTTCACTGCCACCCAAGACAACTTCCTTCCAAGATTGGGCGCAAAAGTTGAGCGAGTATGCGCGATCTGCCCCTCGGGCAGGAGCGAAGCTATCGCCAGAGATGGAGCAAGAGCTGGACTACTGGCTGGCTCAGTCTTGGACTGGAGTCACCTCCTTACCGATAGACTATTCGGTGGATAAGGACGTCAACACCACAGCCAGTGCTAAGAACGTGGTAGTTGCGCTCTCGCCCGAAGAAACCCGAGCCCTGCTTTCGGAAGTGCCGCAAGCTTACAATACCCAAATTAATGATGTGTTGCTGACAGCTTTGGTGCAGGCTTTTGCCCAGTGGACCGATACTCGCTGCCTGCTGGTTGACTTGGAAGGTCACGGGCGAGAGGAAATATTGGAAGGGGTGGATCTGTCACGCACGGTGGGTTGGTTCACCACTGTTTTCCCCGTGCTTTTGGATTTGAGGAAGGCACGCGATCCGGGGTCGGCGTTGAAGTTAGTTAAAGAGCAATTGCGCCGCATCCCCAACCGGGGTATCGGCTATGGTCTGCTACGCTATCTTAAGGGGGATGTGGCAATCACCGAGAAACTGCAAGCTCTTCCCCAAGCTGAGGTGAACTTCAACTACCTGGGGCAGTTAGATCGGGTGCTGACGCCGGATGCAATGTTTGAAGCGGCGAAAGAGTCCACCGGACCAGAGCACAGTCTGCTCTCAAAGCGAAGCCATCTGCTAGAGATTAACGGAATAATAACTGGTAGCTGCCTGCACCTAAATTGGACATACAGCGAGAAGGTACATAAACGCTCAACGGTTGAGGGCTTAGCCCAGAGCTTTGTGGCGGCACTGCAAAAGCTGATTGCCCACTGCCAGTCCCCCGAAGCAGGGGGCTTTACACCTTCCGATTTCCCATTGGCAAAACTGAATGAGCAAAAACTTAGCAAACTCCCTACCCTGATTGATAAAACAGATGGCTCGTCAACAAAAATTAAAAATGTTGAGGACATATATTCCCTATCGCCAATGCAGGAGGGTATGCTCTTTCATACCCTTTATGCCTCAAACTCTGGAGTATATTTCGAGCACTTGAACTGTACCCTCAAAGGAAACCTGAATGTTTTGGCATTCCAAAAGGCTTGGCAACAAGTGGTGGAGCGACACCCAGTTTTGCGAACCGCCTTCATTTGGGAGGGCTTAGATGAACCGCTCCAAGTGGTGCGCCAGCACATCAGCCTGCCTTGGGAGCAGCACGATTGGCGTTCTTTGTCCCCAGTAGAGCAGCAAGAGCAACTTGAGGCTTTCCTTCAGGCAGATCGAGAACGGGGCTTCGATCTTTCCCAAGCACCGTTAATGCGCCTGACCTTGATTCAGCTTGCATCGGACGCCTACCAATTCATCTGGAGCCACCATCACCTGTTGCTGGATGGATGGTCGCTGCCTTTAGTACTCAAGGACGTCTTTGCTTTTTATCAAGCATTCTCTCTCAAGCAGGACTTATACCACAAACACAGCCGTCCTTATCGCGATTATATCGCCTGGTTGCAACAGCAAGACTTGACTCAGGCTGAGGCGTTTTGGCGGCACACACTCAAGGGTTTTACTGCACCAACTCCACTGGGCATCGATAGAGCATTGGACAGCACTTCCTCTCTGGAAGAACCCCACAGCGAGCAACTTCTTCAGCTATCGATCGCAGTCACCTCCGAACTACAGTCCTTTGCCCGACAACATCAACTGACACTGAACACCCTCATACAAGGAGCTTGGGCTCTACTCCTCTCGCGCTACAGTAGTCAGGAAGACGTGGTTTTTGGGGCTACCTTCTCCGGTCGCCCAGCCGCTCTGGCGGAGGTTGAATCGATGGTGGGGTTATTTATCAACACCCTGCCAGTGCGCGTGATGGTGTCGCCCACGACTGAGTTGTTGTCCTGGCTAGGGCAGTTGCAAGCTCAGCTCTTGGAGTTGCGCTCCTACGAATACAGCCCACTGGTACAGGTACAGGGGTGGAGTGACGTGCCCCGAGGGCTGCCCCTGTTCGAGAGCATTGTAGTATTTGAGAACTACCCGGTGGATGCTTCCTTGCGGGAGGAGGGCGGTAGTTTAGAGATCCGTAATGTTGGTGCTGTTGAGCAAACAAACTATCCCCTGACTCTAGCGGCAGCGCCCGGTAAGCAATTGTCACTGCACCTAAGTTACGATTGCCGCCGCTTTGATGCAACCACCATCACTCGGATGCTGGGGCATTTGGAGACCTTGCTCTGTGGCATTGTCACCAATCCAGAACAGCGTCTTAGCGACTTGCCAATCTTAACACCAGCAGAGCGCCTGACATTGCTTGAGGAATGGAATTGCACAGAGGTAGATTATCCCAAAGATTTATGTATCCATCAGCTGTTTGAAGCAACCGTGCAGCGGACTCCCGATGCTGTGGCAATCGTGTTTGAAGACCAAATCCTCAGCTACTGCGAACTGAACCGCCGCGCCAATCAACTGGCGCATTACCTCCGTTGCCAGGGAGTGGGGCCGGATGTTTTGGTGGGTATCTGCGTGGAACGCTCAGTGGAAATGGTAGTTGGGCTGTTGGGTATCCTGAAAGCGGGTGGTGCATACGTGCCCTTAGACCCAGCCTATCCCAAAGAACGCTTGGCCTTTATGCTGGAAGATTCACAGGTTTCTGTGCTATTGACCCAACAGCAGCTAATGGCAGCACTGCCAGTTCATAGCGCTCAAGTGGTGCAGTTGGATGGAGATTGGGAAATTATTGCCCACAACAGCGAAGCAAATCCACTTAGCCCGGTCACCTCGCAACACCTGGCGTATGTGATTTATACTTCGGGTTCTACAGGTCAACCAAAAGGTGTCCCCGTCGCCCATCAAGGGTTAGTTAACCACTCTGTTGCGGTTGCCAAACAATACGAGCTGCAATCGAGCGATCGCATTCTACAATTCTCGTCAATTAGCTTCGACATTGCGGTGGAAGAACTCTTCCCTTCTTGGATGAGCGGTGCGGCTGTCATCCTCCGTTCGGAAGATATGGTAGCTGACAGCAGAGATTTTCTGCAGGCGATAGCTTCGCTCCTGCCCGAACGGCAGATCGAACACGAACAATTAACTGTCCTCAATCTACCAACAGCATACTGGCATCAGTGGGTGCATGGCTTATCTTTATTAAACAAGCCTTTACCCCAAACTCTGCGACTGGTAGTGGTAGGTGGGGAAAAAGCTTCACCAACAACTTTCGTCGCTTGGAAGCAGCTTGGCGGAGTGGAGCGCATCCGCTGGCTAAATAGCTATGGTCCCACAGAGACAACCGTCATCGTCACGGTGTATGAACCAGGGGCGAACGCCGTCACCCAGAAACTCGTGTTGGAGTTGCCGATTGGTCGCCCGATTGCCAACACGCAGATTTATCTGCTGGACACCCAGTTGCAGCCTGTGCCCATCGGCGTTCCGGGCGAACTATATATTAGCGGTTCTGGTCTGGCTCGGGGGTACCTCAACCGTCCAGAATTAACGGCCCTTAAGTTCATTCCCAACCCCTTCAGCCAAACACTGGGAGCACGGCTGTACAAAACTGGTGATTTGGCTCAATACTTACCTAATGGTGATATTGAGTACCTCGGTCGCCTTGATGACCAGGTGAAGATTCGCGGCTTCCGCATTGAACTCGGAGAAATTGAGTCCGTGCTCAGCCAACATCCAGCAGTGCAGGAGAGTGTGGTCATAGCTCGGGAGGACGTACCGGGTAACAAGCGCCTGGTAGCATATGTGGTAGTTAACCAGACACCAGCCCCCGAGAGCAAGCAACTGCAACAGTTTGTGAAGCAGAAGTTGCCCGAGTACATGGTACCCTCTGCCATAGTGCTGCTAGAAACCCTACCCCTGACACCTAACGGTAAAGTAAACCGTCGGGCTTTGCCTGCACCTGACACGGTCATAGCCGAGCGACAGGAAACCAGAATCGCACCCCGTGACACCTTAGAACTGCAACTCGCCCAAATCTGGGAATCTGTTCTGGATGTCCGTTCTATTGGTGTTACCGACGACTTCTTCAGCCTGGGTGGTCACTCCCTCCTAGCTATACGCCTGATGGCTCAGATTCAGCAGCAATTTGGACAGAATCTGTCACTAGCTACACTCTTTCAAGCCCCGACGATTGAACAGCTTGCCCGTACCATCCACCAGCAAACAGGTTCTCTACACTGGTCTTCTTTGGTGGAGATTCAACCTCGTGGTTCAAAGACACCTTTTTTCTGCGTGCCAGGTGCTGGTGGACATGCCCTCTCCTTCTACAATTTGGCCCAATATCTGGGCAAAGACCAACCGTTTTACGCCTTGCAACCACGGGGTCTGGATGGGGAACAGGCACCTCACACGCGAATCGAGGACATCGCGGCTTATTACATTGAAACTCTACAAGCCGTTCAGCCACAAGGCCCATACCTTCTGGGAGGTTACTCCTTTGGCGGTCACGTGGCCTTTGAGATGGCCCTGCAGTTGCAATCATCCGGTCAGGAAGTTGCCCTGCTTGCCATTCTGGACACCCCGGCACCGATTCCCACTAACCAGCCCATAGCAGTTGAAAAGGATGATGCCAGATACTTAACCGATCTTGCAATTCTGATAGAACATTTTTCGGGAAAAAGCTTATCGGTATCCTACGATGATATCCAGCGACTCCAGCCAGACGAGCAATTGAACTACCTCTTGGAGCGATTGAAAACGATCGACTTCTTGCCTCCGGAGGCAACGCTTTCCCAATTTCGCGGCTATCTGCAAGTTCTCAAGGCTAACGATCGAACTGTTTATCTGCCACAGGAAGTTTATAGGAAGCGAGTTACCTTCTTCCGAACCAGCGAGCAGTTCTGTGATGATTCCACAATGGGTTGGAATAAGATTTCTGCCGAACAGGTAGAAATTTACGATGTCCCAGGGGATCACATCACGATGCTCACCGAACCCCACGTTCAGCTTTTGGCAAAACAGCTAAGAACCTGCCTTGAGCGGGCACAGGCAAATGATTGAAGAAAATAAGACAACCCAACTCCCTACAGGCAAACGAATGTCGGTCTTCATCCTCATCTGGCTGGGACAACTGGTCTCCCTCATCGGTTCCGGTCTCACTAGCTTTGCCTTAGGCGTATGGGTGTACCAACGCACCGGGTCGGTCACCCAATTCGCCCTCATCTCTTTATGCACAACCCTACCGCTCATCGTGATTTCCCCAATAGCGGGTGCCCTTGTGGATCGCTGGAATCGGCGCTGGACAATGCTGCTAAGTGACTGCGGCGCAGGTCTGACTACGCTGGCTCTTGCACTGATGCTCTTTGTTGGCAGACTTGAAGTTTGGCACATCTACTTAGCCACCTTCGTTAGTTCCATTTGCAGCGCCTTCCAGTCACCTGCTTATGTGGCAGCAACGACGCTACTTGTGCCCAAGCAGCATCTCGCCCGTGCCAGCGGGCTCATCCATCTGGGGCGATCCGTCGGTCAGCTCATCTCACCAGTGCTAGCGGGCGTACTGGTCGTAACCATTCAGATTCGTGGCGTTATCCTGCTTGATTTTGCTACCTTCCTTTTTGCCTTGCTCACGTTGCTGTCGATCCGTTTTTCTGAGGCAAAGATGACAGCTACGGCTGACGCAGGGGAAAACTCCTTGTTGCGTGAAGTTGCTTACGGCTGGTCATACGTCACGGCTCGTCCTGGGCTTCTAGCTCTGCTCATATTCTTGGCTGCGAGCAACTTCGTTATGGGCGCAGTTGAGGTTTTAGCCACGCCACTGGTATTGTCTTTCGCTTCAGCCGCTGTACTCGGCACTGTACTGTCTATCGCAGGCTGCGGTATGTTGGTCGGCAGCCTCGTATTGAGCACCTGGGGAGGACCACAGCGCCTGATCAAAAGCGTGTTTGGCTTCATGCTGCTAGGGGGATTGAGCATTATGGTCGCCGGACTGCGACCCTCACCCTCGCTCTTTGCCGTCGCTGCCTTCCTCTTTTTCTTCGGTCTACCTATTATTAATGGCTCCAGCCAAGTTATTCTTCAGAGAAAGGTGCCACCTGATGTACAGGGCAGGGTCTTCGCCTTGACAGGAGCGATCGCAAGCTCATCCCTACCCCTCGCCTATCTTATTGCCGGACCGCTAGCCGACCGGGTTTTCGAGCCCCTACTAACCTCTGGTGGAGCGTTAGCCGGAAGTATTGGGCAGTTAATCGGCGTTGGACGAGGGCGGGGCATTGGTCTGATGTTCATCATCATGGGAATACTCACCATGCTCGGAACGGTTGTCGCCTACCAGTACTCTCCTTTAAGGTTGCTAGAGGAGGAACTGCCAGACGCAATTGCCGAACCACTTGCTGAAGGCTCTGTAAATTAAGGTTACGTTATTTGCAATAAAATAAGTTTATTCTAAAGAGGTGTCACTATGGCAACAATGGGAAAATATTGCAAAGCTTACTCCCTTAAGAAGTTACGTGAGTTCAGTCAGTGGACTGAGCGTGTTGAAAACGTTAGAAAAGAAACGAAAGAGGTCGATGGAAATGTTGTCGAGGTTTCCAGACAACTAACCGATGATGACTTTCTTTACCTACAAGAAAATTATGTTGTCACAGATGGTATCTTCATAGATGAAAATATCATCTTTGATAACGTAACTCCTGAATGGAAAGATTTTTGTAAAACCACACTTTTGTTCGAGATTCCAGTTTATGAAACTGTAACAGTAGGAGCGTCAGCAGCTCAAGACAAAAGTGAGTCATAGATATTTGACCCAATAAAAATAACAAAGTTATTAGGAGAAATTGTGATGAACGAGCTAGTACAACGATTGTCTCAAGGGGAACATCCCGTTGAAGCCAGCTTACGACCAGCAAAAACAGCCGCTGCTCTAAAAGAGAGCATTGACCGAGGCTATGTTCACATCAAATTCACAAACACAAAGGGCGGAACGGAGTTAGGCGTCAGGCTTGACTCAGCAGCATCCAATTTCAATGACGCTGACTTTGAGCGTCAGATGGGTAAGGTTCATTTAGTTGGGAACCTAACACTAAATTACGTGAAAGTGCAATGCATTGCAGATATCGATCTGGCAACCTTAGAAGGCAAGGGACACCTTCAACCCATAGAGGATTGAGATATACCGGGTGAAAGTTATAAGGTTTATGAAGGGCTCTTGAAAACAAGCAGACTAAGTCTGGAACCCTCAGTTGTGCAAACTAGAACTAATGAACTTATAGGAGACAACAATGAATCGAGACGACAAAGAAGATACGACAATTTACAAAGTTGTAGTCAATCACGAAGAACAGTACTCCATTTGGCCCCTTGACCGAGAGAACGCACTTGGCTGGCGAGATGCAGGCAAAAGCGGTCTTAAACAGGAATGTCTTGATTACATTAAGGAAGTATGGACAGATATGCGCCCCCTCAGCTTGCGGAAAAAGATGGAAGAATCAGCAAGTCAGACCTAGTTTAGTCTAAGTAGGATGACCCAGTTAACTTATAAGGGTCGTCCTTAGTCCTTCTTCATCCGTTATTAGTAAGAATTTTGTATCAATTTACATTTCGTTACACAATTCTATTTATTTCTGTCTACTTAGGGTAGCTAACTGTTGCAGACAGTAGTAATTTGACTGCTTTTCGTCGCTTTGCTAAGCGATTGCGTGAAGATGATGACGCTGTGAAAGCAGGTGTAACTATGTCAGTTAGGGATTAAGCCGATATGTGCAAGTGCAATTCGTTTGCTCTAAATCAGTTTGTACACACAGACACCCATCGTATAAAAAATTTCAATTTTGTGGTATTAGTAAAAGAGCTTTTGCCAAACCAAGAGGTAATCTATGAGTGATATTACACAAGCAGTTCCTTTTTCAGAATTTCTGAAAAAAAACTTAGGTATTTCCTCAGCCCCCTATGAAGCAGTCCTTAACTACGGATATGCACTGCTCGCTATTGCTGGTGCTGATGGAGAGGTTTCAGAAGCCGAACTAAACTGGTTACTAAATCATCAACGCACTGTAGGCGCTCCTGAAGAAATAATAGAGAAATACAAAACATTTGACTACAAAAATGCTGATTTAGAAAACTTGTTGACCAAGATTACAGTTGATGTTTCTACTTGGTCAAAATCAAGAACATTGTTGTATCATGCAATTCAAATGTCTCGTGCTGATAATAATTACTCACTCGAAGAGCAAAAAGCTGTTAAAAAAGCAGCGAAACTGTTGAAGGTTGAAGATGATATTGCTCTTGCTCTCAACAAGTTGGTAGATACAGAAGAAGCAGTAACTGCATTACGCAAAGCGCTACTACAAACTGAAGTTTTAACTTAATCCAACAAAATTTTCACCCATCTTTGTAACAAAATATTAAGCACCGTGCCACCTGTAGTCCAATACTACATCGCACAGTGCTAATTTTTCGTTGTAGTTGTAGCACGAAAATACCCCATCAGTCCAAATAAAAAGATGCATCTTCGCTGAGAACTGCATTTTAGGAATGTTAATACCATAACTCAGTAGTATCTAGAGCAAACAACTCCGTCAGTACTGCCATTCCCGCACACAAGAGCCGCATTTTTGGTAAATTTTTTACTTTAATACTAAAAAAAGCCCTTTTTCAGTATAATTAATAACAAACATAAAGTGAGTCCATGCGCTTCTTTTAAAAGCAGCCTCAGCGCACACAACAAGATTTTATGAATTTTTTTACTTGAATACTAAGCAAATTCACAGATTTGGTATAATCGGTAGCATTCATCAAATCCAGTCTAAGTTTCAAAGACAATTTAGGTTTGGGAGAATTTATTAATGGCGATCGCAACTCGATGGCAAAACCTTTCCATTAAAAATTTGCTGACTCCTGTTGTAGGAGCCGCACTAGCAGCTTGGGTGACAACATTAACATCACCAGTTCAAGCACTTACGTTTATAACGGAACGGGCTACTTTAGCAGGCAATGACCGAATTGATTGGTCAAGTTTGGGTAAAGTGTTCAATCCTTTTTCTCCCAATCCAACTGATTTTTTGCCCAACTCGTTTTCAGCAATGTCTCAAAAGGGTTTGGGGCTTTCTGTTGATATTCCAGTACCCTCTAACTCTCAAATCAGCCCACCATTTGTCTTTCTAACGGGCATTCCACCTAGAGGGATTCCTACTAACTTTGCCAATGGCGATTTTATTCTTTTTACAGGCGTCGCATCAGGCTCTTTTCCTGCCGTTGGCAACCCAGGACCTCTAAGCATTAGCTTCAAGACTCCTGTTTTGGGTGCGGGCACTCAAATAGCTGTAGATGATACTGAAAACTTTACAGCATTTGTCTCAGCTTTTGATAGCGCTAACAATCTACTAGGAACATTTTCAATCTCCGGTACTGGTGCAGAAGCGCTAAATAATTCTGCCGTGTTTGTTGGTGTTCGCAGTGACATTCCCAATATCTCGCGATTGGTTTTTAGCAGTTCCCAACCCAATCGCGCTTTGGGGATTAATGCCGTTAGCATTGCTACAGTAAGCGAACCAACTGCTGCTTTTGCTGTCATGCTTGTTGGTGTTATGGGTGCAAGTTTTGCTATCAAGCGTCAAGTTTAGGGTAGCGCTATCCGCGAAACAGTGGACAACACTGAACAACTAGTACCAGGGGAAACAGGGCTAGTCCCTGGTAAACCTGGTCTGGTTGGCAGTATTGAAGCTCGTTGCAGGATTTGCTGCACATCTTCGTTACTATACAACCCACATTCCGCACTTCAAAATGTAGCACAAAAAACTACATAATGATTTCTGATTGCAAGTAAATAATAATATACATAAATTTTCAGTAAACCTGCATTGAGAAATAAACCTGTGTGACGAAGACGGTGAGGCTAAAGTGCGAGCAAAAAAATTGATTTCAAGCTAGTCCAAGTGAGACAATCAAAAAAACTCAAAAATATTTCAGGGGGAAAAATGTCTCCAATCGAAAATGCAAAAATTAAAAATATCGACCACTTAGGAATAGTAGCTGGATTAATTGATGAAATAGGAGTAGAAATACTTTTAAAAATAAATACAGACGTGTTTAGTGTAGTAATCTTTAAAGTTTCTATAAGATGAGTGATGAAAATAAATAATTCTCGTTTTATTTCAATAACTAAAGCTTATTAAAATTATAATCTATATGTATGTGTTCCTACAATCTTTACTCTGCTTAGTTTTCAGACTTTTTCTTACGTCGAACTTAGGTTAAGATAGGGAGGAAAGAATTTATCATTAAGGCAGAGGGGGAGAGGGGGGGAGAGGGAGAGGGGGAGCAAAGCGATTGAGGGCATTATTCCAAATATATAGTAGTCATCGCCAATTGGGGTAGCAGTTGCCACCCCAGCAATACGCCTCCGTATTTGTACTAACTAGCTTGTTGCAGTATCGATGAAATTACCTCGGCTGTTTGGATTGGTTGCTCTTTGAGTCGTGCTTTGATTTGCGATCTTAACCAGGACAAGGGTACATTTTTGCCCTGCACTTTCTGAGCTATGTTTAGTGCCTTGGCTATTTTACGCGCTGGACGGAGTTGTAGCTTCTCAATGTTTATTACCTGAAGCAAGTTATCAACAAGTGCGGTAGTTTCTGGGATAGGGGAGATAGCGCTTTTGCTTACAACAATCAGTACCTCATTAAGCGGTCTAAGTTAGATTTTTAACAAAAAAATAGGCAGTCATCGCGAAACCGACACAGGTGATAAAACCGCGAACCCAAGATTGACTGAGGCGACGAGCAAAGTGAGCGCTTGCGTAACCACCAAGT
This sequence comes from Scytonema sp. NUACC21, assembly GCF_054684315.1. Lineage (NCBI taxonomy): Bacteria > Bacillati > Cyanobacteriota > Cyanophyceae > Nostocales > Scytonemataceae > Scytonema > Scytonema sp. NUACC21. Next base: position 355,484 of record NZ_BAAFZH010000107.1, on the reverse strand, counting down.
GATGCACCAATTGCCATTAAGATTGCTGGAAACCAGACTATGACATTTGCTCCCATAAAATGAATGAGGGCAACTGCGTTGAGGCAGGTAGCTAACCAACTTTTAAAAGCATTCATGGCATGGACATTCTTCATCCCCATCATGTCCAAAACAGCAAGTATAAGAATGCCACCACCTCCACCAAAAAAGCCGCCGTAAATTGCAATTGCTAACTGTAGTGGCAGAATCACAGTGATGGGCATGGGAGAAGAAGGTTTGTTACTGCCCTTAAACCGCTTTTTAATAGGCTCATTTACAGCAAACAACAAAGTGGCAATTAACAGTAGGTAGGGAACTAATTGCTCAAAGTCCACTGGCGAAGTGTGTAAAAGCAAGTAAGAACCTAACGCACCTCCCAAGACACTGGTACCTGTTAGTAGCAACAGTTCCCGCCTTTGGGTGGAGAGTTCTTGACGATAAGCAAAGCTACTTGCAGCTGTTCCAAACCACAATGCTGCTGTGTTAGTTGCATTTGCAGCAAGCGGTGGTACGCCTGTCAGCAGCAGCGATGGAAAACCAATTAATCCGCCTCCACCAGCAATCCCATTGAGCATCCCTGCGACAACAGCCATACTAAATAAAAATAGAGATGGCAGTAAAGGTAAAGTTGTTTGAGCTATCATTAATTCAATTATGCTTTGATAGCAACAACACGAATTCTGCGGTAATCAGCTGTCCATCTGCCATTTTGATAGAGCACTGGTTTTAAACGCTGCTCTACACCACGAATCACGCGGGTTTGCTGTTCGGCAGATAGCCCCGACAAAAAGCACGCGCCAAACATCCGAATCCAATTTTCCAAGCCTGCATCTCCATCTTCTAATGGGGTGGGGCGATCGAACAGAACCGCATAGCGAGCTTCAAATCCATGCTGTTCCAAATATGTTGTGTACTCACTAATACTGGGAAAATACCAAGGGCTGAATTGTTCGGGGGATGGTATGCCATTTTCTTTGAGGACACTGTAAAGAGCTTCTGTAATGGCTTTGACATTCCCCTTACCACCAAACTCTGCCACAAAACGACCGCCTCTTTTGAGGGATTTGTAAATACAGCGAACAACTGCATCTGCTTCCGGAATCCAATGTAGCGTTGCGTTAGAGAAAACAGCATCATATGGATCGTCTACCTGAAAGTCTTTTGCATCAGCAAGTGCAAATTGTAATTGCGGGTAGTTTTGCCTTGCTTTTTCAACCATCATCGCATCGGCGTCAATTCCCATGACAACAGCCCCAGCAGCGGCAATTTTTGCCGTCAGCTGTCCCGTACCGCAACCAATATCCAAAATACGCTCTTTGGGTTGTGCGGATAACAATTGCAGCACTTCTTCTCCGTATTGCCACACAAAAGCGTGTTTGCCCTCGTAGAGAGCTGTATCCCATTTATTCTGAAGCATCATCAATTCTCCTAAGTTTGCAGAATTTTAGTTCCAAAACACATATGTGCTCTGATGCCCACACACCTGTTAATGGATTCTTTCATTACGGTATAAAATTTCCAAGTGATTGTCCAATATATTTTTCCCTACTGAATAATATGTAAAAGATATTAGTTGGGAACCAAAATGGAGCTTCGACACCTGCGCTACTTTGTCACTCTTGCCGAAGAACTGCACTTTGGAAGGGCTGCAGAGCGATTGCACATTGCACAACCACCTTTGAGCCAGCAAATTCGTCAACTAGAAACAGAGTTGGGCTTTGAGCTATTTCATCGCACGAAACGATCGGTGCAGCTAACGGCAGCGGGAGAAGTTTTCTTTGCACAAGCGCAACAAATTCTCGAGCAGGTAGAGCAAGCAATCCAAATGGGACGACAAACCAGTCGGGGTGAAATTGGACAACTAGCGATTGGTTTTGTCAGTTCTGCAGCGTATAATATTTTGCCAGATATCTTACGTAGGTTTCGCACAACTGTTGCCAAAGTGAGGTTAGAATTGCACGAACTCACGACTGACCAACAACTGCAATGGTTAGCCGAAGGAAGAATTGATATTGGGTTTCTTCGTCCCCCAGTTGAAGACACTCTTTTTTCTACGGAAACGATTTTTCGAGAACCTTTGGTAGTCGCTTTACCCTCCGGGCATTCTCTGGCAAATGAAACTCAAGTGTCCGTGCGATCGCTCTCGTGCGAACATTTTATTCTATTTCCCCGCAAGCTTGCTCCTGGGCTTCACGACCCGATTATCAGTCTCTGCCAACAGGCGGGTTTTAGTCCGAAAGTAGCACAGGAAGCATCTCAGATGCAAACAATTGTGAGTCTAGTGGCTGCCCAGATGGGGGTGGCTATTGTTCCTGCGTCATTGCGACATCTACAGCGCACTGGAGTTGTTTACAAACTCATACAAGAGTCAACCCCAGAGGTAGCGATTAACATGATTTGGCGACGACATGAACATTCCCCAACTGTACAACGTTTTATAGAATTGGTTAAGAGTATTGCACCACAGTTAAGCGCTTGTTGCTAAAGACCGTTTTGCACCCTTACAGACGTACCTCGTTGAATTGCAAATCGCTATAATTTTTACGTTTCAAGCGCTCGATCCCGAACCTGCACTCGGTTCCAACACTCGCAGATAGCAGAGGATGCAGGGGTGCGATCGCGTTGATAAAATGCAAAAGCACTCAAACCTACTCCGTTGATACTTAAAATTAACAAATTGGGGGCGACAGGAACCCACCAACCGGATAGAAGAAGCAAATAACTCCCTCCAACTAAGGAAAGACTCGTCACGCCAACAGCAAATAAATTCATAAGTACGGATTGAGTCATCCGCCCGATGACGATGGGAATAAAACCCCAAACCGCAATCCACAGATATTCCCACTCATCTGACCAAACTTTTAACAACGGTCGTTCATTGAGAACTGCACTAATAATTTGGGAACAAGCATGAGCGTGAAATTTGACTCCAAAAATATGACCATCGGGTTTTAAACCAGCAACGGCTTCAGTATTGATGTAGTCTGGAACGCTGGGAGCCATTATACCTATTAAAACAATGCGATCGCGCAACCATTCTGGCTGAAATTTATCTGTTTTAATATCATCAAGAGATAAAACTCGAAATGGTTCTTTTCCACTCCGCCACTTGAGTAATGTTTGAACTCCACCTGCATCTATCTTTTACCACAGTCCTGCTCTACAAAAAGAGTGTTATTGAACATCGTGTAAAATGCTATGAGCGATACGGGTTTAGCCGTTACGCGTAGCTTTCGCGATTCAATCAAGTTACTTTTGATACATATGATTTCATCATAAGCACATCTGTTGGCGTACTCATTTATTGTATTAGAGGCAAATTTAGAATCGCATACAGAAAAGTGTATTTTTTGCACCTAAGTTTGGCACTTAACATAGCACAAATGATAAATGCATAATTCAAACGATGTTTTTATCTTATTACTTAAGCTTAATAGTTTAGTAAATAAGGACATAAAAATGCCGAAACTCATTACCGTACTAACAGTATCCAATTTTACTGAAGAAATTCACACTCCGTAGCTTAAGAAGAGTTTTGTAAACTATTGTAAATAGTCTAATTTTTTTAGATAAAGCTCCAATTTCCCTGCGATAAGTTTTTAGAGAAACACAATCCTACATGAAGAGAACAGCTTAAATCAATACCAGTCGCCACCGAATAAGCATTGGGTGAGTACTCAAATGCTTATCAAACCCAATTGCAAAGTATTTTTCCAACTAAAGTATCAGTAATTGAAATTTAAGGAGAATATCTATTTTGAAAAGAAGAAGATATCAAGTCATTTATGTAATAACTTCATACTCCTTACCTACAAATAACTTTGCTCAAAACAATTTAAAAGCATCAGAGTTGTTTTTCAAAGTTGTTTTTTTCTCAGTTGTGATGTGGCTTTGTTTATTTATTAGTACGTTATTTCTCTTTTCTTAAGAAGTATTTTCAGCTATCCTCAATTGTAAAGAAAGCTAACGTATGGAAAGCAAGCGATCGCAACCAATAACTTATGACAGTATTGAGCGTAACCTTCAGAAAAAACGGTAATTGATTGGATTATTGAGCGTTGCATTGCAAGAATACTAAAGCATAGTTCACTTGTTTAATAGATCGATAAGCGCTTTTTCGGCTTGCGCCTTGCGATACGGGTTTAGCTGTTAGCGCTTACGCAATCGAGATTTTGGTAGTTCGTTAAAGTATGCACTGGTAATTGACCTCAGAAGTTTTGATGCGTAAGTGAACACACTACTGGTCCATCGCATTAATTTTGAGCGGCTCTCAGATCTCCGACTTCTTAAAGAAGTCGGAGATCTAGACCAACTTAACCTATCAAAACTTTTGCGACAGACTACTAGAGAAAAGATTCAGTGTTGTTTATTATTTCCAAGCGTACCATTCTTCATTGGTGGTACAGTTCTGGCTTGCATAAGAAGTAGATTGAGCAGTGCATACAGAAAAGTGTATTTTTGATAGCCCGATTTGATATTCAACACAGCACAGATGGTTAGTGTGTTCTTTGGGCTTTCTTTTTATCTTATTAATTAAGGTGAATCTTATCCAAAAAATAGAAAATTTTTGAAGAAGGAGCTAGAAGACAAAAGCCATACCATTTCACGAAATGATTGCTAAATACGATTCCCCCAATCCTCTTATTAAGGGGGCTAAGAGGATGTTTTAAAAGTCCTCTGGTTGGTAGCAAAATGTTTAGCTTCCCCTAAATTTTTCGATAAATTGAGGGACTTTAAGAAGTCTTTTCCCCCTTTTTTAAAGGTTGATTGTTGGGTTTCGTTCCTCAACCCAATCAACCTCTGGTACCTTTATTCTTTCATGTTAAAAGTAGAACTGTGAAAAACCCGATCATTTGGCTCTTGGCTCCTGGCTACTTTCTTGTTCAATGGAATTCCCAGCCGTTTCAAAATTGTTTTTCAACCATACTTTTAAATCCACAAAGCCTTTACTAGGTAAGTCTACTTTTGTTAATTGCGTGCATTCCTCTAAACAATAAAATAAATGTTCTAGAGGTTGTAATTGATTGATGTGCAAAGAGGTTTTTGTAATTTTTTTGACAAATCCTAATAACTTTGCTTCTCGTAAATTCTCACTTATTTGTACAGCAACATAACCAACTCTATTTGATTGAACTTCTGGTGGTACGTAAATTGATTGTGCATTCTCTAAAACAGGAAGGCATTCTAATTTACCTAAATTTTTGATTTGTAAATCTGCCACATTCATCAAAGTCTGCTGTACTGAATTCCAACTGTCACTAGCTTCTATATCTGTCTCAAACCCCATGCAGTTTAGATAAAAATTTACGAAGGATACAGATAAGCTATTGAGCAAAACTTGCTGTTTTTTTTCAGGCGTAGCTTGCTGTTTTGACCATTGTCTTGCTAGTTTACGAGAAACTGGAGATATAAAACTAGTAAATGTAGAGAGGGTTTCCATTAGATTTATAACTTCTTTGACTAATGTTAAGCTTCTAACTCACACAAATTTCAGAATGAATTTCCTGAGATTCTTCAACTATCTTGGGAACAGCTTCTTTAAAAAAACGCTGACTTAATAACATATTCACCCACGTCATAAATTCACCACGTTGGGAATCGTATTGGTCAATATTTTTACAAAGATACAAAAATAGGTCTTGTACAGCCTCCTCATAGATGTGTTTGTAAAGTTTAGGCAACTGACCCTTATATGGGTAGCAGAGTTTGCTCGAACGGTAAATACTGTCAATGAGCTTTGATAGAGCTATTCGCCTGGCTGTTGTACCTGGCGGATGTTGTTGGGCTATTAAAGCTAACTCTTTCAGCTGTTGTTCGTTCATATAAATTGTTCTCTTACAAAAAGTTATCGGACAGTTAACAAAGCTTTTATCTGAATTATTTTACAAACTTTACAAAAATTTACAGATAAATGTGTCAGAGGTCTTGGTTTAATGTTTGCGATCGCAAATTTTTCTACAAGTCTTACAAGCCCTCCCAAGCATCGGCACGCAAGCGAGAGATGAGGGCAGAAGGTTGATGTGATAGTCTATACTAAGATTGTTATGCCATCCTCCTTTTTAATTCAACACTGCTTTAAGCGAAAGCATAATGCTAAATAAATTTCTTTGCGTTAAAGAACCGGAAATTTATGGACTTCTACACATTTAAAATATGTTTTCCATAAAAATAAAAAAATTTTCTGCAAAAATCCGTGATAGCAGTAAAAATTTACACTTACAGAAAAAATAGGCGCTTAAATAGAAAAGCACGAATAAAAACTTCATGCTAATGGTAAACGCCATACGCTACATATATATAGGTTAAATTCATGCTTAGCTATGCACTTGTAATATTTGAACCAAGTAGGTCGGTATGAAAAAACGTAACTGGGAATGGTTGTCCTTAGTCATTTGTCATTGGTCCTTGGTAAGGATTTCAGCGGATTTACATTTTGTAATGTAGTTCTGTTTATTCCCACCCACTTACTTATTCACAATTACATAATTCAAAACTGCTTTTTTTATTAAGTTATGTAAATAAATTGTAATTTTAGAGATAAATAGGGTTGTAGCAACCCGAGTAATAAGTGAAGCATCTCAATTATCGATCCTGATTCGGGCGTTGCATTACAGCCATTTTCAGGTAAATAGACCACAATCGTAGGGCGCAATGCCTTGCGCCCCTACTGTAGCACCAAAGACGGAAAGACTTGGTAATACAGAGGTACAGAGGATAACACATCCTCTATATTTGCATACCTATCTCAAACTCACCATTATTTAGAGCTTTCTGTGATTCTGATTTAGCAAATTCTTAGCAATAACCACTTAGATTGAAGTATGTCAGAAAAATCTACCAAAGGATACGTTTATTCTTTTAAGAACAAACAAGACAATAATAAGTTTTGTGTATTGAGATACACGGATATTTCTCCCCCTGAAAAAGCACTTGAAGAAATAGAAAAGGAGTATCCTAAACTAAAAAATACCTTGTGCTTATCTAATACGCTTCAGGTTCCAGACATTAACAAAGCAGAAAACTGGTTTGAACACGAACTAAGCTATCTTCACCAAGAGAACGTAATAGAGCGGGATTTTTATGACGACAAAAACCATAGGCTTCGACGTATAAAAAGTCTGAAAGTTTCGGCAGAAGAAAAAATTAGTGATTTAATCAACTGTTATCCATCCGCAAAAAATAGCAACTCCACAAAAAATAGTGACTCCACCAACAGTGCAGTACTTTTTATTGTAGTGCTTTTATTACTTTTCTTTTGTTCTAAAAATTCAGACCCTCAATATCAAGACTGTGTAGACAATGGTGGTGGTAGAGCTTGTGAAAAATTCTACGAGACATCTAGAGATAATGAATACTATCTTAGTAATTGATGAGAATCTTGAAAATAAAAATCTCTTAATGACATCCTTGAAGACAGCAGGATTTGAGGTGATTGACACAGAGGACGGTCTTGTTCGTGTTCGGAAAGCCCAGGAGAAATTATCTGGTATTAAGGATAAGGAGAGCCAAAAATTAGAGGCTCCTCAGTCCATATTTCCTTCCATTCCCCGCATGAATAAAGTCTTTCAGTTTATTGAATTGAATTACCATCAACCTATTAAGCTAGATGATATTGCTAAAGAAGTTGGTTATGCTTCAGCGTATTTATCCAACTTAATGCGTAATCTTACAGGAAAAACAGTAATTGATTGGATTATCGATCGCCGCATGGCAGAAGCACGCATCTTGCTTTTAAAAACTAACAAATCTGTCAAGCAGATTGCTTTAGAAGTGGGCTATCAAAATACCAATCTTTTCTACTACCAGTTTCGCGATCGCCACAATTCTACTCCTCTCGTTTGGAGAAAGACACGGCGGTTTCAACAACGATAGCGGTCAAGTTAATTACAAGCATTACTGGACACAAGTATTTGGTACACCTGTGTAATACCATTTCACAAAAAAGATCGTACGAATGTAGGTTGGGTTGAGGAACGAAACCCAACTGTCTCATTTTTTTCTGGAATTGGTATAAGCCCTTAATACGGCTTCTGGTCTTTTGACAACGGAATTCTTGAAACGGAGAAAATTATGACAGCAGCCCAAGCATCCAGTCAAACTTATACCGTCCAATCTGGAGACACGTTATTTTTGATAGCCCAAAAAGTTTACGGGGATGGCAATCGTTGGCGTGAAATTTATGAAGCGAATCGTGGTGTAATAGGAGGGAATCCCGAACAACTTCAAGTAGGGATGGTACTTGTTATTCCAGGGCTTGGTCAACCCAATCCCAATCCCCCTAACACATTAAATGTAGAAGCTACATTCTATAGTAGAGAAGAAACAAAAGGACATCTCCCTGCAACAGGCATACATGGAGCCACATTGCAAGAAGCCCTAAGCGGTAGAGGGCGGATACAATGTGCTGTAGATCCAAACGTTATTCCCCTACTAAAAGAGTTCACTATAATACTGTGGGACGGTCGTCAAGTTCCTGCAACTGCGTTAGATAAAGGTACGGCAATCATCGGTAATAAAATTGATATTTTTGTCGATACCATCCAAGAGGCCATTAATTTAGGTAGAAAACAAGTTCAGGTCATTCTTTAAGCAGACATTTGAAAGGAGAAAATCATGGCATCTGGTCAAAATTATACTGTTCAATCTGGCGATACGCTGTTTTTGATAGCCCAAAAATTCTACGGAGATGGCAATCGTTGGCGTGAAATTTATGAAGCGAATCGCGGTGTAATAGGAGGTAGCCCCGAGCAACTTCAAGTGGGGATGGTACTTGTTATTCCTGGCTCCGGTGGAAATCCTGGTTCGGGTGGAAATCCTGGTTCGGGTAGGGGAAATTTCCCAGCTATGCTAGAAGCCCTCGGAGCATTTGAATCAGGGTTTCCATCAGGAGATCCAAGACAGTACACCTCTGAAAACTCCCTCGGTTTCATGGGTAAGTATCAATTTGGAGAGCCGTTACTGATTGACCTTGGCTACTACAAAGCTGATGTTTTTTATGGAAACGGTGCTGACAAGAACTATTGGCGGGGTGCTTGGACGGGAAAAAGAGGTATTAATAGTAAAGAACAATTCCAAAATTCCCGTGAAGTTCAAGAAGCTGCTATTCGTGAAGCTTTTAATCTCAACTTACAACGTATTAACAATACACTTGGAGCGCAAGCACAGTCTCTCAACAATTACCTCGGTCAGCAAAAGACATATAACGATAGAGGGGGGTCAAAAACAATCACTCTTACCCTTTCCGGTATTTTAGCCGGAGCACACCTGCGCGGTCCTTTTGGAGTCGCTAACCTTTTGTTGAAAAATGAAGTTTCTCAGGATGAATTTGGAACTTCTATACTCCGGTATGTGGAAGAATATGGCGGTTACAATGTTTCGCCTGCTGATTTCTCTTGAAATTGTCTTGCGGACGAGCGCCTGTATAGTCGCGATTTCAATCGCAAACGTGTTTTTTCCAAATTGGGATGCTCCCCAAAATTGAGACAGGCGATCGCTTATCACTGGTAACTCATAATTGTTGTTAAATATTCTGACTTTTCACGGGATGAGAAAAGTCAGAATGATTGTTTAATAGCCATAAAAGAAAGTATTTACATCCTTAAAATAATTACTTATTTCTTGAATACAATCTAAAAATAATTAATTGTCGCTTTTATTAAAAAAGCTACCATTGTTATTAGGAAATAAAAATATCTGATAAACAACTTGTATTTTGTATTTCCAGAAGTCTGCAGGAAAGAGAATTTGTAAAGTCAATCTTAAGAAATCGGTAGATTGGGTTGAGGAACGAAATTCAACATTGAATTGAATTATTGGATTCCACTTTGTTCTGCCCAACTTACACAGGAAAATTGACAGTTAAGATTTGCTTTATAAATGACTTTGTCAGCAGGAAAATATTAGAAGAGAAGCAAAGAAAATATTCTTTAAAGAGGAAAGCATTAACTGTGAATTATTTAAGAATATCAAGCTCGAAATCTTCTTTTTTTGTAGAAACAAATTAACCAATTTTTCGAGGTCTTATTATGGCTCAGATAGAAATTTTTTCGGATGCAAATTTCGCCGGAGCGGCTTCAGGTGTACTTACAGATTTAACAAGTGCCTACGTTGGAGATTTTTGGAACGACAAAATCTCATCAATTAAAGTCTACTCCGGTACTTGGCAGTTCTTTGAGCACATTAACTTTCAGGGAAGAAGTTTTCAACTTCAACCTGGTGAATACTCTTATGTAGGCGATGCTTTCAATGATACTATTTCCTCGTTTAAACCGATTACTAAAACTTCAACTTTTGCTGAAGAAATTTTAAATGCTCATAATAAATACAGAGCCGAAGTAGGGGTTCAACCACTGCAATGGTCAAACGATTTAGCAGCAAGTGCTCAACAGTGGGCAAACCATTTAGCTCAAATTGGAAAGTTGGAACATAGCAGATCTGGAGAGAACCTTGCTCTTGGTACTACTGGTGCTTTTTCCGTCACCCAGCTAGTAGATATGTGGGGTAATGAAAAGCAATATTTTAGAAACGGTACTTTCCCCAATGTATCCAGTACTGGGAATTGGCAAGATGCGGGTCATTACACTCAAGTTGTTTGGAGAAATACAACTTCTGTTGGGGGTGGTTTAGCCCGTGGTAATGGCAGAGATATTTTGGTTTGTCACTACAATCCTGTAGGTAACTTTATAGGACAACCTGTTTTCTAATGATATTCAGCAAATGCTTCAGAGGTCATTTATAAAGTAAATCTTAAATGATCGAATGTATTGTGTAGGTTGGGTTGAGGAACGAAACCCAACAACAAGGGTTCAATGTTGGTTTCGTTCTTCAACCCAACAATAAGGGTTCTCTTTTTAATGGTTACTCCCGAACAAATTCAAGTGTAATACCCATGACCAAGAACATTTATGCACTACTAGTTGGCATTGACAACTATCATCCTGACTCAAGTCCAAAGGTGCGATCGCTTACAGGTTGTCTCAATGACATTAAAGCAATAGAATCATACTTGCGCGATAGAATTTCCTTTGGAAGTGAATGGAAACTTGTAGAATCTACAGATGTCCCCTGGATTCTTACCAACGAACAAGCGACTCGTCAAGCAATTATTAATGGTTTTCAACAACACTTGTGCAAGGCAGATAGCGATGATGTCGTACTATTTTACTATGCAGGTCACGGTTCCCAACAAAAAGTACCAGAAGCTTTTTCTCATTTAGAACCAGACAATTATAATGAAACGTTAATTTGCTATGATAGCCGCACAAAAGGGAGTTGGGACATAGCAGATAAGGAACTGGCATATTTGATTTCTCAAGTGTCAAAGAACAACCCACATACCCTTGTGATTTTGGATTGCTGTCATTCCGGGACTGGGACAAGAGACTCAGAAATCGTGCGTCAGGCTGCTGGTGATGAACGCCAACGCCCTTGGGATAGCTTTATTTTTGCCAAGGACTCTGTTGCATTAGAGGAATTGGCTTCTTTGAAGAACCAAGACAAGAAGATGAAATGGCGGGGATTTCAGGGGAAACATATTGCGATCGCCGCCTGTCGTTCTCACGAAACAGCGAAGGAGTACACATCAGTTGACGGTCAACGGCGAGGCGCTTTTTCCTATTTCCTCACGGAAACCTTGAAAAAAACCAATAGTGAACAGTTCGAGAACCCTCTACTGCAACGTACTGGAACTCTCAGAAAGTTACGGTATTTACTTACCCTTCTTTGAGGAAAGAAGTAGTATAAGTATCCCAGCTTATGCAAGCATCGAAAGTGAGTGTGAATTTTACATACCAGATGATTTCTTAGAACGAGGAGTCACTGAGTATAAAGAGATATTTAAGCTGATTGTCAGCACCGCAGAATTCGACGCCGGAGTGTTAGAACAAGATGGGCTAAATCCACCACCGCAAACTCGTTCGCTGGGATTACCTGAGAGTACTTTCAATCTTTTATTGGATCGGGTTAACACCCGCGAACCGGGTAACTCAAGCAGAAAGCTGGATGATTGGATGACAAAGAGCATTGCACTCACAATTGTGCATCCGCAAGATGCTGTTCAAATTCAGCCCAATGAAAGTACCACTTTACGGGATGGAGCCGTTCAACTGCAACCGCATCCCAACTTACAGCTTCGCAACTCAAAAACCAATCCAGTCAGTTACAAAGATTGATGGAAAAGCTGTTTGGGGAAGTTGTGGATAAAGCGGTCGATTTCGTCTTTTTTAAACAACCTAATGATATTGCTGTCAGTCTAAGCAGCATCAAAAGTGTTGATTCTCAGCGATCGCCTCAACCCAGAATACTAGAACCAGATGCTGCTTGCGACCATGTCACCTACTTCACAACTCCAGCCGGATTGGAAGCGTTAGTGAAAGCGTTGACTTCGTAGGCTTCGTATAAGTTTTCACTCTAAAGCCCACCTCTTAAATGGGGTGGGTTATGAAAAACATAAAAATATCCTTATGAACCAGATTAAACATAGCTACGCCATTGTTATTGGTATTAATAATTACATAAATGACGTTCCAACCTTAAAAACAGCAGTCAATGATGCCAAAAGATTGGCAGAAATTTTGAGACAGTCACACCAATATCAGGTTTTAGAGTTAATAGACACTAATGCGACTCTCGATAAACTAAAGAATCTCCTTGAAAACCTCAAACAGGGAAAACTTCCGCTATCTACTGAAGCGATCGCTATTGAAAAACACGACCGCATACTATTTTACTTCGCCGGACACGGTATAGCCTCAGATGGGCTGGAAAGCGAGGACGGACAAGCAGCCGGTTACCTTCTCCCCCAGGACGCTCACAAGGATGAAAACAGCTTTCTACCAATGCAATTATTACACGATGCACTGGTCGCACTGAATTGCCGTCACCTGTTAGTGATTCTGGATTGCTGCTTTGCTGGTGCTTTTCGCTGGTCAAGTTTAACGCGAGAAGCAAGGCGTCATCCCAAAATGTATCGCGAACGTTACGATCGCTACATTCAAGGCTGTGCTCAACAGGTTATCACTTCAGCCGCCCATGATGAAAAAGCAGTCGATGTCCTTTCTCGCCTTGGCGATCGCGGTGTAGGTAGCACGGGAAAACACTCTCCTTTTGCAGAGATTTTGTTTGAAGCTCTGGAAAATGGTAAGGGAGATGTGATTCAAGATGGAGTGATGACAGCTTCCGAACTTTACATATACTTGCGCGAAGAACTGGGAAAGACAGTACACCGACAAACACCAGGGTTGTGTCAATTAAAAAAACACGATAAAGGCGAATTTATCTTTTTAGTTCCTGATTTCGATCCCAAGAATCTGGAAAATGCACCTCCACTTGATGAGAACACAAATCCCTATCGAGGACTAAAGCCTTACGAGTTTAATGAAGAAGATAGCAAGTTCTTTTTTGGCAGACAACAGGCTATAGACAACCTAAAAACTCATCTTTTGAATTCAGAAAAACCACCAATTACCGTTGTTTTGGGAGCTTCAGGGACAGGTAAATCGAGTTTAGTCAAAGCCGGGTTACTCCCTTCCCTGTCAAAAGAGCAATGGCATATCCTCAGTCCAATGCGTCCTGATTCAAGCCCTTTTACTGCCTTAGCAAGTGCTATTCTACCGCTTATCAATCAATCTACATCTGACAATTCAAATTTCATTTATACCCTAAGCCAGGAATTGCAACAACCTCAAAAATTAGGAGAAATTATTAAAAATTGGAGTCGGAACAATTCAGCAAAATTACTTTTGGTTATTGACCAATTTGAAGAACTGGTGACCATGTGTCAACCAGAGGATAAAAACTTATTTTTGCATATACTAAAAGCATTACTCACTGATGGTTATGAAAACTTGAGAATTATTATAACTTTGCGTTCTGACTTTGAACCTTATTTTTCTAACAAAATTTTGGAATTAAATTCTTGGTTAGCAGCGTGTTTTCGTGTACCCCTTATGGGACGAGAGGAATTGCGAGAGGTTATTGAGAAGCCAGCCGCAGAAAAAGTGCTGTATTTTGACCCTCCACAACTGGTTGAGCGGTTGCTTGATGATGTCGCCCAAATGCCTGGTGCGCTCTCATTGTTATCTTTTACTCTTAGCGAACTTTATCGTAAATATTTACATCGTCGGGGTTCTGACCGAGCGTTAAAACAAGAAGATTATGAGGATTTAGGTGGTGTTATTGGTTCTTTGACAACAAAAGCTACACAAGAATATGGAGAATTAGTTTCTCTAAACTCCGCTTATCAAAAAACAGTGCGTCAAGTTATGCTGCGAATGGTTTCACTTGAGGGAGGAGAGTCAGCAAGACGAAGAGTACCATTATCTGAATTAGAATATTTAGATGCAAATGAAAACGAGCAAGTGAAAGCATTTCTGAATTGTTTTTCTAAGGCTCGCCTTATTGTAGGAGATAAAGACGTTGAAGGCAAACCTTATGTTGAGCCAGTCCACGATGCATTAATACGCGGATGGAGTCAGTTACAAACGTGGATCGTAGAGGAACAAAAAACCTTTACTTTGCAAGAACGCTTGACACTTGCTGCTAATGATTGGTTAAATAATAGTAATGAAGAACAAAAAAAGGGTTTTCTTTGGGATGATGACCCTCGCTTACCAATATTAGAAAAGCTACTTCAGTCTGAGAATAACTGGCTCAATCGGGTAGAAACAGAGTTTGTTGAACAAAGCATTCAACACAGAAATCAAGAACTTGAAAAAGCCAAGCAGCAGCTTGACGAAGCAAGACAAGGTGAGATAAGTGCATTGGTTGCATTGTCTGAAGCTCGTTTTCAAAACGATCAACTTGGGGCATTAATATATAGTTTGAAAGCAGGTAGACTATTTCAACAAATTAAGCGTTCGCCCTGGCTGAAAGAGGACGTTGTGACTCGCACATCTGTTGTCCTCCAACAAACTCTCCGCCGAGTGGAAGAATACAACCGCTTGGAAATGCACCAAGGTGGGGTCAATGCTATTGGTTTTATTTCCAACGGTCAAATGATAGCTACGGAGGATAAAACAGGAATCATACGGATATGGCAATTGGACGGTGCATTGTCTCAAACTTTAGAAGATAGAAGATACCATCTTTCTGAACTGGCTGTTAGCCCAGATGGTGAGATGTTTGCTTCACGGGGTCAAGAAAGAGGCACAATTCATCTCTGGAATCGTGATGGTTCTTTGCACAAAACCCTAGAAGTGCATGGGAATCAAGTCATGAAAGTTATTTTCAGCCCTGACAACCAAATATTTGCCACAGCCAGTTGGGAACATGAAATTAAACTCTGGAACCGAGATGGGACATTGTACAAAACCTTAACAGGGCATCAAGGTTCAGTCACCAACTTAGATTTTAGTCGTGATGGTAAGATGATTGCTTCGGGAAGTACGGACGGAACGGTAAAACTATGGAAGAGCGACGGGACTCTGTTGAAAACTTTTACCGATCATCGGGATGCCGTTTGGAGTGTCTGTGTCAGCCCTGATGGTAGTCTCATTGCCTCAGGAGGTCAAGACACTACAGTAAAATTATGGAAAAGTGACGGCACTTTAGTAAAAACCCTTTACGGACATAAAAGCGCAGTTCGTGCTCTTCGTTTTAGCCCAGACGGTCAAATTCTCGCTTCTGGAAGTGATGATGAAACGGTGAAACTTTGGAAGATAGGCGGTACATCGTTAAAAATTCTAGATGGGCATATTGATGTGGTTTATGATGTGTGTTTTAGTCCCGATGGTAAGACGATTGTAACCACACACGGACACGGGTTGGTATCGCTTTGGAATAGCGATGGTATGTTAATCAAAACAGAAAAATGGCAAGGTGGACCCATAACTGCTGTAGATTTTAGCCCCTATGGTGAAGCGATCGCGACTGCAAGTGGCGATAGAAGCGTACATCTGAGGAGTTCTGATGGCGCTTTCTTGAGAACACTAGAAGGGCATACGGGGGAGATCTTCCATAAAGAAGTTCTTGGATTGAGCTTTAGCCCTGACAGTCAAATGCTTGCTACTGGGTCTGTAGACGGGAGTGTCAGACTTTGGACAATAGATGGCAAGCTACACGCAACTCTTCAAGAACAAGGAAGCACAGTTCGAGGTGTATGTTTCAGCCCCGATGGCAAAACGGTCGCTTCAGGAGGTGATGATAGAACAGTCAAAGTTTGGACACGAGATGGCAATTTGCTTTTAACCCTTACAGGGCATAAGCATTCAGTGTGTGCGGTGTGCTTTAGCCCAGACGGCGGTCTCATTGCTTCAGCAAGCGCAGACGGCACAGTCAAACTTTGGAGACAAGATGGCATTTTATACAATACATTAAGAGGGCATCAAAATGTAGTGAGTGCAGTACGTTTCAGTCCAGATGGCACACTCATAGCTACGGCTAGTTATGACAAGACAGTGAAACTATGGAGACGAGATGGAAAATTATACAAAAATTTACACGGTCATAGCGATCGCGTTTATGCACTGGCTTTTAGTCCTGATGGTAAAACCATTGCCTCAGCCAGTACTGACAAGACTGCGATTCTCTGGAATTTAGATCTCGCTTTAGATTTGGATGAATTGCTGTCCTATGGTTGCCATTGGGTGCGCGATTATCTCCATTGCAATCCTAATGGTCACAAAGAGCAAGCGGTGTGTCTGCCTGAATGAAAAACATTATCCACCAAACAATCAAGAGGTAAACAAATGAAAGAACTTATCCGCGAAAACACTTTTGAAGACATCAAAATCTGTATAGAAATCCCACCAGATATGTCTGAAGAAGCGCAAAAAATAGCGTTTGAAGAAAACCCACTCAACGCAGAAGCGATCGATAATTCATCAGACAGAATAGCGCTCATCACCGGGAAAAAATGGCAACCCGGTCGTACTCTGCGCGTTCGTTTTTTAGACGGACACCCTGTCGTTCAGACAAAAATTGCAGCTATAGCCCAACAGTGGACTCAATACGCCAACATCAAGTTAGTTTTTGGAAATGACCCCGATGCTGAGATTCGCATTTCATTGCAACCGGGAGGCTCCTGGTCATATCTTGGTACTGATGCTTTAAATATTCCAAAAAACCAAGCCACAATGAACTATGGATGGTTAAAACCAGATTCATCCAACCAAGAATATACGCGAGTTGTGCTTCATGAATTTGGTCATGCTCTTAGTTGCATCCACGAACACCAACACCCACAGGCTGGAATTCCTTGGAATCGGGATGCTGTTTACCGTTACTATAAAGAGACCAACAATTGGGATAAAGAACAAGTAGACAACAATATTTTCCGACGTCTCGGTACTGACATCACGCAATTCTCCCAGTACGACAGAGAGTCAATTATGCATTATGCAATTCCCAAAGAGTTGACAATTGGAGGTTTTGAAGTGCCTTGGAATACTCAACTCTCAACCACGGATAAAAATTTCATGCGTCAAATGTACCCAGGGGGAACGGTAGGGTCAAATAGAGTCGTGATTTACTCAGACCGTGACTTTCAAGGAAGAAGCCAAGAACTAGAACCAGGTCGATATGATGTCGGTCAAATTGCTATTGGAAACGACCACTTAAGCTCGTTAAAAGTACCATCAGGGCTTCGAGTCATCTTATACGAACATGCGGGATTTCAAGGCAGAACTAAAGTGTTTGCATCTGACACACCCTATGTTGGAGATGACTTTAACGATTTCACCTCCTCCCTTGAGATACAAGCTGCATAAGTTAGGTCAAGGTTAAGACACCCCTAAGTCCTCCTTTTTAATGGGGATTTAGGGGGAGCTAAAAAATTAGAAGTCTTAACGAGTTGTTTGAAAACACTCTCCAGACACAGATACGGCAATTGTAGCGCAGAAGGGCAGCATCTTTGTTAAGACTCTCCAAGAAATAATTTAGGTTTTTGGATAAAAGCTTTAATTCTCTGGCTTTTTCTGGAAGTGTAGCCAATTCCAACATTGTACCAATCACAAACAAGTGTGGTGTGTTCACTAAGCGTTCCTTTGGAACAGAGCGAACTTCCAGCAATCCTGTTGCTAATTCCAGTTCATCATTATTTTTAATTTCTTTCCAAGAATCATCTAACAAATCAGCTAGACTGCAACCATTAGGAGGTTGTAGTTGTTTACTCTTCGCAAGAATTTTCTTTACTAACAATTCCCGGTAACGTTTTAGATCGCCAGTTTCCAGTTCATACATCACCACAGAACTGCTAAATACTTCTCTCACTAATAGAGCTACTTGCAACGTCCAAGGTAGCAGCTTGTAAGTTTGCTGTTCCCAAGCGGTTACAATTCTGTCTAAATCTTCATTAGCAGCCACTCGAATCTCCAAACGATGTACCCGCGCCTCGATTTCATGGAGGTGTACCCCAACCTGTTGAGCGAGTTTATTTAGTTGCTCGCTTAGTTCAAATAATGCTTCATCTTGAAGAAGAGATTTTTGTTTGAGATTGCGAGTTGAATGTTAATGGTCGGCTAAATTAGAAAACTGTAGCAAGCGAGTTGCGGTTTTGAAGATGCTCTACTTATAATTCGGGTCGGCTTCATCATGTTTATCTAAATAACAGCAACTTTTTACAAAACTTCATAAACTACAGAGCATCGGTACAGAAATTATAAAAACCCAGTTTTTTCGTAAAGACTAGCCATGCTAGTCTCTACATTAACGAAATATTAGGATTTACAGCAAAAAGAAAACGTGTTGTTTGCTCCCGTTTTAACTACTTTACCGCCGCTCTATTCTATTCAGTTAGAAAAGTTATTTGAGATGTAATTAAAGAGTTCTTTAAGCGCTTCCCAACTGATTTTTCCGATTACCCAACCAGCTGCTTGTTTAATCCATGTCCTGAATGAATTTTCACTAGCAATAATGGCGTTTTGGTTATCTTTGGAAAGCTGACGAAACCTTCTAATTATCTCTATTTCTTCTTGAGTAAAGCTTGAATCGAGCATACTAATTACCTCTAAAAATGTATTTTTTGCCTTACGTAAATTTTTATTGATCTAACTTTTTTCTTAGTAAGTCTCTAACCTCCTCAGCAGCTAGTTCAATGGGATCGGCAGGACTGATAGAAAATTTCCAACCAACATTCCCAGCCGCTTTGATAATTGCTGCTAAAAGTTGATACAGCCTGTATCTTTTTATTGCTGAGAAATATTCTACTTGCTCAACGTTAATAAAAAGGCTTGCGCTCAACTTTTCCTGTATGTCCTTACAGCGGCGATTAATGTTATCTTCCTGTTCTGGTGATGGATAATTAAATTTTTCGTTCCAATTGCCAGGATCTATCTTATCCACCTGGTTTAATCCGACTACAAGGCGATCCTTCAAGTTGCCCATGGCATTTTGCACAATGTCCCTGAGAATTTTTTGATCCTCATTTAGAGCTTTCAAATCTGCTTGTACAACGTACAGTACAACGTCCGCTGAGGGCAAAACTTTTTCGTAAATCTCTTTATATTGCCTGTCCAGTTCAATATCTTCTCCCAACCCAGGCATATCTATTACCGAAAGTTGACCCCCATTAGGCAGTTCAATAGTGTTTTCGCTTGGTTCTTTGGTTCCAGTCGTCGTGTGACTAACTCTTTCTTGTAAATCAAACAGCGAATTAATAGTGGTAGTCTTACCAACACCAGCTTTACCAATGATGGCAATTTTTGGTGGCTTGGCAAGTTCGTCGTCTATTAAACGCTGAAACCTGTTAAAATCTGTTGTACCCAAAACTTGGCGCAGTTTGTCTATTGTTTTTTGCTGTTCCAGTGATACATTCTTCCTAAAAAATGACATTTTAGACTCCTTTAGTCGGTAATAGTTAATGGCATTCACAAGATTATTCAGCCCATATCGCCTCAATGCAGAACAGGGAAGGATATGTTTTTCTGCAATAGGTAGATAGGGCGAGAAACGCTTGTAAACAAGATTGACTTTCTCTGGAATTAGAGAAAATTGTTCAGCCGATGGCACATTATCGACCGTATTCCAATTTTCTGGATATACTCGATCTATTTGGTTAATTCCTATGACAAAATGCGCCTTTGGTATTTTCTGACCATTGTCAGTTAACCGCAGTATTGACTCCTGATCTTCAGTAAACGCACGAGTGTCAGCCTGAACAACCCATAAAATCATGTTAGCTGTGTGAAAAGATTCATAAAGTTGTTGGAAGTGCCTTGCATCTGCTTCTTCGCTTTCGCCTACACCCGGAGTATCGAGTAGTCGCCACTCTGGAAGCATATCTCCATTGAAGACTGAAACTATTTTTCCTTCATGTTGAGATACTGTTTGTGTACAAGCCACAGCCGGATCGGTGCGCCAATTTAGTCCAAAAAGGGCATTTGATAAGCTGGTTTTGCCAGAACCAGTCTGTCCAAAGATAGCTAGGGTAAACATAATAAGCTCATCGTCTTAGTGTCCTCTAAAGCAGTAGAGATAGAAGTAAATAAGGTCGTACATTTGACATATGCAGAAAATGAGTGTAGACAGAACATAAGTTAAAGTTTGTTTACTCAGATGTTGCACCAAGCTTAGAAGGTATTGAGCCGAGACATGACCAGAATCTATTGTTCGGCCTTCATTCGTGTTTGATTCCTCGTTGCCAAACCAACTTTTTTGACAAGAGTGTAGTCAATTATTCAACCCAAATAGGATAAGGGTTTTCAGACCATCTTGCAGGAAATTACACGTATCTTGGCTCAATACTAATTACGCATGACTCAAGGTATTGAATACTTTGCTTCAACAATTGAGTTGCTCTACTTATGACTCGGGTGAGTGCAACCCTATTTATCCAAATGACTGCAAGTTTGTTACAAACTTCATAAATTTAGAAATCTGCAAGTAATAACTGAGGAATGCAATAGCGCGAAGCTTCCACCGTAAGTGATTTGCATCACTGTCGCTGTAGAATAAACTATGCCATAAAAAAGTAACTAGCATTCCTGGCACATATCATCATGAATCCCTATACATCGATTTTGCTCCTGATAACGTCGTGTTTGTGTAGGAAACTGTAAAACCGAATTTCAACAAAGCTATCGGTTCGACATCCGTTACTATCAACAGTAAAGACAATTGCTAAAGAGCACACTAACCATTTGTGCTGGCTTAGACACCAAATTTGATATCCGAGAATACACTTTCCTGCATAGACCGCTAGACTTCTTCCCAATAAGATCGATAAGAGCAGTGTTATAACCACTATGCAATTAAGAAGTGCATCTGGTGAAGATGTACCTTCTTGAAAGCCCCTCTTCCAGTTCCTTATCCGGAATCCCTCCTTAACACCCTCAAACGTCCAATTGTAAAGTTTTGTAACTTTTATCAGATGATTTGGATAAAAGCCGTGCTTATCTTGCGAAAACTTTTTATAGGAGTGCTTTCTACATGAAGGAGTCCGAATTTAAACAACTAGCTCTAGAAGCCCAAAAACACCCCCTAAATTCAACAGCTAGACGAATGGCGTTATCAAAGTTGATCGAGGGTCTTTATAAATCGCATAAACTTTGCTCCCCATACAAAGGGAGATTTTCTCAAGTGTATCAACATATATATGAGGAGGCAGTACAAGACCTATTCTTATACATCTGTAAAAATATAGACAAATACGCTCCCGAACGTGCTGAATTTATAACCTGGGTCAATATGTTACTCAGCAAGCGTTTCTTTAAAGAAGCTGTTTCCAAAGTCGTTGGGAAAGCCAACGAAATCAAGGTAGAAGCTTCTTTTCTAGAAAACTTAGAAGATTTGGCACCAAAAGACAACGAAGAGGATTGTATATCTGATTTTTTAAAAATCAGACAATATATAGAAAAAGATCCACAAGGAGTGTTTCGACAAACATACATCAAAAGTTACCCCCAAGCAAATTTTCAAGAAATAGCGATGAAAAGATGGTCTGGTCTCTCTTGGAAAGACATTTCAGAAGAGTTCTGCGTTCCCATTCCAACGTTAAGCAACTTTTATCAAAGGAGTTTAGATAAGTTTCGCCATGAATTCAAAGAATTGTGCGATCGCTATGTATTGTAAAATCAAAAAAATCGAGTAGTATGACAACTCTTTCAACATTTACTGGTCTGATATCTCCAGTCTCCCGGAGATTGGCAGAAAAATGGTCAAAGCAGCAAGCCACACCTGAAAAAGGTCAGCAGGTATTGCTGAATATCATGGCTGTATCCTTCGTAAATTTTTATCTAGAATGTATGGGATTTGAGACAGAACTAGAAGCTAGTGACAGTTGGAATCCGGTACAACAAACTCTTATGGATGTAGCCGATTTATGCATTAAAGATTTGGGTAAATTAGAATGCCGTCCCGTGTTAGAAAATTTCCAGACTGTCTACATACCGCCAGAAGTTACATCAGACCGGATTGGCTATGTAGCCGTACAAATCAGCGAAACATTGCAAGAAGCCAAATTATTAGGCTTTGCTAAAGAGGCATCAATGAGTGACTTACCTATCAATCGATTAGAACCTCTAGAAAACTTACTAAGGTATCTAGAAGAATGTACACAAATACAAAAAGCTAAATCATCCATAAAGTCATAAAAACCTAAAAATCATTTTGATGCTTCCTTTCTGCCGTACTCCTCAAGAAGGTCGTCGCGTAATTGCAGAGATGGCAAAAAATGGTTTGGTGCAAGGAGAAAACGGATTACAAACCTACGTGATGTGTGAATTACCTAGCAATGTACAACTAGCAGATGAGTTTAGTGAAGTCTTTGATGGATTTTCTATTGGCTCAAATCACACTGACTCAGTTGATGCTGGGATTGGATCGGGATTCAGAGTTAGTGGCGCATTTATTTGATGAACGTGACGAAGCACTCAAGCGAACGATCGCAAAGGCAATTTACTTACATTAAGTCCGGTTAATTAGTTATTATTAAACAATCTGTGCAAAAACCGGAAAACCCTCTCCCCATCTCCCCATCTGCCTTAATGATAAGTCTTTACCCGGACATGATATTACCTGCCTCATCGACCAATGCAACCTCAAATGTCAGATTCTTGCGTCAACTCTAAGTAAATATGTTCCAACCCCACCTGCTTCCTGGTAATCGAATCCAGAGGAATACCCTCAAAGCAAGCAAGAATTTCCTTTAATTCCAAATGTTCCGGCAACCAAAAAGCCAAATCGCTACCATAACGACGAGGAGTAAACCCACACTCAATTGCCCGTGCGATCGCTTGTTCTTCATTAGGAGTTTGTACGATCGCAATCTCTTTAGCTGAAATCCGCCTTTTCAATTCTGCCAAGCTACCTTCAGCCAAAATTCTACCTCTTTTAAGAATACCAATTCTGTGACAAAGACGCTCGGCTTCATCTAATAGATGAGTCGTCAGTAAAATTGTAATTCCCTGATTTTTCAGTTGTTTAATCAACTCCCAAATTTCATATCGCGCCTCAATATCCAAACCTGTCGTTGGTTCATCAAGAATCACTAACTTTGGTTGATGTACCAGTGCAACCGCAATATTTAAGCGTCGCTGCATCCCGCCACTGAGAGTTTCTACTGGGCTTTTTGCCCTATCTAACAAGTTCACAGCTTCCAAAGTTGTTCTTACCTGTTGCTGTCGTGTTTTATAGTCCAGACCGTAAATCTTAGCAAAAAAGTTAAGGTTTTCTTCACAAGATAAAGTTTTGTACAGTAAATTTTCTTGAGGTGCAATACCAATAAGTTTTTTGGTTTCTTCTGACACTGGCTGATTGTAAACTGTAATATAACCATTATCAGCCTGAAGAAGATTACAGATAATATTAATTGTTGTAGTTTTACCGGCTCCATTTGCACCCAGCAAACCGTAAATTTCTCCTGTATCTATATGTAGGGTCAAATCTTGCAGAACTTTTCTTTTACCGTAGGATTTATTTAAATTTTTAATTTTTAGCATAGGGTTATGGATAACCTATTTCTGACATCTTACACCTTCTCAATAACGGCGTGGTGGGCAGTGCCCACTACGAGCGGGATCGGCTTTTTAGGCTTTTATTTTTGCAATAAGGCGATGGTGCAAGATATGAGATTTACAATCTCTTTTCTACCATCAACATCCGCCGATAAGACAACCATCCTCCTAAAAACATTAACAATGCAAACACGGATAAAAATTGAAAGTGAGATGCTATATCAGCAACTCCATTTCCCTTTGCCGACACCCCTACAAGAGCTTCATTCATATGATATATTGGATTGAACCTCGCGATGTTCAATAGTCTTTCAGGGAATAATGAAGTGGGCAAGAATACTCCCCCCAAGATTAACAAAGGCACCCCAAAAGCTGCGACTAGAGCATTAACATCTTCGGTACGACGAGCTAATTGTGTACCCAAAATAAACCCCAAGCCTACATAAGCAACTATACTCATCAGAATGATAAGGAATCCAAAGAAGAGAGAACCCTTGAATTGGGCACCCCAAAAAGCTGCAATAGTATAAACAAGCAATGTTTGTCCAATGCCAATGCAACTATGAGCAAGAAAAATACCTAAAAAATAAGATGTGCCGCTTAAGGGAGAAATAAAAAGACGTTTGAGAGTTTGTTGTTCTCGTTCTGCAACGACAGTAGCTACACTACCACCCAAACAACTAAAAAATAGTGCTGCGCCTACCAAGGTTGATGGTGCAGCATTTTCAAAAGCAAGAGCTATTGACAATTTTGCCCGTTCTGCCAAAATATTTCCGTTAAGAATTAACACTGAAATGGGAAAAATACTCCAAAAAATCAGACTGCGTCTCCGTCGCAATAATTCAATTAAAATGCGCTGAGTGACAGCTATAGTTTCATGCCAGTACTTCATAGTGTGGGGAGTTAATTCAGTAACAAATGACTCAAGGATCTAATTCACCAGAATCATATACCCTTTCCCGTCGTGCATTGCTGCAATTGTTCGGCGTAGGTACTGTTGGAGGAGTCTTAGGATACTCCCGGTGGAGCAAACCAAGACCAACAGTTTTTATACAAGATACCCTAAATTTACCAACAATGCTAAGTCAACAAAAAAGTGTTGTGGTTGTTGGGGGTGGTTTGGCTGGTTTAGCTTGTGCATACGAACTCAGTCAAAGAGGCTTTACGGTGACACTGTTGGAAAAGTCTCCACAATTAGGCGGCAAAATTGCGAGTTGGCAAATTGAAGCTGTGGGTGAAACCTTCAACATGGAGCATGGCTTTCATGGATTTTTCCCTCAATACTACAATCTCAATAGTCTGGTAACAGAATTGGGGATTGGGGAAAATTTCAAGTCATTAAATTTTTACTCTGTTGTTTACCATAATAGTAAGTATCGCCCAGAAGTCTTTCGACCCAGTCACTCTGCTTTTCCTTGGAATATTGTAGATTTAGCTATAGCCTCTCCCAACCGCTTTCAATGGGGGATTAATTTAGTCAAGATAAAACATTTGCAAGTGTTTCAAGCAATTGGTGGTTTTGAGCGCGAAAAAAACTATCGGCGCTTTGATAATATATCAGTTGCAGACTGGGTGAAGGAAGAATTTCCTAAAGGTTTATATGACTTGTATTTTCTACCTTTTGCTAAGTCTAGCTTGAATTCACCAGATGATATGAGTGCTGCTGAATTGTTGCAGTTCTTCCACTTTTATTTTTTTGGAAACCCAGAGGGATTAGCTTTTAATGGCACCAAAGATGATATGGGAACATGTTTGGTGCAACCTCTAGTTAGGGCAATTCAGGGCAAAGGAAACAAAATTATCACGGGAACAACAGTCAGTGAAATTCGCGCTGCACAGGGTAAAATTGCTTCACTAAGTTATGTTATTGGTAGTCAGACAAGCAATGTTCCTTTCTGGGTAAAGCGCAACACTGATGTAGAAACGCCCAGTTTAAATGTAGAGACGCGCCATGGCTCGTCTTTCCGGACGCATGAATCGAGGAATTGATGACCGTAGTGATTTTTAGTCCTTAGGTGTCACTTTCTTTGAACTCCTTACAGGACAGTTACCCTTTAGTAGCGACCGTCCTCTGGAGTTAGTACACTCTCATATTGCTAAGTTGCCGCCACTCGTCCATAGTATCAATACGGATATTCCCCCGACTCTATCTGCCATGATTAATAAGCTGATGGCAAAACATGCAGAAGATCGCTATCAAAGTGCTTTTGGTTTAAAGCATGACTTAGAAAAATGCTTGCATGACTTGAAACAAAAAGGGTATGTTGATTCATTTAAATTAGCACAAAGAGATATTTCCGATCGCTTTCTCATACCCGAGAAACTTTATGGGCGGGTAAAGGAAGTGGAAAAGTTACTTGAGGCATTTGAGCGAGTGTCGCAGGGAAATTCTGAAATGATGATGGTAGGAGGTTTTTCTGGGATTGGAAAAACCGCCGTGGTTAATGAAGTCCACAAACCAATTACCAAACGGCAGGGCTACTTTATCAAAGGTAAATATGACCAATATAAGCGCGATGTTCCTTTGTCGGCATTTGTGGAGGTGTTACAGGACTTAATAGAACAACTCCTCTCTGAAAGCGATGCTCAATTACAACACTGGAAAGACAAAATTTTGGCTGCTTTGGGCGAGAACGGTCAAGTGATTATTGATGTGATTCCAACACTCGAACAGATTATTGGTCCGCAGCCCCCTGTTTTGGAACTATCAGCCACTGCTACACAAAACCGCTTCAACTTACTGTTTCAACACTTTATTCAAGTCTTTGCAAATACCGAACATCCTTTGGTCATATTTCTTGATGACTTACAGTGGGCAGACTTGGCATCACTGAAGTTGATGCAACTATTAATGACAGAGACAGGTCATGTGTTAATGATTGGGGCATACCGAGATAATGAAGTCTCTCCAACACATCCATTAATGCTAACGTTGCAGGAAATACAAAAAGCAAAAATGGTTGTCAATACCATAACCCTATCATCCCTCACAATAGCTGATATCAACTCTTTGATTGCCGATACAATGAGTTGTTCTATTCAACGAGCGCAATCTCTCACGGAACTAGTTTACCAAAAAACTAAAGGCAATCCATTCTTCACCAATCAATTTCTCAAATTCCTATATAACGAAGGTCTAATTTGCTTTGATTTTAAGATAGGTTCTTGGCAGTGCGATATTGCTCGGGTGAAGATGCTAGCACTTACCGAGGATATTTTGGAATTCATGGCAAGGCAATTGCAGAAACTGCCAATTGCCACTCAATTAGTGTTGAAGCTAGCGGCGTGTATCGGTAACTCTTTTGATTTAGCGACCCTGGCTATTATATGTGAAAAAACAAAATCTAAAATCGCTAACGATTTGTGGAAAGCATTGCAGGCGGGATTAATTATTCCCACAACTGAAGTTTACAAGTTCTTTCAAGATGAGTCAATAGTTTATAGTCAAGAGGATGTTAGTTCTGAATTTTGGACTTTGGACTCCGAACTGTGGACTATTAATTACAAATTTCTCCACGACCGAGTACAGCAAGCAGCGTATTCTTTAATTCCTGAAGACCAAAAGCAAGCTACTCACTTTAAAATTGGACGGCTGCTGTTAAAAACTACACCCAAAACTCAACAAGAAGAGAAAATTTTTGAAATTGTTAACCAATTAAATTATGGAATAGAATTAATTACTCAAGAAACCGAGCGGGATAACTTAGCATCGTTAAATTTGATAGCTGGACGAAAAGCAAAGTTTGCCACTGCTTATACAACTGCTATGAAATACCTTAGGACTGGAATGCAACTTTTAGCAGTTGATAGCTGGGAGAACAGTTATGAGTTGACACTTGCTGTATATCAAGAAGCAGCAGAAGCAGCATACCTAGCTGGTGAATTTGAGCAGATGGAAAAATTAGCAGATGTTGTGTTGCAGAAAGCTGATTTATTACTAGATAAAATGAAAGTGTATGAAGTTCAAATTCTAGCTTTGGGAGCACAAATACAACCAAAAGAAGCTGTCAGGAAAGCACTCGTCGTTTTAAAAATGTTAGGTCAAGAATTGCCATTTAATCCCAGTCCTGATGATATTCAAGGGGCAATGGCAGAAACAACATTACATCTTAATGGAAAATGTGTTGAGGATTTAATAGATCTGCCAGAAATGACAGCAGCCAAACTCCTAGCAGCTATGCGTATCCTATCTCTTATCATTACTTTTTCCTATCAAGCTGTTCCTGAGTTATTTCCACTTATTTTGTTTAAACTGGTCAATTTATCACTTCAACATGGTAATTCTCCTTTATCGGCTTTTGCATACGTAGTATATGGGTTAACACTTTGTGGTGTCGTTGGAGATATTGATCGAGGTTATCAATTTGGCAAACTAGCATTAAACTTGTTGGTCAAGTTTAATGCTAGAGAAGTGAAAGCAAAGGTTCTTCAAACATTTAATACTCTTATCAGGCATTGGAAAGAGCATACAAAGGAAATGTTACAACCTTTACTAGAAGCATATTCTGCTGCATTGGAAACGGGCGATATAGAATTTGCAGCCCTTTCTCTTAAAGTTTATTCCTACTCTTCATACTTTATTGGTAAAGATTTAGCTACACTAAAACTGGAAATGGCAATCTATAGTCATGCCATTAGTCAACTCAAACAAGAAATGCCATTAAGTTGGACTGCTATCTTTCGGCAGATTGTCCTGAATTTACTTGGGGAAGAAAATCCGTGTTGCTTGCGCGGTGAATCTTATGATGAAAAGAAAATGTTACCGATTCACCAACAAGCGAATGATAGAATTGGACTTTTATTTTTATTTTTCAGTAAACTCCATCTGTATTATCTATTTGAAGAGTTTCAACAAGCAGTGAAATATGCAACTTTGGCAGAGAAGCATTTAGATGCTGGAATAGGACAGATAGTCACCGTGCTTTTTTATTTTTATGATTCACTATCTAGACTAGCAGTATACCCTGAAGTCGTCAAATCCGAACAAAAAAGTATTCTCGACAAGGTACACATCAATCAGGAAAAATTGCAGAAATGGGCACAACATGCTCCTATGAATTACCTGCACAAATTTTATCTGGTTGAAGCAGAACGGTATCGGGTGCTGGCTCAAAAGTCTGAAGCTATAGACATGTACGATCGCGCTATCTTTTTAGCTAAAGAAAATGAATATGTAAATGAAGAGGCACTAGCTCAGGAATTGGCAGCCAAATTCTACCTTGAATGGGGAAAGCAACGGATTGCTCAAGACTATCTTAGCAATGCCTACTACTGCTATGCTCGTTGGGGTGCAAAAGCAAAAGTTGATGACTTAGAAAAACGCTATCCTCAATTACTGACCAACACCCTGCAAGAGGAGAAAATTCTTCTGAGTCCCACTGATACAGTCACCACTTCGGGTTCTATTTCTTTACCCATCACTGGCAAAACGATCTCCTCTAGCACCAGTGTTTCAGAAATACTGGATTTGAGGAGTATTATCAAAGCGTCTCAAACTCTTTCTAGCGAAATTCAACTGGACAAGTTACTTGCTAAATTAATGGAAGTCGTGATGGAAAATGCAGGTGCAAAAAAATGCGCTCTCATTTTGCCTTATGGGGATCGGTTGGCGATCGAAGCGCTCGCAATGTTTTCACAAACGCCCACCATTCTGCAATCTCTTCCTGTTGAGTCTTCTTTAGAAATCCCCATTACCCTAATTTATTACGTCAAAAACACTCTAAAAACCTTGGTGATGGATAATGCTGCGTCAGAAAATTTCTTTGCTGCTGATGCCTACCTCAACCAACACCAAACAAAAAGTATCTTGTGTACGCCCATTCTTAATCAAGGAAAGTTAATTGGTATTTTGTACTTAGAGAACTCTCTAACCCCTGGAGCGTTCACTAAGGACAGAGTTCAAATTCTTAACCTTCTGGTGTCCCAAGCTGCTATCTCTTTAGAAAACGCTCGTCTTTATCACAAATCTCAAGAACTTTACCAAAAAACTCAAAGCTATGCCCAACAACTGGAAAGCTCTCTTGCTAACCTGCAACAGATGCAACTTCAACTTATACAAAGTGAGAAAATGTCTGCACTTGGCAATCTAGTTGCAAGTGTAGCACACGAAATCAACAACCCGGTGGGATTTATTGTTAACAATCTAGAACCAGCGCAAGAATATATTCGCGATCTTTTTCATCTGATCGATCTTTATCAGCAACATTTTCCCCATCCCGGTGCTGAAATTTTAGAAACAATAGAAGCTATCGATCTGGAATATGTGCGAACAGATCTATTCAAGCTTATTAACTCATTAAAATTGGGGACTGACCGCATTCGTAATATCAGTAATAGCTTGCGAATTTTTTCCCGTAATGATACAACTGCAAAAGTCTCCTTCAATATTCATGAAGGACTTGACTGTACTCTTCTTATTCTTAAGCATCGTTTGAAAGCTAACGATACGCATTCTGAAATTGTAGTTATTAAAAACTATAGTAACTTACCATCGATCGAATGTTTTCCCGGACAACTTAATCAAGTATTTATGAATATACTAGCAAATGCTATTGATGCAATAGAAGAGTCTTTGAAAAAAGAAAAAGGAAAAATTTTAATTCAAACAAAATTAAATTCAGACAATACAAGTGTAGTCATTAAAATTACAGATAATGGTTTGGGAATACCAGATGAAATAAAATCAAAGATTTTTAACCATTTATTCACTACGAAAGCCGTAGGTAAAGGAACAGGATTGGGATTATCAATTGCTCATCAAATTGTTGTCGAACAGCATCAGGGAGTTTTGGAGGTCAACTCAGTTTTAGGACAGGGTTCAGAATTTACAATTATCCTTCCTATCTAGAATTTGCCCTTATTTCTACTAGCTTGTTCATCTAGTAATCCCACACAACATAGTTTCTATTGTTATTAAAAGCTATTTTTCTTTGACTAAAGTTCAAGAAACTGAGTTTCTGTACTCTGGCTATAGATAACAAAATAGCTTTGCTTAAATCAAAGATTTAAGGTTCTTCCTTCACTTGCACTTTAACCTTAACCCAAATATCATTATTATCCGAGATATTGACCTTAACTAACAGTCTAAACGTAGAATTCACTTTGACTAAAACGTTGACTTTAAGCACAATTGATAAAAACCCCGGTATTAAACCGGGGAAATGGGGTTTTGTCTTATGCTGTGGGTCTTTTTTGCAAGACCGCATTGATTTCCTAAAGATACTGTTGTCACCATTTCAAGAGTTGCCAAATTGCCGAGTTAACTAAAAGTTGCTAAAACAAAACCCCAGGTTATAAACCTGGGGCATCCGGTGTTGCAAAAATGATGTGCATGACGATTTCTTGCATTAATCTATCTTTCTGGTTTTATAAAGACTAGCCAATTTGGCAAGAAAAGGTAGCTTCATTAAAACTTTAAAATCTTCTCGCGGACAACACTGTATTGACAACTCTTTGTGATACTTGAGCGACCTAAGACTGAATCACGAATTTTACGTATTTTTTCCATTCTAGATAAGAAAAAACTTATGTATGCTAATAAGCAATATTTTGTTAGCTAATATTTAACTACAATTTTAGTTTAACAATATTTCTCATAACAATCCTGATGAAGTCATGAGCTTCAGTTTGTTGCGCGGGCTTTTAGTCCGCACTTTTATTGGTTTTACATGGCAAGCAACGTTCGGAACTGCAATAGGACTGCCTAAGGCGTAAATATCTCAATCAAGACAATTTTTAAGTATGTTAAAAACATTATTGACAGGATTTATTCTAGCACTTCTTCTTTTTTCACTAATTCCTATCATTGTTATATTACTATATAACAGCCTAGTGGCTAAAAAAAATCAAGTTGAGAAAGCCTTCGGTACTATAGACGTGCTTCTAAAAAAAAGAAGCGATCTGATTCCCAACCTAGTAGCAGTAGCCCAAAATTATATGCAATATGAGAAAGAAACTCTAACGGAAATTGCCAGACTGAGGTCAAGAGCAATGTCAGGGCGAGTGACTGGCAAGAATAGAATTGACCTAGAAAATCAAATATCTAAGGCACTAGGTAATATTATGGTTTCTCTGGAAGCATACCCAGAGTTGAAAGCGAACAATCACTTTATCAAGTTACAAGACTCTTTAAATGAAATTGAAGAGCAGATCTCAGCTGCCAGACGTTTCTATAATAGTGCCGTTACCGATTACAACAATGCTTTGGAAATGTTTCCCACTAGCCTGATAGCATCATATATGAATTACCACCAAAAAACAGTATTTGTAGCTACAGAGCAAGAAAGACAAAACGTAAATGTCAGTAATTTATTTAATCAGTAGAGAAAATATATTAGCTTAGAAAAAAGTTTATGCTATCTGGAGAATATCAACCTGGGCTAGAGGCGATTCAGAAAGGTCGTTACTCAACAGCTATTCAATTGTTGGAAAAATTTTGCCAAGAATGTCAAGTTGACCCTCAGGCAAACTTTAAGGAATACATTCAAGCGCAAATGGGCTTAGTGAAAGCCTATCATTGTACTGGTGAGCAGCAAAAAGCAATTGCCTTGTGTCAACAGCTAGCAGCCAGCAAGCATTCTCAGGTTAGGGCTTGGGCACAACGAATCTTGCCATCTTTATCTACACCTACTGAATCTGCTGAGTCTTCTCCTGCTGAAACACAGTTAGCCGAAACACAAACTACACCCGAACCCACGGTGGCTGAAAAAGTTTATCTGACACCAGAACAAGCAGCTGAACTACTTGCATCTGGAAGTAAAGCATTGAAATTTAAGCGCTTTGCAGATGCTGTTAATGCCCTTGAACAATATTCTCAGGGAGTGGATGCGGGGACAAAAGATTATTCTCAAGCCCAGATGTGGCTGGTGAAAGCATATAAAGGGAATGAACAGTTAGAAAATGCGATCGCACTTTGTCAGCAGTTAACAGCACACGAACAAGAAGTCACGCGGATTTGGGCACGACAATTTCTTGAAACATTATCACCGAATGCAATACCAGCTTCAGTAGGAAACCAGACAGCCACAGAATCCTCTTCTCAAGAACAACCCCACACCACCTTGGCATCTGGACAAGATATTGTCGTGGAATTCAAATTAAAAAGTTGGAATGAATTCAAAAGTTTCTGTCAAAATCAATTATTGAATGAATTAAAGGCTGTTGAAAACACCAGAAAAGAAGTTCTCAGGTCTATTAGTTTTGTAGGAATTACCTTGTTCATTATAGCTGGAGGTATAATCCATTTTTTTACTTCAAGTTTTTTAAATTTTAGCTCGCGCTACTCACCAAGACCATCTGCTTTGATTGTTTTTTTGTTTTTATTGGCACTTTTAACTTGTTGTTGGCTTTGGGTAGCATTTTATACTTCTGCAACGGAAGCCTATGCCAGTGGTTTTAGGTCGAAAATTATTGAAAGAATTTTTGATTTTATCAACACTAATAAAACTTTAAAATATTCTAGCTTTTCATCCGATTTAGACACAGAGCTTACTATGTCTGCTTTTATTCATAGTAAACTTTTCCAAACTTTATTAAAACCTAATAAAATTCAACAAAATGATTGTATTTCTGGTGTAATTGGTGAAACTCATATCTTCTTTTCTGAAATTTTTGCTCAAGTAGAAGTTAGCCATGTTTGGGCGAAATATCTAAATTTTACACAACAAATAGTAACTCTTAACTCACTTCTTCCCAGATTTATTACCAGACGAATTATTTTATTCCTGCTGCCTTTATATATCATTGTTTTTCTCATCAAATTCCTGAAAGGGCTTCCTTACGTAGCCACCAGAATGATTAAAGGCAGAAAAATAGACTATAAACGTTTTGAAGAAGAGATAATCAAGAACGAATACTCCAGAAAAACAGTATTTAAAGGTTTATTTTTTAGAGCGAGGTTTAATAAAACCTTAAAAGGTAAAACAGTGGTTTTGCCACAATTATATAATTCTAATATTAATTCTCTAAACTTGAGAAAAGGACAATTGGTCAAGTTAGAAGATCCAGAATTTTCTCAGTTATTTACAGCTTATGGAGATGACCAAGTTGAAGCACGGTACATCTTGTCTACAAACCTCATGTCCAAGTTGGTTAAGTTTCGGAAAAAAGCACGAAGAAACATTTATGTTTCTTTTGTAGAGAACATGATATACATTGCCATTGAGTATCCAGAAGATATCTTTGAACCCAAGCTGTTCCACACTATGTTAAGCTTTGCTCCCATGGGAGAATACTTTGAAAGCATACAGTTAATGTTGGGAATTGTTGAAGACCTAAATCTTAACAGACGCATTTGGGGAAACAATTAATACCTTCTTACACTAATTCTCTATAAACTTGCACTCTTCTGATTAAATTTCTCGTCTTGGGGCTCTTAGCGTATGTGCGCTAGTATGCACGCTTCGCTATGGCGGTCTGTCCGGATTGCCAGTTTTTAAATTTCTCTCAGTAGTAGGTAGGGCTAAAGCCCACCACCCCTCCCACTAAGAATTTGCAAGATGTCAATAGCTGGACTCTTGGCTAAAGGTCATAAAGCGGCTTTCATCCCGGCATAAATGCACTGGGCTTTCAGCCGCCTTTCTAGTAAACCAATGGTTTACTTCAGCAAAGGAGAACTCCAAAGTCTTCCTTAGCCCAGGCGATCGATGCCAACGTGTTTGTCAAAAGCATACCAATTGCTAGAAAAGCCCTTGATATCAAGGTCTTGAAGAGAAAATCTGACATGATTCTTCACAATAGGAAATCTTACAGCACCATTTGCATCGGGTCTGCTGGTAGCTAAAACCAGTTCTGTGCCTGCAGGAATTGTCTGCTTGAACTCATCTCTGAGAACAGATGAGTCAACTGGTTCGCGTTTAAACACGGTGTCTGTGTTAGCGACAATTTTCAAAAAGCTTCTTTGGTTCCCAACAGAGTCGCGGTCGACAAAAATTTTTACTTCATTATTGTTTTGTTGTTCGGCGGCAATATCATCTACATTTCTGATAGGGAAAACTTCATCGGAAAATATATCAACATCTGGTGCGAAAGCATACCAGCTACTAAAGCCTTTTAATTGAAGGTTTTTGAGTGTTATTCTGTGGTGGTCTTGGGTAATCAGGAATGTGTAGGACTGAAGAACCAGTACAGTAAAAGCTGGAATGTTCACACGTTTAAAGCTTGGCAGTCGGCTAGATTGAATGGGCTCTTGCTTCAGGACTGTATCTTGGAAAAAGACGATTCGGGTTGCGAATACCATAGATTTTACCTGTGTTCTAGAAAAAACCGGATAATTTATCCTGGAACTGATACTGGCACAAATTCTGAATCAAAACCAAATCTATAATAAAAGGCGGATCTTCACCGCCCACGAAAGAAGTATACTTAATATAGTAAAAATGGCTAAAGATCCCAGTTCAGCACGTTACCTCTGTACGTCTCATTTCACGTGATTCTTGCCGAATCAAACCAGCCATAGCAGCTTCCTGTAGGCTTATAAAAGCGTTTAAATCTTCTAAATCATACTTTGTTCTCAGCAGTTGCCGTAATTGTTCTTCTGCGGCAACGCTAAGAAAACCAGTTATCATAGCTTGTCTCACAACATCACGAATCATTACCATACACATACCAATGTAGTTTAAGTACAACCATGTCTGAAGCCGATGCGTTGCTCTATGTTATGTCTCGGGTCACACGGGTTGTTTTACGCAAATTTTAACGAAGCTTTACAAAAATTGCATTAAAATTTATCGTGTTCTAGGTAATTTAATGTAAAGCTTAGATACCATTTGGTTATTTGATAAGAAAAGCCTATGAAAATTTCAAATCCAAAATAGTATAACTTAGCCCATGTGGAATCTAAAAAAACCACGTTTTTGTACCCTGGGGAAACAGGCTTTCCTTGTGCAGCCTAAGACCTGTAGCCTTTAGGCTTGGAGAAAGATATTAGCCCCAACTAGGGGCGCACCAAGAGAGGAACTTGAATGTCAATACTTTTCGCTCTTGTTTGAGCTTTTAGCTGGGAATTTATGTCTCGGTCTATCTCCTATACCTTGAAAATATCCAAAAACCTTATTTGACTATTTGTTGCTTAAAAAAATCTGTAAATTGAAATATTCTTTTTCTTGTCTTTTGAAAGAAACTCACTCTTGCTCTGGGCTCATTATCAACATAAGTAGGTAGAGAATCTGCTAATTGCTCAATCAAAGCTGCTAACAGTAAAACGCTTTCTTCATTGTTAATACTGGGATCGATATGTTGTTTAACAGCTAATCTATACTTGTTAAATGCATTCATTAATACTCCGTAATTCTCAGGGGATTGAAATAGAGAAGGTTGTTGCCCTTTGGTAAATTCTTCTAACTTATCATTCGCTACCGCGACATACGTATCCCTATGCGATTGCTTGTTCATATCTTAAAATTTTTCCATCCTCCAAAAAATACCCTTCTTTAAAAATGTAAGACAACTTAACACAAGGTTAATTTATCTTCCCTGATTTTACTATTTTTGTTTTGACAAAACTAATACCACCTAAAAAATATTTACCACTTATAAGAAAGATGATCAAGTTCTTTCCTAAACTTTTCTTCGGGTTGACTATTCGTGTTCATTTATTGCTCCATAGAGCAACATCTATCCAGTTGTTGATAACAACAACTTAGCTTTATGCAAGTTCTACTCTTTCTTTACAAAAAGTTCATATTGATTTCATGATTTCTACAAGTTGACCTCCTAAATTTCACCACAAGAAAAAGCTATGTGCGTAGATTCTACAAGTAAAAACCCTGCCTGACAATTGTAAATTGAACAGTGCAGAGTTTGATGGTGATTGTTGTTGCAGCATACAGTTACTCTTCAATTGAAGAACAAGGTCATTACGCAAAATCCTGGCAACTTTGATAAAACTTTACAAATCCTATCTAAAAAACTCTAATTTTTGGCAAAATACAAAGACCACTTAACAGTGGTGGGAAAATTCAGTAAGGCAGGATACATAAAGTGAACGAGTTTTGGTTATTCTCTAAAATTAGTTAAGTGTAAAGCCCTTCACATCCTCACAAAGGTGAATAAACTTCACTCAATACTTGTAGCTTCAAGGGCGATCGCTCCTCGAAATCCAACCTTAGGTAGAGAAGCATCAACTTAGGGTAATAGAATATTAGATATCATGTGTGTTACATCTGGCTTAAGCAGATGCCATCTCCCAACCAAACCATCATGTTTAAAAGGACAGCGGTGCTTCGACAACAATCGCTGCCAACACTGAAACAAATTCAAGCAGTGCCAGACGAACTGGGCAATTTGCCAGAAGCAACCTTCGGGGAACGCAGCAAACACCTCCTTACCAGATGTTTTCCAAAAGCGGAGTAAAGGGTGTGACTCACAGACAGAAGGCAACTGCAGAAGAAAATATCTTTATCGGCGGTGGGGAAATGGGAGCACTGATGCGAAGGCTCAACTGGTCCCAGACGCTTTTAGGACCAGTATCGTCATGGCCACAGAGCTTGAAAACTGCTGTTAGTATTATTCTCAACTCCCGGTACCCCATGTTTATTTGGTGGGGACGCGACTATGCCACCCTTGATAACGATGCCTACCAACCAATTCTCGGTGCAAGCAAGCACCCCCAATTTTTAGGGAAGTCAGCCAAAGACTGTTGGTCGGAGATTTGGGATGTTGTGGGATCGCTTGCTGATAGTGTTCTTACCACGGGTCAACCCACCTGGTCTGAGAATTTGCTGCTGCTCATGAACCGCTACGGCTACCTGGAAGAGACCTACTTCACCTTCTCCTACAGCCCGGTGCGAGACGAAAGCGGTGGAATCGGCGGAGTCTTCTGTGCTGTAACTGAAACAACTGAGCGGATCGTGGGAGAGCGTCGGTTGCGAACACTAAGGGAACTTGCCAGCAACACAGCAGAGGCAAAGACGGTAAAGGAAGCGTGTCACATAGCGATTGAAACCCTATCTCACAACCCTGCGTGTATTCCCTTTTCCTTACTGTACCTAATAGAGGCTGACGGAAAACAAGCTCGTCTGGTAGGAACGACGGGTATTGAAGAAGGGACACTCGCCAGTCAACAGCTGATAGATTTGACTCAAGAGACGGACGACTGGCATCTGGCACGGGTGTGCCATACAGGACAAGCTGAGGTGTTGGATGATTTAACTACGAGGGTAGGAGCACTATCGGGAGGAATGTGGAAGGAACCGCCAAATACCGCCTTAGTCATGCCTATTGCTCAATCGGGACACAAGCAGCAGTTATCTGCATTATTGGTCGTTGGAATTAGCCCAGTGCGTGCATTGGATGACGACTACCGAGGTTTCTTGGATTTAGTTGCCAGTAATGTTGCAACCGCGATCGCTAATGCTGATGCTTACGAAGCAGAACGCAAACGAGCAGAGGCACTCGCAGAACTAGATCGGGCGAAAACTCACTTTTTCAGTAACATCAGCCATGAGTTTCGCACCCCCCTGACTCTCATGCTCAGCCCTCTTGAGGACATATTAACCAATCCCTCAAAGGATCTTCCCAGGCATGAGGGCGAGCAATTGGAAATGGTGCAACGTAACGGCTTGCGCTTGCTAAAGCTAGTTAATACCCTGCTAGATTTCTCCCGCATTGAAGCAGGGTGGGTAGAGGCGGTTTACGAACCAACCGAGTTAGGGTGCTTGACGGCAGAGCTAACCAGTGTGTTTCGCTCCGCAATTGAACAAGCAGGGCTGAAGCTTTTGGTCAACTGTCCACCTTTACCAGAACCCGTGTACGTAGACCGCGAGATGTGGGAAAAGATTGTGCTTAACCTGCTCTCCAATGCCTTTAAGTTCACCAATGAAGGAGAAATTGAAGTCACGCTGTGCGATCGCGGGGATCGTATTGACTTAGCGGTACGGGACACAGGCATAGGCATCCCTGACAGTGAGCTACCTCATGTGTTCGAGCGGTTCCATCGCGTCAAAGGAGCGCGGGGACGCACCCATGAAGGTTCGGGCATTGGGCTATCCTTAGTTCAGGAGTTGGTAAAGCTGCACGGTGGCACGATCCAAGTGAGCAGCATTGTGAATGAGGGAACTTGCTTCACAGTCTCAATTCCCACTGGCGCTGCCCATTTGCCGAGCGATCGCCTTCGGTGGGGGGAAGCCCAACGCACTGACGCAGCCCGAACCCTCGCATCTACAGCACTAGGTGTTGCCCCGTTTGTAGAAGAAGCGTTACGCTGGCTTCCTGAAGAAGAGAACAGGGGAGCATCTACCATGTCCCCCTTGTCCTCCCCTGCCCGGATTCTCCTTGCTGACGACAATGCGGATATGCGAGACTACGTGAAGCGGCTTTTGTGCCAACACCATCACGTAGAAACTGTAGCAAATGGTACTGATGCGTTAGCCGCTGCTCGTGCCCTCCTTCCAGACCTGATTTTAACTGATGTTATGATGCCAGGGCTTGATGGCTTTGAGTTGCTTCGGGAGTTAAGGGCAGATCCACGCACCAAAACAACCCCTATCATTCTGCTTTCTGCCCGTGCTGGGGAAGAATCCCGCATTGAAGGTTTGGAAGCAGGGGCAGATGACTACTTAATTAAGCCCTTTTCTGCTCGTGAACTATTGGCGCGTGTCAATGCTAAGTTAGAGATGGCTCGATTGCATCAGGAAGTCACACGGCGGGAGCAGGAATTACGTGCTGTGAGCGAAGCGGCACAACGTGCGGCAGAGACAGCCCGCGACCAAATTAGCAACATTCTTGAAAGTATCACTGATGCTTTTGTAGCTTTCGACCGCGAGTGGCGGTACGTTTATGTCAATCAGCAAGCAACGAAACTTTTACACAAAACCCGTGAAGAGTTGCTTGGCA
The DNA here is from genome assembly GCF_054684315.1 of Scytonema sp. NUACC21. Classification (NCBI taxonomy): domain Bacteria; kingdom Bacillati; phylum Cyanobacteriota; class Cyanophyceae; order Nostocales; family Scytonemataceae; genus Scytonema; species Scytonema sp. NUACC21. The sequence goes on along the minus strand of NZ_BAAFZH010000107.1, from coordinate 315,747 downwards.
AGCAGGTGTGGGAGGAGGTATATCCAGAGATAGTTGACACTCCAGAATACCATGAGTTGCACCGTGCTGTAACGGAACAGGTTGCTGTTGTCTTTGAACATTTCGACCAATTAATAGGTAAATGGCTTGAGATCCATGCCTACCCTTCCCCAGATGGTCTTGCTGTTTATTTTCGGGATATTAGCGAACGGCAAACCGCGCTGAGAGAACGGGAATGGGCAAAGGAGGCGCTCAAAGAACAGGAGAATAAATACCGCCATATCTTTGAAGGTGCAGGTGTGGCAATTTGGGAAGAAGACTTTTCTGTTGTCCTAGCAGCGCTTACGGATTTAAAAGCGCAAGGAGTCCGGGATTTTCGCACCTTTTTTGCTGACAATCCGGGCTTTGTTCAACAAGCAGTCGGCATGGTGAGAGTTACCAACGTAAATGATGCGGCTGTGCGGATGTTTGATGCTCGAGACTTGAGGGGGCGACAAGGAAGGTGAAACAAAGACAGGAAAAAGGTTTCACGTGATAGACCCCCTGAAAAAATGGAGGGAAAAACCGTATTTATTGAGAAGAAATCGTGAGGTTATTAGACAGCTATGCCGGAGGGACAGTTTAATGGTAGAAAAGAATGGTCTCGTCAAAACAACAAGACCAGAACAATAAATGCTACCACCATTCTATCAAACAATCCTGGAAAAATACCTGAGCGATAGACAGTTAATAACTCTAAAAATGTTGGTGTGGGTACTCCAAAATCAGAAGGAAGTCAGAATAGAAAGATTAGCCGCTAACTTGCCTTTACCAATACAAGAAAATAGCCGTCGTCGTCATATACAAAGATTTTTAAAATCAAATAAGTTGAGTGTAGTGCTATTATGGTTTCCAATTATTGAAGAAATTTTAGCTCGCTTATTTAAACCGCAGTCACAATTAATTATCGCCCTAGATAGAACCCAGTGGAAAGATAATAATATTTTGATGGCAAGTGTAATTTATCAAAAAAGGGCATTCCCAATATACTGGTGTGTTCTTGATAAAAAAGGTTGCAGTAACTTGTCTGAACAACAGAAAGTATTACGCCCGGTCATCAAGTTATTGAAACAATATCAATTAGTCATCGTTGGGGATAGAGAATTTCACGGTATTGAATTAGCCGATTGGTTAGCCCGACAGGGGTTGAAGTTTGTGTTCAGACAAAAAAAGGACACCACATTTCGAGAGAAAAGACAAAAATTTCAGCCCCTCAGTACAATTCCAATTTATCCTGGAGAACACAGATTTTATCATCAGGTCAATCTTACCCAAAACAAGGGTTTTGGTCGTTATAATTTAGCAGTCTATTGGAAACGAAAGTATCGTGGTAAGCAAGAATCAGAACCTTGGTATTTATCAAACAATCTGTCAGACATCTCAACGACAGTGAAAATCTATCATCAACGTTTTGGGATTGAAGCTATGTTTAAAGACTGTAAAACTGGGGGTTATAATTTAGAAGGCTCTCAAGCGAATCCTGATAGACTGGTCCGCTTAATTTTTTTGATAGCTTTGGCAATGACTTCTGCATGGTTACAAGGTCAAAAAACTCAATTCTCCAGACAAAAATCTTATGTTTGTCGTCCTTGTGAACAGAAAAGAAGCAGAAGAAGACATAGCGCTTTTTGGATAGGTTTATATGGTTCTAGTTGGATAGTTTCTCTCAAGGAGTGCCAAGAATTAGTTCTTTTAATGATGGCGCTCGTTCGCAATAAGCTGCCATTTTATCAGAAGGGTCTGAGGGCTATGATGCTTATACAGCAACCTTTTTAACTTCTTTGTCGCCCCCTCAAGCTCGAGACAAAAATGAACTCTTGGCTTCACTTGACCAAGTCTTTCTACCGAAAACCCTAGAGGTTTTTGTCGAAGAACTCGTGGCGCTTGCAAACGGAGAAACTTACTTTGAATCGGAAACAATTCTGAAAACTCTTAAAGGACAGCGTCTCAACATCCTGTTTACGATTACATTTCCGCCCCCAACTGCAAAATTTCATAATGTGTTGGTGAGCATAATGAATATTACGGCTCGCAAGGAAGCAGAAGCAGCAGTTCAAGCCAGTGAAGAGCGCTTTCAAGCTTTTATGAACAACAGCCCTACTGCTTCTTGGATTACGGATGCAGATGGGCGTGTACTTTACCTCAGTCAAACTTATCTTCGCACATTTCAGCTACCAACACAAGATGCGATCGGTAAAAGCATCTTCGAGCTATACCCGAATGAAATCGCCCAGCAATTCCTTAATAATATCAAAACGGTTGCCCAAACACATCAAGTGGTTGAAGCAATTGAAACTGCCCCACGCACAGACGGCACCCTGGGCGAGTTTTTAGTGTATAAGTTTCCAATTGCAGATGTCTCCGGGCAATGCCTGGTAGGAGGAGTTGCCATTGATATCACCGAACGGGAACGGGCACTTCGCGAACTCCAGCGTGCAGAACAAGCTTTGCAGCGACAGACAGAGCAATTGGTTCAAGTTAACCGCATCAAAGATGAATTTTTAGCAGTCCTCTCCCACGAACTTCGCACACCCCTCAACCCCATTCTAGGATGGTCGAAGTTACTGCGAACTAAAAAGCACGATGAAGCAACCACTGCTCGCGCTTTAGAAACCATTGAACGCAATGCCAAACTTCAGACGGAGTTAATCGAAGATTTGCTGGATATCTCGCGCATCCTGCAAGGTAAACTCAGCCTAAATATAAGTGCAGTTGATTTGGTGTCTACGATCGCAGCCGCAATAGAAACTGTAAGATTAGCTGCCCAATCGAAATCAATTCAGCTTCAAACCGTGTTTGAGGCGAACATGGGACAGGTTTCAGGGGATGCAAGTCGTTTACAGCAAGTTATTTGGAATTTGCTTTCCAACGCTATTAAGTTTACACCCCAAGGTGGTCGGGTAGAAGTTCGTTTAAAGTCCCTTGGTTGTGAAGCCCAACTTCAGGTGTGCGATACAGGGCAAGGAATTGCGCCTGAGTTTCTACCCTACGTGTTTGACTACTTCCGACAAGCTGACGGTACAACGACCAGGAAATTTGGTGGGCTGGGGTTAGGGTTAGCCATTGTCCGCCATATTGTAGAATTACACGGTGGCAGGGTGAAAGCTGAAAGTTTGGGAGAAGGACAGGGAGCAACTTTTACAGTTATGCTGCCGGTGATAAAGACTCAGGGACATAGCAATGTGAGCGATGGACAAGCGGATGAACCTTCCGATCTCAATGGAGTGAAAGTTCTGGTTGTAGATGATGAGGTTGATACGCGAGAATTGATTGCTTTTATTTTAGAGCAGTCTGGGGCAGAAGTGACACAGGTGGCTTCCGCAACTCAAGCACTACAAGCGATAACCGAATTTCAGCCAAATGTGTTGGTAAGCGACATTGGAATGCCAGAAGTAGACGGGTATATGCTAATACGTCAAATCAGAGCAATGCCTCCAGAACTTGGAGGGAAAATTCCCGCGATCGCTCTCACTGCTTACGCAGGTGAAATGGATTCCCAACAGGCAATTGCCGCCGGATTTCAGCAACATATTGCCAAGCCAGTAGAGCCCGCCACCTTAGTTGCAGCTGTTGTCAACCTTGCTGGAAGTTGCCGCAATGTCTAGAGTCGAAGACTGTAGTACTGTCCGTCGGGAAATCATCCCATCAAGCCATCTTTTTCTGCTTCAACACTCGTAAGACAACTTGCGGGTGATACAGTGCCAAAGGAGATTTGAGTTGTTGAGTCACTTCTATAAATAAGCGCCAGTTCTGCCAATTCATCTTAACTGCGATGAATTACGAATTGGAGCAGGTACTTTTTGACTATTTTCAACGCTTTGGTTGATTGATATTCAATGCTGGCACTGAAAACAATGGAATTGCATCATTTCCTTCCCCTCGAAAAACGCTAGCAGCCGCACGCAAATCCTCTGGAGTTCCTCGATAAGTCCATCTACACGCAAAAATTCTATCGGTAGGCAAGCTAAATGCAACAATTGAACCAGAGCGTTCTGGAGCCAAAATATCTACAGTTCCCCCCGATATGTTTCCAAACTGGTCTAGGATATCAACTTTAACATCCAGTTCTCGTTGGCTTACGTTAATATGGGAACATCCAAATGCCCTAACATTCTCAAGTGGTGGAGAGTACAATTGCACCTCTGGTAGCTTTACATCTACCTTAGTTTTCGCGAGCGGCACTAATTCCCCTGCATCTGCTTTCCCTCCGCTCATAAGCATTACCCCTATTACCAGGTATGCAACTTTCTTAAGCATATGATTTCTCCCACTTATTAAGCGTAAAATGATACAAAAAACTGATTTTCTCTTAGGAACATTAGGTGTCGTACCAATCCATACGTGTGTTGCTAATGTTTATGCAGGGTTTCCTTTTCTTAAGCAGAAGTTGTAAAATTGCTTAATATTTTGCATTTAATGGGTGATTGCTAAGGGCAAAAGCATTAAAATTTGAAACGATAAAAATCCCATATGTTTGTATTGAAAGCGATCGCAGTTCCTACTTAGCCTAAGATATCGCAACAAAAATCGACATTCAAACCATTGATTTTGTGTTGTTGAATATATAGCGATCGCCGTCCTACTGAAAGATTATGGTTGAACTTAGATATAGTTGTTCCAGTTCCAATAGTAAAGCGCCAAACTCTATAACCTAGAGGTGACGCTTTACAGAAGCTATCTTCAAGGTCTTTATAATGGCTGACCCTTTTGAATTGGGAAATTTTATCTTTTATTTAGATTTTCATAAAATTAGTCATATTTCGTAAAACTTAATATTTTATTTAAATTTAAGGAAAGATTTTTTCACCATTGTTTACCATCCAATATTACCTATAATTCTGCAGATTGGCGGATTGGGGCTTTTAAATGGATAAGCAAAGTTTCTCATTATCATGCTGACACGGCGTATCTTGGCGAGCGATTCGTTACATTTTTTTAATTTTCTTAAGAAATCATTCTAATTAAATTAGATAGTTGTCTAATTTAATGACCGAGAAAGCAACAGTATATGCAGAAGCAAGGTGTTTCACTGGCAGAGGCAGCAAGGCGTTTAGGTGTGAGTCAGAGTACTTTATATGTGGCTGTGCAAAAAGGACAAATTTCTTCCTTTAGAAGAGATAGGAGAACTGTAATTTCTACGGGAGCCTTAAGAGACTATCAAGTCAGGCAACGCTCTATCTCTGATTACAGACTCTAGCGCTAAAAGGGTTGAAAGTAGCGCGGTGGCGTAAATGGGAGAGAGAGGGTTCGGCAAGTACACGCGCCGCTAGCAATCCGGCAATGCTACCACCAATAACAACAGCTTTGTGCAGTATCATATCCGCCAATCAACATCCACATTAACTATCCTAATTGTTACTTAATTCGCGATTGGGCTCCCGTCGTAGGAAACTATAGCAAAAACAACTCACCGTAATGTTTATTCTCGATCGGGACATTTAGTCTTCTCCAGAAATTAACCTTTCTAAAATAAATGTGTCTAATTCATTTAAAGGCACTACTCTCATAGGGGTTGCTAGAAATGTCATGCCTTGGTTAAAATATTTACTAACAATATTGAAAAATTGCCTATCTAAAATGAAATCTACCCAAGTTATTACTGGGTTTTGTGGATTATAGTTATCAATTTTTTGACACATTTCACATGAAGCTTTTTGGAGCGCTTCATTGTAAAGATTCTCGTAGAGTTGTTTGTGAGACGACCAACTCTGTCTTTCAAGATGCCCTAGATTTGGAGCTTGCAAAATTTCACGAGAAAGTTTAGCCAAGACTGATTGTCTTTGAGGACTTAGAGGCGGTTTCTCTTGAGCTTCTATTGCTAGAAGCCGCAGTCGCCTATCTAGTTCTGCTAATTTGTTTAAACTAGTTTCCTCATTTAAGTGTTGGCTTAACCAATCTTGATAAACTATCGCAGCTTCGGCAAGGTGAGGAATGGCTTGATTAATTTTAGTAATATCTCTCTGAGTAAGTGTCGGGGAAATACTCTTCACTACTTCTACCATTGCTGCACAAAAGCCGCGCTTGAGTTCCGATGCTTCTGCTAAATCTTCTAGCTTGACGCGCAGTAATTCCCGAATTCGCTCGTGGATTTGGTAGGTGCCATCCTCTACTAAATATTGCAGCAGATATCGCTCAATCAAAAGATTGCGGCTTACTGCAATGTCGAAGTTTAAATTGCTAGCGCTTGCTGCTGATTGTACCAAAGACCAAGAAATAGGAGCCAAGGCAAATAAACTCAATAGACAAGCTAACTTTTGTGTTTCAGGTTTCAAAGATTCCCAGTTGAGTTCAAAGGCTGCTGTTACATCTGACTCGCCAATGGAAGTTTTCTTTTGCTGTAACTGTGCAAAGATGTCTGCTAGCATAGTATTCTCCTGGGCTTTTCTCTGTATGCTAATGCTGCTACTTGGTAAAGTCCAATAGGTCGATAACCCACATACTTGCAAATTTGTTTTGCTGTTTCCTGTTCCTGTTTAACATACTCATCCCCCATTAGCTTGGTAAACAACTCTAACGCTGCATCTGCTGATAATCCATTAAGCTGGAGTGAGGGATATGAGCAACTTATCTGTTGGCGAGTGGTGATTAACGCCTTAAACCGAGAACCTTGTGGTGGGAGGTACGGTTGAATTTTCGTCCAGTCTGTGACGTTATCAAACACCAGTAATACCTTCCCTGGTTGCCAATTTTTCCAGCAATACTGAATTTGAGCACCAGCATTTGGTAGCGAAGGATTGAAGTTAGAGAAATTGACTGTGCCAAAGCCTGTTAATTGTGTTACTAAATCAGGTCTCTCTGGGTACAACCAACAACACCCACCGTTATAATTTTCCAAATTCTTCCAGGAATAGTGAATGGCTAATTCTGTTTTACCTACCCCTCCGTTGCCATCTACATCAGTAATAGCTACTATATTGTTCTCTTGTAATAGCTGATGTAAACGTTCTAGCTCTTCCTCTCTACCAACAAATTTAATCGCAGTGCTTTGAGGAATATTGTGTGGGATCTCAAAGGGGTCTAGGTGTTGTTCTTCTTTATCTCCGTCCCCACTACGATAATACCAGTAGGTTGGGAGTTGTTTTTTATCTAAGTTCGCCAAACACTGTTTGACTTGTTTAGCGACTTGTTGCATATCTGGCGGGAAAATATGAGCGGGTGCTTGTTCCAAGGCTTCCCGCACTGCTTGGGAAAAATATCCTGTTCTTTGGGGGCTGACTTTGGCTTTTTCACCATCTTTGGTTGCAAGCAAGACAAATTGCTGACTATCTTGCCTTGGCTTACCCCTATTAAATATTTTTCCACCTAAGTTCGTCGGTTTTCCCGCGATATCTAGGTAACAATTTGCACAAGCATCAATAATACAAATATGATTGGGAATTTTAAAGAAATCTGAGCTTAATAACCGCAGCAGCGAATTTAAATCTAAATTCTGCCAATTGTGGGATGTTGCATCAGCACAAAGTAGCCTGCGATCGCGTTCTGATGTTATCAAACCATGTCCCGCCCAAAAAATAAAAAGTAAATCTCCTGACTTTCTTAAAAGAGAATTATTAATGACATCGTCAAGAGATCCCAAGGTCGCTTCTGCTACTGGGAACTCACATTGCCTCACTCGTTCATTATTTTCCTCTAGTGGAGACAAACACAAATGAATGTTTTTCTGAGGCACACCCTGCCTTTTACACAGCCATTCAGCGAACTTAAGGGCATCGTTGATTGGTCCCCCACCTATTACATTCCAGCTAGATTCTTGATATTTTTCAATACCTACAATCAAAGCGTAAGTTTGCTCTGGTCTAGCGGACAATTCTTTTATAGGGGCTATCATCGGATAACCTCCATAATACATTCCCAAGTTCTATCCTGCTCCCAATATGCACTGTGCGATCGCGGGAATGGTTGTTTGCTAGTAACTTCCTCATCCCTCACTTTAGGAAAGATTTTACCTGCTTTGTAACTCAGGAAGTCTCGTAAATCGTATATATTTAGCCATTGTGGAAAGTGTTCTGGCAGTGGTTGTCCAAATTCTAAACTACACAAAGCGTTAATCTCATACAGAAATGGTGCTTGGGAGCCAACTGTCACTAAATGTGCTATTTGAGGTAAAGGTTCTTCTACTAGTAAATCTACACAGGCAATCCCGCCCAAACTGTGAGCAAGTAATACTACTGGTGGTTCTGCTTGTTCTATCTTTTGCTTAATAAAATGGTGGATTTTTCCACCTCGTGCTTGATACAGTAGGATATCGCAAGGCATAGGTGAAACTTTATTTGTCACAGCCCCACGTTTTCCTACTACATAATTTGTTCCTATGGGAAGCGCCAATCTAGTAATTTGTTCTAACACCCAATTACCCAATCCCAACTCAGCCTCCGCTAAAGCCAGACTCAGTAATTCCACTACTTTATCTCGCAGATGGGCGTTAGTAAGTACGGGTAGATATTTTTCTTGCTGTTCATAAATCAGCATTGCCTGAGCTACAATAGCCCTGGCAATAGCATTGCTATATTCAGCATTAGATTCTTCTGATACATTTTGCAATGCTTCATTATAGGCATCAGAGCGTATTACTGTTTCTCGCGCTTCATCAAAAATGTCCGCGATTCCCGCCTCTACTAATTTAACTTGCAGTTCGCCTGACGGAGCCAGACGGTGAACGCGAGCACGGAATACATCCGCTGGACTTTCTGCAAAAGGGTTACCGCTTCCCTCTTCATTGGTTTTTAGTGACAGCAACCGCAATTCACACAATGGGTCGCGGTATAATTGCGCCCATCTAAGAATTTCTTTGTCTTCTTCCTCTTCCTCATCAAGTGCCAAAGTTTCGTCATACTTGGGAACAGATGCGCCAAAAGCGAGTAAACTAGTTCCTAATTCGTCACCCCAAAGGCAACGTTCTACCTTGACACCAGAACGTTTTGCGTGAATCTTTTTCTCTATTATTTTAAAAGTTTCCTCGTATTCATCCCCTCGCACTCCTGTACCGTGTATAAATATTACTGTTGTCATTGCTTGTTTAGGTATAGGGTTAAGTTGGCTTTAATGGTGAGAAGGCGGTACTTGTTTATCTTCTCACTACTGATTTCTGAAAAAGTCAAGCATTTTTACGCAAATCTTATAAATTATAATAGGGTATCGCTTTCCCAAACTTACGTAGTAAAGAACTCTGTGATACTTATATAAGTCATAGCAACCTTGACATTAAAACTGCCTTTTGGATGCTGCTATTTACGGGAGTTCTTGTTAGTGAAGCGATCGCAACGCCCACCAACAATACACCTTTTTGATATCCATATACTCGTAAAAATAACTAAGCTGTGATTAAAATCACAATGTTAATGTGAATCTACTTTTATCAAACTTCCAGACTATATAGTACGGTTTAGGAGAGTAAAGTCAGTTATGTTCAGCCTTATGAATTGCCAGAAACATTTTCTGTGTGGCGAACTGTACGTTAAACATTATTGTATCTTAGATAAGCCAGCGAAAAAAGCTCCATACTCAAACTACACCTAAACTAAAGTCTAGGTAACAACCTCATCTAACAGTCAGTTTTTTACTGAATTTAGGAATAGTGACAAGATATGGCGGGTTGTATTAGTTAAGTAGTAACTGCTCTGGGATGACTGTAAGAAATTATGTGAGTGAACTTGAAGCTGAAAGGATTAAAAAGACAATCAAAGGAGGGCGATCGTACATCTTGCACTAAAAATTACTCCTTTTCTGCTGTAAAATTACCGATTTTTGTAGATTTTTGTAGGGTGGGCACTGCCCACCAGCAGCCTATATCTTTAGATAATCTTCTGGCGAGAAGGAAGTAGTGTATCTAAACTACATAGTATGAAACCCAATATCCTTAATTTACAGATAAAAGTCGATAAAACGAAGGTATCTTTATGACGAGTATTTTTAGTTATCAGGATTAGTACGGATAGACGCAAGATAGGAGTTGAGAGAAACCGCTATTGTGATAGATAGGTATCTATATATAAATTGATTAGAGGCTTGCTCAATCTATGGAATAAAACGTTCCTTTTGGTGGAAAAATGAGAATAATTTGTGTCACAATACTACCATCAAAACTAGCTGAATCCTCAGCAAATTTACATAAAATGCTGACGAGATAAGCAGTGGTTAATCTACTTAATCCTAGTTTTTGCTCTCAGATGGCTGCAACTGAAGTGGCAAAATATTTATTTTGTTTTCAGTACCAGATTCTCAAGCTATCACATTAGGAGCAAACGCGTGCTAATTGTAGTTTCTGGTTCTGGTGTTCATATTTTGCTGAACAACTACTTCACAACCATGTTAATGCTTTCACTCTGATTAACTCTGAAACCGTTAAGAACACAAATTTTCGTTGTACAAATTATGATATCAAAGACTTAGAGTATTCCGAAAAAAGAAACGCTATTCATACTAAATTAAATACTAATTAACATTATAAAATTTAAAATAATATGACAAAATTGGTTGTACTCACAATTCATAATGGTAGCTTCAATGATGGTTTTTTTGTTACCTTACAAATTAGTGATAATGGTAGAAACCTCTTCCAGGAACCAAAACCAAAAAATTTACCCCCTGCAGCTGACATTCCTGAACTTTATCAAAATTGGCAGAGACAGTATTCTTCTTGGAGAAAAAGATCTATTACTTATTCCGATAATCAAGTCACTAATGTCTCTAATCATCAAAGTTCTAAGGATGCTGCAGGAAAACTTGAAGCAGCTATGAGAAAATGGTTCCAGAATCCATCTTTTTCACAATTGACTAGTGAGGTGCTAAGTTGTGTTAAAGAGGACGAATCAGCTCATATCATCTTTAAAATAAATAGTGAACTTTTACAGATACAGAATAATAAACTTTTACAGAAGCTTCCTTGGAATGTATGGAATGTATTTGAGTTCCGTAACAAAGTGTGGTTTTCCCTTAGCCTTGTACTTAATCAAGATTCTAAGACTCGGAAAATATCTGTGTTAAAAACACCTGTAAAGATTCTGGCAATTTTTGGTAATGCGGAAGGAATTAATACCCAAAAAGATAAAGAATTATTGAAGGAGTTAGAAGCAGAAGTAGAAATAATGCCCAACCCATCACAGCACAATTCATTACCATTACGACAGCAGGTTCATGATAAGTTGTGGGATGAGAACTGGGATATTTTGTTCTTTGCAGGACACAGTTCTAGCCATAATGAAGGTAATAGTGGTGAAATACAGATTAGCAGGAATGAAAGTTTAGATCTGAATGAGTTTAAAAAAGCCCTTAGAAGGGCTATACAAAAAGGTTTAAAACTAGCTATCTTTAACTCCTGTGATGGAATGGGATTAGCGAATAAGCTTGCAGAATTAGAAATCCCTCAAGTGATTGTGATGCGGGAATCGGTACCAGATGAAGTCGCACAGAGGTTTTTACAAGAATTCTTGCGCTTGTTCTCTAATGGTGAACCTTTTGATTTAGCAGTGCGACAAGCACTAGAAAGGTTGGAGATTATTGAAAATGAATACCCCGGTGCTTCTTGGCTACCTGTGATTTGTCAAAATCCCGCAGCAAAGTTCCCTGTTTGGCCTCAATCAATTTGGCTTCAAATTTGGCAGTCGCATAATAAAAAAATTGTTTTCGGTAGTTTAGTGTTTATAGGTTTGTTAGCGAGTATTCCGATATATCAATCAATAACCAGATCTTCAAGTGTGCGAAGACCTCTTGTTCCAACACAAGAAATAAAATCATCTGTTTCCTCGCTAGTAAAAACACAAAACCCAACTCCATCTCCAAATTCTAATGATTTATTTAGCCAGGGAGAAAAAGTTTTAATTGTCACAAATAGTTTTGACGATAAAAGTAAGAAAGCAGAATACGAAAAGAAAAAAGGCACAGAAGAATTTGCAAACAATAATTTTAAGAGTGCTATTACGCACTTCCAAAATGCTCATAACATAGATCGGAACGATCCAGAAAACTTAATTTACTTGAACAACGCCAACATTACAGTTGGCAAGCGTCAATACTACACGATTGCCGTACCAATTCCCATGACTAAATATAAAACAGGTGCAGAAGAAGTCTTGCGCGGGGTGGCTCAAGCTCAAAATGAAATTAACAAGGCAGGCGGTATCAATGGTAAACTGCTACAGGTGTTGCTTGCTGACGATCGTGACGATCCCGATTTAGCCAAGCAAATAGCAAAAGAATTGGTCACTCGTCCTAACGTGCTTGGAGTTGTGGGGCACTCTGCCAGTGACGTTGCCTTAGAGGTAGGTAAAGTTTATGAAGAGAATAAATTAGTAGTAATTTTCCCAACCAGTACATCTGTAGAATTGTCTGGCTTTGGTGATTATGTTTTTCGTACCGTTCCCAGTGATGCCTGTGCTGGAAAAGTATTGGCTGATTTCATGCTTAATGACCTCCGGCAGAAAAAAGCAGCAGTTTTCTACAATTCCCAAAGTGAGTATAGCAACTCCCTAAGGTCGGCTTTCAAAGACGCAATTTCTCAGAAAGGAGGGGAGGAGGCAATCGCATTTGACTTGCAAAGTCCTTTGAATATTCCTATGAGTTTCAAAAGCTCTCTTAAGGAGAAAGCCACCGTCTTAGTACTCTTTCCAAATACCGAAAAATTAAAGGATGCACTACAGGTATTGAAAGCGAACGACAAGGGACTTACCGTTTTGGGCGGAGATGATATCTATGACACCTTAACATTGCAAGATGGTGCTAATACATCGGGTATCCATATTGCAGTTCCCTGGCACATTCAATCAAATGACCAAGCAGAGTTCGTACAGAAATCTCAAAAGCTTTGGGGAGGGGATGTCAGTTGGCGAACTGTCACGTCTTACGATGCAACCAAAGCCCTGATTGCTGGTATTAAGCAGAACCCAACCAACTCAACCCGTGAAGCAGTGGGTAAAACTCTTCGTTCAAACAACTTTACTGCAAAAGGAGCAGTCAGCGAGGTAAAGTTTTTGCAAGGCGATCGCACTAACGCGTCTATCCAACTCGTTAAGGGACAATACTCTGGTTCTTCCTCCCGCACTGGTCTGGAGTATGAGTTTCGTCCTATAGGTCAACCAAGGTCTTGTCAACTTGAATAGTTTCTTCATAAAAATTTAAATTGATAGGGTACCGCGATCGAGATTTTGGACATTGGTTTATTGATATCTAAGTCAATAGGCACAATAGAACATATCCATCAACACTGGTTAAGGCGAGGATATTGCCATCTAAGCTGAAATTGACTGACATGACTCGGTCTTTTTCTCAAACTCAGGCTACAAAAAACTCTGTGATGCTAGCATCGGCTAAAACAACCTTGACACTGAAACGATCTCCTGGATCTGCTGTCAATTTGAATAGAATATAATTATCTTGCTCCCTAGCTGATACTTCTTTAATGAGTATGCCAATTTCATCTAAAACAATCAATTTGAGACTGGGAGGCAGGTAAGATCGATCGCTCATTGTTACTTGTATACGAATTGCTCTCCTACCATCGGGTATTGGTAAAATGGCAACTATAAGTGTAAGTGGATAACTTGCTAACTCTACACCTAAATTTTTAAGTCCTCTTTGTCCAGCATCAGGATAGTTTGGGTTTATCTGCCATAAGTAGTCAGCTGCTTGCCATTGAATTTCTGGATTCTGAGTTGATTTTATAAGTTGCGTTAATGCTGAACTTGGATCTAATTCAGCTAGAGAATTGGCTTGTGATTGATTAATACTAGGTTCACTGGCATATACTTGTGCAATCCAACGTTTAACACTTTCAGGAGCGTTCGGGTCAACCATTTCCGATTGTCCACGACGAAATGCACCAGCCAAGCCTTGTGGCTGACTGAACAATACTGCTACTCCTAGTTCTATTGCTTGCCAACCATTGGTAAAAACATTAGAAATATTTTTATTTTTTAACCAATTTTCCAGATTCACTTCTTGTTTTTGGCTCAAGTAATTAGGAAATTCTTCAAGCGATCGCAATGCGCTCAAAGGAACGATTCCTTGCTTAGATGCTACCTCTGGAGTAAATCCTATCAGTTTTGCTTCTTTCAGAGATGGTTCTAGCTGTACAGCTATATAACCAATTCGACCCTCCCAAGCCTCTGGAGGTACCTCCAAAACTTCTGCATTTGGTAACACTGGACGACACTCAAACTTACCTAAATCTTTTACATACAAATCTGCTACATCTCTTAATTTTCTATTTAGTGAATTGTAACTATCACTTTTATCATAGTCTGTTTCAACTGCTATTATTTGAAAATAATAGTTTACTGCATAAACTGCTAAAGTATTGAGATAAACTTGCTTAGCTTTTTCTAACTGTTGATGCTGTTTACTATATTCTTGTGCGAGTGAGTGTGCTTCAAAAGACAGCATGACTGGAAAACTGTTGGCGTTCATAAACTCCTTCCAATTAATTTCAAACTACGATTTTAATTTATCCTGCAGAAACGGGATAAAACCTTTTAAACTACGCTCATAAAAGCTAGAGAGTGTTGAAATTTTAACTCCTCCTAATTCCTTGGAAATTTGTTTCCATCCTTGACCATCTAGCCGAGCTATAGCTATGTATTGAAAACTGGCTTGGGGAAGACCCTTTATATGCTTTCTTTTAAAAATATTATCGGGGTCTTCTTCCAAGTATTTCCGTAATAATTCTTCATCAGAGATTTTGTCTTTTCCGGAAATTAACCTTTCTGAAATAAAGGTATCTAATCGATCTAAAGATATAATTTGTACCGATTTTTTAGCTTTTGAAGTTATGCCTTTGCTAAAGTCTTTATCAAGAATATCCTTAAATCGGTATTTTAATGTTTCATTAATCCAAGCCATCACTGGCTTTTGTGGATTGTACCTATTAATTCCTTTAAAAAACTCAAGCATAACTTGTTGGAGCGCTTCTCTATAATGTTCTTCATAGAAGTCAGACCAATCTGGATAATGGTTTCTAGCACGCCAAAGAGTGGGCGCTTGATAAATTTCCTTAAAGAGGATATACAAGGCTTTCTTTCTGTGAGAACTGTCAGTTTGTTGCTCTTGAACTTCTATTACCAGCTGTTGCAAACGCCGATCCAGGGGTATGGAACTCATATATTGCTTGCATACTCCGAGTGCTCCTAGTGATTTTCTAAAGAAGTGTTTGAGTTTTACGCAAAACTCTGATTTCTTAACAAAACTTCATATTTAAGACTGGATAAAAAAATATTAAGTCAGTCAGTGTCAAGAATTGTTACTGCTTATAGCGTTTCTCGACCTGGTGAGGTATGTTTTCAAAGCTACTACCCTTGTTACACAAGATTTTGGTGTACCTCAGTTGTTTAGGAAACGCTATAGTAGTTGCGGTGCACGCGTTCGCCGCTCTTGCGTGCCGCAGGCTAGACAGCGCTACTACGAGCCAAATACAGGGGTTTTGCTTTTCTTTACATAGTTTGGTTTTTTCAAGTCGTTCTACTTACTACTTTGGTACCCGATGGGAGGATGTTATATCATGTTCGGTTAAACGACTTGTAATATAAATACCCCTCCCTAACCCTCCCCGAAGTTCGGGGAGGGTGCCGTTAGGTCCAGAGAAGTCGCGTGCGGGGGTTCCCAGAGTTGAGCGAACTTCGGGGTGGGGTAGAATTTGTGTATCGTAAGTAATGAGTCGAACATGATATTACGCTATGGAAGCAGTTTAGCAAGCAATAACGGCTAGTAACTGTTAGATAATTTCTGCTCAAACCTGCTCATTAGTCAACTCTATCCCTTTAGATAAGAATTAAACCGTTCCCGTAATTGTTCAACCGTCAGATTCTGAGTCCAATATTCCACCAAAGCGTGACCAAATGCCCAGGCGTTGCGATCGGGAGAGGCGGAGTTTTGCAACAGCAACGGCCAAAGGGATAGTAGCTCAAAGTTGAGGGGATTGGAATTGCCAGTGCCTAATAGTGAGAAAAGATCGTAAGCCATTTGAAGTTTGCCAATGACGATAGGCAACTGTTCTACTGGAATTTGCGATGCTAGCAAAGTAGCTAGAGTTGGCGAACCAGTTGACAGTGTAGAAATAAATTGAAGTACCGGGCTTTTAAGAAATGCTGTGAGTCCCTGAGTTGTTGCCATCTGAAAGGTGTAGCGATCGATGATTTTGCTTGCCCCTAGTATGCGGGCTTCTCGATCGCGTAAAAATCTGGCTAGACGGAGTTGCTTGGCAGGCGCGATCGCATTTATCAGCCCCAATGACAGTGCATCTATTCCCCAAGGGAGGCGACCTGTTTTGCTGTCACCAGTTACGACAGGTAAAACCAAATTGCAGAAGTCTCCCAAAAGTTGAGCGCGATATTCAGTAGCTTCCCGAATAGCAATTTCCTTAGGGCGATCCCCCCATTCCCAATCATAGGGTGGAGCCCACTCGCGAATCGGGCGCAGACGATCCACCTGGGTGACGGCTGCAATCGCAGGTAAATCTGCGATATCTGTCTTTAAGTCTTTCAGAAAGTCCACATCCATTTGCAGAGCCGGATCGAGAGCAGGGGTAACTAAGACTAACAAATCGGCATTTTTAGCATAATCTAGCACAATTTCGCGTAAATCTGTACGGTTGACTTGTTCGTAACCTGGTGTATCGCAAAGCGTTAGAGTTTCTCCTGTTTTGGCTTGCCAGTGGTAATTTTGAATTCGATCTGTACTGGGTAACACATCAACAGCAGCTAAATCTGTTTGAAAAAGCGTGTTAATCAGACTGCTTTTTCCAGACCCGGTTCTTCCTACAATTAGAATATTAGCGGGTTTTTGCTCCACTGCCTCCGCAGGTTCTGCTTGAGCCAGGATATCTCGAAGAGTTTGAGTTTTTGCTGTTTTGGATGGCGTTTGTGCGGGAATAGAGGGTGGTGCCACTGGCAAGGTACTGCTACTGTAGAGAGCGATCGCTTGGTGGCATAAGTTTCTCAAAGCGGCTTCTCTCAAAAGCTGGCTCAAATTCCCCAAAAGTTGCTGAGTTGCTTGGTTGCTGGAACGGTTACTGGCGAGTCTAGCCACTGCAGCCGCTGGGTTCAAAACCCACTGTGCCCAGTTCCATGCTTGTAAAAATTTCCGAGCAGATGGCTCTACCTTACGGTACATCTCGTATGTTTTGTATGCCTGCCCTACTGTCACTTGATTGAGAACAGGAGATAAACCCTGCATCCACCGATCTAGGTCATCCACCGTTCCCCGAATCAAACCATAAGCCTGGGGAACGTAGATATTCAACAGGGGATACTTTTCTTCAGGATTGTAAATATGAGCGATCGCAACTACAAGTTCCTGACACCTCTGCCAAAAAGTTGACCATTCCTCCCAAATTGGGGGATCGGCTTGAGAAGCTTGGAGTACTTCCTGTAGGGCTGCTTCTGCTTGCTTTGCAGTGTCATCACCTGCGGGTAGATTTGCTACAGCATCGGCAGACGCTCCTACTTCTTTGCTAATTGCTGCCACCACCGCTTCCACTTCCCCAACCAAAGGTCGCGTCCATTTCACCAACAACCAACGCCAACCTACAAATACAAGGATGAATACACCCCAGATCCAATTAATACGCCATTCATGAATTTGCAACCCTGCCGCTACCAGTAAGAAACCGACGATCGTAGCGATCGGCATTGCCAACACAATCCACTGCCACAACTTTAATCGTACCATTACCCCATACCCGTTTCGATTAGGTTACTTAACACCAACTGCAAATTTTAAAGTTTATAAAGCAACCTTTTTTCACAAAGCACGCTTTTTATCTGGTTAAGTTCGGTTCTCTCTACCAAAAGTAGAGTATTTACCGTAATTTACAGTGTGTTCAGAGTCTTTCTAAATTTTAATTAAAACTCGATATCAAATCTATCTCAAGTCTAGTTGTTAAGAGTGTTCAGCGCTAAGGTTGAAATTTTTTGTAATTGATTGTCTATTGTCTCAAGCACTTGTATGCAACATTCAGTCAGATTTCAAATTCGAGAACAAAGTTGAATTGGTGTCATCAATTATGCTAAATTCACTCAAAATCATTCAAATTCATCAACTATTCGTGAATATTTGGTTGGCGATATCAAACCGATTTTGTAAAGAATCATTAGTTCATAAAGAAATGTTGCCGTTACACCCTTTTCCGATGCAAACGGATTGCCAGTCAAAGATAACCCTTCTTCAGCAAAGACAAATTTATACCTGAGGATTGATTGATAAGTAATAAGTAAGTGGACAGAATTAAATATAACCATGTTGACCGTCATTAGTTATGAAACATTAGTCTTTTGCTCGATACAAACGATTAATGACTGAGAACCAGCGACGACTCATCAGTTAACTTTATTTCTATCGGCTTACTTCGCTGTTACCAATTGATGTAAATAGCTGCCTATCATAATGCCAGTGCAGATATTTTTAGGAATGTTTTAGGAGAATAATATGCGAATTGCTCAAGTTGCTCCATTATGGGAAAGAGTACCTCCTCCTGGATATGGTGGTACTGAGTTAGTGGTGGGTTTGTTGACTGATGAATTAGTCCGACGCGGTCATGATGTTACGCTATTTGCATCAGGAGATTCCATAACTTTAGCAAAATTAGAAACCGTTTGTCCCAAAGCTTTACGTCTGGACTCGACTGTTAAAGAATACAACGTCTACGAAGCCTTGCTACTGAGTCGCGTCTATCAGAAGGCAGAAGAATTTGACATTATCCATTCTCATGTAGGCTATCCAGCTTTAACTTACGCAAATTTTGTCAAGACCCGTACCGTTCATACACTACACGGTATATTCACCCCAGATAACGAGAAAATCTTTTCCGCAAGTTGCAAACAACCTTTCATCAGCATATCTCACTCTCAGCGAGAACCTAGATTAGGTCTAAATTACGCTGCAACAGTTTATAACGGTATAGATACAGACAGTCATCGCTTCTATCCCGAACCACAACAGCCTCCATATCTAGCATTTTTGGGACGGATGTCTCCTGAGAAAGGACCCCACATCGCTATTGAAGTTGCTAAGCGAGCGGGGATTCCACTTAAGATGGCAGGTAAGGTAGATGCGGTAGATTTAGAATATTTCGAGAGTCAGGTGAAGCCTCATATTGATGGCAAGCAAATAGAGTTTTTGGGTGAAGCCAATCACTTTGAGAAAAATAAGCTTTTGGGTGGAGCCTTAGCAATGCTTTTCCCCATTGCTTGGCGCGAACCTTTTGGGTTGGTGATGGTTGAGGCAATGGCGGCTGGAACTCCTGTAATTGCTAGATCTCTGGGTTCGGTGCCAGAAGTGATCCTAGATGGTCAAACAGGCTTTGTGTGCAATAGTGTTGAGGAATTTGTGAAAGCGAGCGCACGTTTAGGAGAAATTGACCGTCGTGCTTGTCGCGCTCATGTAGAGCAAAACTTTAGCGTTAAAAGTATGGTAGACGGTTATGAAGCTGTTTATCAGAAAATACTTGCAGAGAAATTTGCTCAAAATGGCTATTCCCGCACCTTAGCCAGTCAGCTTAGCAAGTAAAAAGTACTTTGACCGACAGAAATAAAATTCCCTCCTCTTTATAAGGGGAGGGTTATGTAACGGTTTAAGCAGGTAAGGTATAACGCTGTTCGATAGCAGCTTTAATAGCAGCGCGGCTTTCCGTTGCTGAATTGTTAGCAGTTTTCTCTATCTGTTCAGCTTCCTCTGCCAAAGAATCATCCTTAATTGCTTCTTGAAACCAGCGTGAATAATCTCCCTGTTGCAGGTGGTACAACCAGGTTTCATCATCAACACCTTCAGCCAGTTGTGTGAACAAAATCAAGTTTTGGGCGCGGAGATTGAGCTTACCCTCTGGTCCTGTGAAGTAAAAGCTTTTGTCTTCTCCGAGTTGTCCTTGAGCATACTTGCGAACGTGACGGCGGCGTTCTGTGTGTCCCGGAGTGATGCGGAAGCGGAAGGGATCGGAATTTGCTTGTCGGAACCATGCGATCGCTTCTCCCGGTTCAAGGGTTTGGGGAGCAAGCTGTGGCGGACAATGACCTACGACGGAACAGAATTGCTCAATATTCTTTTCTGGTGACAGACCTACAGTAATGATAGCGTCCACCAAAGACAAGGCAGCTGGCGCAACTTGGTCTGGGTGGACAGTGATGAGCATCATGCAATTTAGCTCTTGGGGTAGTGTAAGAGAAGCGGGATTCCAAGAGGCAGGCATGAGATGGTGAGCCTCGTCTACAACGATCCAATGAGGACGACCAGTACGTGCTCTAAGTTCTTGCAATTGAGGTAAAAGTTCGGCAAAAAATGCCGGACGATCTGCTAAACCAACACCCAACAAGTTAATAATGACATTTTGATGTGGTTGTTCAAGCAAGTCTAGTACTTCTGCTATCCTGGGTGCTCGGTTGGCATCACCTAAAATAACTGCTCCTTCAAAGTTTTCGTAATCGCCTTCTGGGTCAATAATACAGAACTGATAACTTTGTTCTGCGATGCGTTCAAGTACACCTGTTGCCAAAGTAGATTTACCACCACCAGAAGTGCCAGCCAGTAATAAACTTGAGCCGTAAGCCTTCATATTTACAGAAGAGCCATCTTCTTTTGTCCCCAGTAAGATATTGTGTTTTTCCCGTTGGGTATCTATTTCCGACAAGTCCGAAGCCAGTAGTTTGTCAATAAGTTCGATAACACCCTCACCGCGACTGTTATTCGTGACAAAATCCACTCGTTCCTTGACCATTGGCAAAGCGTTGGCAACCGCAACAGAACACTCGCACAATTCTAGGAAAGCATGGTCATTTTCGGCATCACCAACACCTACAACATTGTGTGGAGATAACTTCATTGCATCTAAAGCTGCAGTCAGCCCTGCTGCTTTGTTGATCCCTGAGGGCAGCACCATCACCGCACCCTTGTTAAAAATAACTTGCAACTCCAGCCCTAGCTCGCGGATTGTTTGCAGTACAGTTGTTTCGTTGGGATGCCAGGTAGCAACAATAACTCGACCTACTGACAAGGGGTTAACTTGGCGATCGCGCAATGCTTTGATGAACTCTTCGGGTGGTTTTGAGCCTAATGGTTTTTCCTGACGTGAAGCGGGTGAGTAAAACAGAGCGCCATTTTCAGCCACGACACAATCAAATAAATCCAATTGTGGAAATACACGCTGCAAATCATCTAGCTCGCGACCCGTAACCATGATAAGTTTTCGACCGGAAAGGCGCAAGCGTTTCAGCGCTGCTACGGTTTCATCACTAACATGACCATCTGCGGCTAGCGTGCCATCGTAATCAGTGGCTAAGACAAAGTAGCGCATGGGTAATTAAAGGTGGAGTAACTCCAGGCATAAAAGATGTACATACATAAAATGACCTGAGTCACAGAGGGATGAAATCCGGCTTGAGAAATAAATAACCCTATACCCGTTTGCTGAAAATGCTATTTTAGGTAGCTATAACCGAATTTACCCTTGCCTCTTTTTAGGAAAAATCACACATGCCATACTTAACTTCAGAAAGCGCTATCCGTTCTCTTGTTGCTGAGTATACAAAAGCCAGTACTTTATGGATTGATACAGAAGTTGCTGACTACAACAGTCGCAACCCCAGATTATCACTGATTCAGGTATTGGACAACCCCACAGATTTGAGCGGCGATCGCACGTTTATTTTGGATGTCCTCAACCAGCCCGATACAGTTGCTGAGTTTATTGACAAAATTATGGTTAATTCCAATATTGAAAAAGTATTCCATAATGCTAATTTTGATGTGAAATTTCTGGGTAGTAAGAAAGCAAAAAATATCACCTGCACTTTAGAAATGGCGAAAAAAATTCCTTATTATGCTTTACCAGTCTCCAATTACAAACTCAAAACTTTAGCTGAGGAACTTTGTGATTTTCGGACTATAGATAAACAAGAACAGACGAGTGATTGGGGACGGCGACCTTTAACCGAAGAACAAATAGAGTATGCTTACCTAGACTGCATTTATCTTGCTCAAGTGCATTTGAATTTGGTAGAATTAAGCAAAGAAATAAATCCAGAACCCGCTACAGAAGATATAGAAAAACTAAATGCAAGATACATACAAATTGAGGAAGAGTGGAAAATATTAAATTCAGAATACGAGCATTTGCAAGAGCGCATCAAAAAAGCCATGCAATCTCAAAATGTATCTGAAACATCATATTTGAAGCTGACTCCTTACGAACGCACGACTGTAAAAGTGTCCTTTACAGAACTAGTACGACTCTTACAAAACCAAGACATTGACTTTGATTTTCCCATCACTTTGACTCAAAAACTACAAAAGGATTTAGGGGAAAATCTCGAACAACTGTCTGTGGATATTGAAAAAACGACTTCGTGGAGACTGAATTCCAAAAATCAAGAAGGTGACGAAAAAAAGGATGAAGGATAAAGGATGAAGAACCGCGATGCTAAAATTTCTACTTCAAACTTAAAATTTTTGCCTTCATTGCTGGCTGCATTTGTAGCTATTGCAACTGTTGCTTGTAATAACAATAAAGAAGTATTTGTAACAGACATCCAATCTCGTCCTGTTTTGCGTTCAGTTGTTAGACCAAGCAGCGCTAAAGATTTTTACACTCTGGGTCAGTACAGGCAAACTCAAGGGGATTCTAGAGGGGCGATTGCTGCATACAGTCAAGCGATTAACCTTAATTCCAATAATAGCGATGCTTATAATAAGCGAGGGCTGGCTTACTTT
The DNA here is from genome assembly GCF_054684315.1 of Scytonema sp. NUACC21. Taxonomy (NCBI): domain Bacteria; kingdom Bacillati; phylum Cyanobacteriota; class Cyanophyceae; order Nostocales; family Scytonemataceae; genus Scytonema; species Scytonema sp. NUACC21. The sequence continues at coordinate 293,046 of NZ_BAAFZH010000107.1, read as the reverse complement.
AGTTTGGGAAATAGACAGCAGGCAATCGCGGATTACAATCAAGCAATTCGCATCAATCCCAAATATGCCGAAGCCTACAATAACCGGGGAAACGCTCGGGCGGCTAGCGGAGAGAGAGACGCAGCAGTAGACGATTACAGTGAAGCAATTCGCATCAATCCCACGTATGCTGTTGCCTACAATAACCGAGGAAACGCCCGTACTGCCCTGGGAGATAGAGAAGGAGCCATTGCTGATTACGATGAAGCGATTCGCCTCTCCCCCAACTTTGCCGCAGCATATAATAACCGGGGAAACGCTCGCGCTGCACTAGGAGATAAAGAGGGTGCTATGGCTGACTTGCAGAAAGCAGCAAAAATCTTTGAAAAACAGAAGAATCAGCAGTTGTATCAAGAAGTTATGAATAATATGAAAGAGCTTGGGCAATAGTCTTTTGTCATTAGTCCTTTGTCATTGAATATTTTTGTACTTGCTCGTGAGTAAGTTTCATTTCACCTTGTCGAAGTATTTAACCGGAGGGTGGGCAACCGCCCACCATCACCAAGAAATTCCAACCGGAGGGTGGGCACCGCCCATTATTACTAAAAAGACGCAAAATATCAATCGTTAAACAAAGGCAAATTAATCCTCGTCTTGTGACGCCCGCTGCATATTACCAACTGTAAATCACAAACCGAATTGTTGAAAGTTTCAAATTCCAAGTAGCGCTCGCAAGTCCAACCAGTAAAGCAAAAACGTGTCGGAGAAATAGGAACTAGTGAGATTAACGGTCTCTCTTCTACAAAAAATACAAGCCGATCGGCTTGTATTTTTATACTTGCATTAAACTCACCGGGAATTCCATCATCCGTCTCAAAAATTCCCTTCATAAGAGCTGCAGGAATGATAAATTTGCATTCAAATTTCTCCAGATTTTCTTTGGGTAAATTCACTGGCTCTTGATGCTCAATAATACCATTAGTCCTCACTTTAGCAATAAAGTCCTCAGGAAATAAGTTTAGTACAAAATCGTTAATAATGACATCAAGGATCATATGTATCCTATCCAAAGGACTATTATTTTCAACCCTATGAGGTTTCGCAAAGTTACCATACCACACCTGACCTGCTTCCCACTGATAGCGATCGCCATCAATCACTAACATGACATCTTCATGAGTAACAAGCGGGATGTGTAAACGTATTTGACCGTATTTAAAGTCATGATAAGTATCGCAGTGCTCCTGAATGGAAGCTCCTGCAGGTAGCAGAGATAAACGGACACTTCGCTTATAACATTTAAAGCTGTCAATGATTTCCTTAAAATAAGGAGTATGCTTGAGAATAGCTGTTTCTTCAAAAGGCTCCAAACCAGGACCACCTGGATCGGATTTGTCCCATCTTCCTCCTTGCGATCGCAAACTTAGACCCTTCCACTTGCCATCATGAAAAATTTCTGGGGAAGAACCCCATAAATCTTTGAAAGAAAAAGGCTCTTCTGGTATCCAACTAAAGGAATTGACTATTTTCAGTTCTTCTTGAATCCTTTCAGAATCAAAAGACATTTTTAATGGAAGAGAAGAGGGTAGCTTTTCTGCTTTTAGTCCAATCATTCCTAGACCTCCTAAATTATGTTGAAATCTGGGAAAATGATAGTCCTCTCTTTCGAGATGGTTTTGTTTATTTATTTAACCTCTTTTTTTCTTACCATTTCTTATAATAATTGTTAAATATTTTTTAGAAAAATTAATTGTGACAAATATCAGGTAGTTCGTGTTCTACAGTTAAAAGGAAATTTATTTAGCAGCATTAGATGCAGAGCGAACAGAGAGAAGAAGAGCCGTACTACGCTTTTCTGTTTTGTAACTCAGTTAAAGATTCAAGTAAGCAAAAGAGGAATGCTTGGGAAGATTAATAATTTACTTTTCCAACGTTTTCGCATCCGAATTCCCCATTATAGGATTTCTACATACCCTTCTGTTCCATGCACGCGAATTCGTTGCCCATCTCCTTGGTCATAATTTTTAGTCGATGTAGATAAAACCTCAGCAATAAATGAGGGATTCATGACAGTCGTCGTACTCGTTCCCGTATAAACAGGTTGTCCCTGAATGACCATGATATCGGGATATGTATATTGCCGATAACGAGGTATCCACAAACGCACATCTCCAATATAAACCCGATAATCACGTCCTTTTAGGGAAACTTTTAAATTGGAATACAAATTTCCTGCAATTTCGTTGTGATTTGTCGTTCCCCCAGCCATAGGTACAATTTCTCCATCTCGATATTCACTTTTATATTCTGCTTTTTCCTCAAGTTCTAGATATTCTTCAGGTGTAAAGATTTTTTTGGTTTGTAATTGCATAAATATTACCTAATTTCTTATTTATCATATTTTATCAACATAATACCGCTAAAAAAGTAGGGTGGGCACCGCCCACCAAAATTATTAATGGGCAACATAACCCAAAAAGGCACCGCCCACCAAAATTATTAATGGGCAACATAACGCAACAAAGTTAAGTTAGCTCTAGATAATGATATCGAAGGTTTGTTGAGTTACAGAAGGAAATCTAACAAGCGATTTGATTGTGTTGGGTTTCACAAGCGATGGATTGTGTTGGGTTTCACTATCGTTCAACCCAACCTACGGTGTCTGTGTTAAAATTCTCGGAAGATTAATTGCAAATAAAATTGATGGGATGTTGATTTGACAGAGCTTGAACGCTACCTGTTTGATTTACAAGGGTTTCTAGTGCTGGAAAATGCCCTAGCTCCAGCAGAGATAGCAGCTATTAATGCACTTTTAGACCAGCAGATTGCTCGTGTAGATGAGCCGGGAAAACTATGGGTACGCTTTGATAGCCTGTTAAGTTGGGGAGTTCTGTTTCAAAATCTCATTGACAATCCCCGAATCACGCCTTATCTCTATGCTCTACTGGGAGTGAACTTTCGCTTAGATCACGATTACGTTCATGTCATCCGCCAAGGGACAGGTCCAATTGGCAGCTTACTGCATGGCGGTGGTACTCCCTATGACCCTTGTCAATATTACCTTTATAAAGAAGGAAAAATTCACAACGGTTTGGTTGCAGTAGCTTATAGCCTAACAGACGTACCAAAGGGCGCTGGTGGTTTCGGCTGCATACCGGGCAGTCATAAAAGCAATCTACCATTGCCCAAAGAGTGGGAGGATTTAGAAAACCCACTCCCCTGCGTACAAGAAATTTCTGGGAAAGCAGGAACAGCAATCATCTTCACCGAAGCCCTGACTCACGGTACTCTGCCTTGGAAAGGAGAACACGAACGCCGCACTCTGTTTTACAAGTATTCTCCCTATGCCAGTGCTTGGGCGCGGTATTACTATAACCCCGATGATTATCCCGGCTTAACAGAAGCACAACGGCGTATTTTAAAGACTCCAGGTTTTTATCCTTAGGTTTGGAATTGGGAACAATAAACCTAGAAGGGATGAGGATGGGGAATTGGTGGGACAAGAACGTGCTTATTGGTTGGCGTGGGCGCAAATTTCTGGAATTGGACCTATATTGTTAGGTCGCTTGCAGCAGCATTTTGGCACGCTAGCAGGGGCTTGGGATGCAACAGCTGCTCAATTGCGAGAGGTAGAAGGTTTTGGTGTTCAAACATTATCCAAGGTGGTGGAACAGCGATCGCGTTTGCACCCAGAAAAATTTCTCCAGCAACACCAAGAGCAAAACCCGCATTTTTGGACGCCTGCAGATGCAGAATACCCCCGGTTGCTGCTAGAAATTCCCAGCCCACCACCTGTCTTGTACTACCGTGGTGAAGTCGATTTGCAAGAAAATCTCGGGTACAAACCGACGGTTGGTATTGTGGGTACGCGCCAACCCTCAGAGTATGGTTTGCGTTGGGCTCGCCAAATTAGTACTGTATTAGCTAAAAATGGCTTCACAGTTGTTTCCGGCTTGGCAGAGGGAATTGATACTGAAAGCCATGCCGCTACAATTAAAGCAGGAGGACGCACCCTAGCAGTCCTGGGAACGGGTGTGGATGTGGTTTATCCATCCAAAAACAAAGAACTGTACAAACAGATTTTACCCAACGGATTGGTGTTGAGCGAACATCCAGCAAAAACTCCACCCGATCGCACTCACTTTCCCCGTCGCAATCGAATCATAGCAGGGTTAAGCCGAGCCATATTAGTACTGGAAGCACCAACAAAATCAGGTGCTTTGATTACCGCCAGTTATGCCAATGAATTTGGACGAGATGTGTATGCATTACCGGGTAGAGTAGATGACTACCCTTCTCAGGGGTGTTTAAAACTGATAAGCCAGGGGGCTGTTCCCATCCTCAAAGAATTAGACGAACTCCTAAAAATGTTGGGAGCAATACCGGAACTTGATTCTGTGGAAGCATCGCCTGCGCCGCAGCAACTCACTTTGCCCGATCTATCACCGGAACTTCAACGGGTTATGGATGCAATTTCTTCAGAGGCATTACCCTTCGACTTGATTGCCCAAAAGACTGGCATGAGTGCTGGTTCAATCTCCAGCGCTTTATTACAGTTAGAATTGATGGGTTTGATTTCACAACTTCCTGGAATGCGATATCAACGATGTTAATTTCTCGTCGTACTCCGCAACTTCATATTAAGTTATATTGTAAATATGAATACAAATTACACATAACCTTAGTTAGATTTATGTACGCTGAATTTTTTCAAGCTTAAAGCTATGGTATGTATTAGAGCAATAGGAAAACAGTTTGCTAATGCTAGGTCAATGCTTTTTTATACTATATGGAGACTTGTTGATGAATACTAGTTAGAAGCAACTATTATTCATCTTAATATTCATAAGCTAACTTGACATTAAGCCGACAGCGTTTATTTGCGTAGTCACAGCAGAAAGTAGCGAATACACTGTTGGGAGAGTGCACTATGGAACAACGAACCGTTCTGATTATTGATGATTGTCAGGAAGATAGGGAGATTTATCGCCGCTATTTGCTCCAAGACCAAGAGTACCGCTACACAATTTTGGAAGAAGAATCGGGAGAAGGAGGATTGGTATTGTGTCAGCAGTTCAATCCCGACAGCATCTTACTAAACTGTGTGCTGCCTGACATGGATGGACTGGAATTTTTAGCGCAGCTGAAACAGCAGACACAAGGATATGTTCCGCCTGCGATCGTGCTTGCTGAACAGGGCAATGAATCGGTTGTCGTGCAGGCTATAAAGAGGGGCGCTCAGGATTATCTGTTTAAAGGACGGACGACTGCCAGCGACTTGCTTTTTACACTCAATAGTGTTATAGAAAATGCCCAGTTGCGGGAAACTCAGCGATTGATTCAACAGATTGCTAATACAACTCCTGGGATTTTATACGTTCAAGACATTGTCAAACGGCATAATGTCTACATCAATCGTCAGACTGCCGAAGTTTTGGGTTACACTCCTCAACAGATTCAGGAAATGGGAATAGGGGTGCTGGAGGAGTTGATGCACCCTGAGGATTTGGCTCGAGTTCCCGAACACTTCGGGCGGTTTAGCTCAATTGAGGATGGACAGATTGTAGAGTTTGAGTATCGGCTGCGTCACGCAAACGGTGAATGGCGTTGGTTTTGCAGTCAAGAAACCGTATTCAAAAGAAACTTTAATGGTTCGGTGCAGCAGATTTTAGGTACGGCGCTGGATATTACCAGGCACAAGCGGGCGGAAGTTGCCCTGAAACAACAGTTATTGAGGGAGCAGGTTGTAACAAAGATTGCCCAACACATTCGTGAATCACTTAATTTAGAAGAAATTTTTAAGACAACCGTGGAGGAAGTGCGGCAGTTCCTCCAAACCGACCGCGTGCTCCTTTTCCGCTTGGAACCGGACGGCAGCGGAACTGTGGTCATGGAATCCGTCAGCCCGAACTGGACTTCGATTGTATCAACTAACATTTACGATCCCTGTTTCAGGGAAACCTGGGTCGAACCCTATCGGCAGGGGCTTGTTGTTGCAAAAACGGATATCTACAATGCAGGTATTGACCCGTGCCACGTTGAACTATTGGCGCGGTATCAAGTTAGGGCTAACCTAGTTGTTCCCGTGCTTCAAAACGAGGAATTGTGGGGACTGCTTATCGCCCATCACTGTGAAGCCCCCCGGCAATGGCTTCAGGTGGAAATTGATTTACTCAAGCAATTGGCAACCCAGGTGGGAATTGCTATTCAACAAGCCACACTTCTCGAACAGGCTGAGGCAGCTAACCGTGCCAAAGATGAATTTGTAGCAATGGTTACTCATGACTTACGCAGTCCCCTGAATGCCATTCTAGGTTGGACTCATCTACTGTGTCATGTTAAGTTAGATGAGGCGGCAGTGGCTCGCGGTCTGCAATCTATCGAGCAAAGCGCGAAGTTTCAAGAGAAATTGCTTGAAGACCTGCAGGATATTACACGTATCGTTCAAGGCAATCTAAAGCTAGTCTTGAGTGAGGTAAATTTAGCTACCGTCATTCAGACAGCCTTTGAAACTGCTTACCCCCTCGTCCGCGATAAAAACCTTCAGTTAGAATCTTCAGTTGACAGTTCCATTGAGCCTATTTCGGGCGATCCCAATCGCTTACAGCAGGTTTTGGGGAATTTACTCTCGAATGCTATTAAGTTTACGCCAGAGGGTGGCAGAATTGAAGTGCGGTTGGAGCGGATTGAAACCTTCGCTCAAATCACGGTGAGCGATACGGGCTGCGGTATAAGTGCGGAGTTTCTTCCTTACGTGTTTGAACGGTACCGTCAGGCTAATGGCGATCGCCAAAAAGGTGGCTTGGGATTAGGGTTAGCGATCGCCCGTCATTTAGTAGAACTACATGGCGGAACAATAGAAGTCGCCAGTCTTGGTTCCGGACAGGGAGCTACCTTCACAATCAAGCTACCGCTATTAACGTTGGTATGAAGGATAGTAATATTGCGGAGCTACTTGTGGAGCCATCACTGGTGGTTGATACCCGGTTAGAGGTATGGTATTTCCCACGCCATTGGGTAACGGTTGATTCATCATTGGCGGCTGATACCCTGTGGGAGGTATAGTAGTTCTTATGCCACCGGGTAATGGTTGATTCATCACTGGCGGTTGCTGATAATTGGTGTTTGGTACGCTACTACTTCCCGTGCTGTTAGGAATGGGAGGATTTTGGTTAAACTGTTCGTATGCAGCACGAGAAATTGAGACAATGAGTTTTTCGGCACTGGGGTCGTTACTTGGGCGTTGTACCATCACAGCCACAACATAACGCTTGCCAGTAGGCATATCAACTAAACCTGCATCACCGATTATTACTCCAATATTGCCCGTTTTATGGGCAATGGTTGCGCCCGATGCCAAACCTGCGGGGAGCAAATGATTTCTGACAGTACGACGCATAATGTCCAGTATGCGATCGCGGGATGGCATACTTACCAAATTCCCTTTCCCGACCATTGCCATCAAATTACCCAACTCTTTGGGGCTCGTTGTGTTTGTACCTCCCAAATCGGGTAATAAATTGCGAATTGCTGTAGTTGACAAACCCCAAGTTTGAAAGCGCTGATTGAGAGACTCAATACCACCCAAGCGAGCAATCAGCATATTTGTTGCTGTATTATCGCTAATCGTCATCATCTTGGTTGCAACCTCAAGTGCTGTAAACTTGGTTCCTACAGCGCTGTACTGCATATTCCCAGAACCACCTGCAATCATTTCCTTTTCAAGGGTTAGGGTTTCATCCAGACGAATTTTCCCTGCATCCACGTCTTGGAAGAAAGCGACCAAAATTGGAATCTTGATGGTGCTAGCAGCAGAAAAACTCGAAGATGCATTTACATCCACATAACCACCGTTGTCCAAATCAACTAAGAAAACACCAGGTGTGAGATTTGGATTTGCAACTGCCAAACTTTGTATAGCAGATTTCAAGGGAATAATTTCTTGGGATAAGTACAAGCCAGAAGCAGTTTGTGTGGGAGTTGGGGTAGGTTGGGACTGGGCTTGCTCAATTGCCGTATTGGGTGATGCTCCACCTGGGGTAGTGAGACGAGTGGCAGGGTCTAATACTGATAAAATCGTACCTACAATCGCACCGATACCAACTCCTACAATTAACAACCGCAGCGCATACAAAATTGTTCTTGCCATCGGCTTCAACCGTGTTCTTTGAGATGAACTGCTTTGTCGGATCGGCAACTGCTTCCGTACCCTTACAGTTTTTAATTCTACAGTATTGGGGTTATAGGGAGGAATGCTCGGTCTATAAGTCACCGTAGGTCTGATAATTGGCGCTGCTACTTTTGGTCGTCTTGCGGGTGCAGTAGCAGGATTCATTGGTGAAATAACCTTGATACGTGGAGACGCTGGTTTCTTTTGTGAGGAACGCTGCTGGTTGTGAACTCCCGCGTTCTTGGGTCCCTGCTTTTGAACTTTGCGGGGAACCGGACGGCGAGAAGGGGATTGATGCCTGGGGACGGCTTTTATACGAGCTCTCGTATCCATAACATAGCCTGATGATAAAATTTTATATAATAATTAATATTTATTCTAGGTGAATTCGAGGGCATAGGGGCAATTACATACTAATGCCTATTAGGAATGAAAAAGATTTTTTTTACGTGCTGACCACCCAAACACGATGAATTAATACCTCTGTATTTAACAAATAATATTTAGTAATTAGTGTAAGCCAAGTTTTTATCCTTTGGGGGGATGCCTGGTAACTCAACAGAATCTCAATTATAGTTCTTCATCAAGATTCTGGCTCCTGCCATCTTGCCCTAGTGCCCATTCTACCTGTCGCAAAATACCTCGCAACATGGAAACTTCTTTATTTTGTATTTGACTGCGATTGTACAATTGCCGAAATTTTGCCATTCGGCTAGCAGATGTATGGGGGTAAAGATAACCAATCTTGAGCAGCAGCGATTCTAGTTCCTGATAATATGCTTCCAAAAAATCCATAGGAGCAGGATCTTGAAGGGGCTGGGGGATATTTTCTGTCTGTGTGTCCCCATGTTTTTCAGCCTCCACCTCAATTTGTGCCAGTTCATAGCAACAAAGGGCAACAGCGGTGGCTAAATTGAGTGATGGATAGCTCGAACTCGTGGGAATGCGAATAAACCGCTGAGCGTAGTTCAATTCTTCATTGCTCAATCCCCGATCCTCTCTACCAAAGATAAGCGCTGTAGATTGTTCTGAGTTTTCTAATAACCAGGGCAGTGCTGTACGCGGATTTTCCAGAGGGGAATCCCAGTAACGAACGCGGGCAGTTGTTGCGATCGCTCGCGTACATCCTTGCAAAGCTTCTGGCAAAGTCTCCACTGATAAGGCTGATTCTAAAACGTCCTTCGCATGAACCGCCATTTGACGCGCTTCTGCTGAAAGCGGATCGCATTGGGGATTGACCAACACCAGATGATTGAACCCAAAATTTTTCATTACCCTTGCCACCGATCCCACATTCATTGGACCTGCTGGTTCTACTAAGATGATTCTCACCAAGCCCAGTGCCATTGTTGCTCTCTCATGCCAATTTGAATTGATTTTATAGCAATCTGTCCATCATTTTTTGTAGGGTGGGCAATGCCGCACATTCTACTTGTCCGTTGACGGACTACTAGTAACATCAGGATTGAGGTTCGCTAACGGCTAAATCGGTCAACTTTAACGAAAAAGTTGTCCATCCCCCAGTGCTTTCAACTTCAATTGTGCCTTTTAGTTGTTCAACCAGCTTCTCCACTAAAGTTAGCCCTAAACCAGTGCCTTGTTGTTTTTTGAATTCAGGGCTGCGAACACGATAGAATTTCTCGAAAATTTTTGGTAAACCGGCAGCGGGAATTTCTGTTGAATTGCTAATGGTAATTACAGTAGTAGAAGTGGAAGTATCTTTGTGAACAGCAATAACAATTTCACCCCCAGCAGCAGTGTACTTACAAGCATTATTTAATAATTCTCCCACGATTCTTGTTAAGCAGGCATTATCGGAAATCAGTGGGGGTGTATCTGGGGAAATATTTAGCCGTAGAGTTTGCCGATGTTCCTGAATGCGGGCATAAAACCCATCAATAATGTTGGGAAGCCAGTACTGTAACTCTAATGGTTCACCATTTAACAGGCGAGTTATTCCAGATTCTGCCTTCTGCAAATCCAGCAAATCGTTGATCAGACTCATCTCGCGATCGCACTCTGCTTTTAAAATATTAATATATTGCTGACCTTGTTCAGCGACTCCACTATTTTGCAGTAATTGAATTGCCATTCTAATATTAGAAAGAGGGGCACGCAACTCATGAGAGACAGTAGATAAAAATTCGTCTTTAAATTTGTTACTTTCTGCTATTTTTGCTAACGTTTGCTCGTGTTCAAGTTGCTTTTGATAAGCTTCAATAAGTTGCTTTTCCTTTTTATATTTGCTTAGAGCTATTTCAATAGTCGTGTGTAATTCTTTTTCTTTAAAAGGTTTGAGTAAATAACCAAAAGGTTCTGTTAGACGAGCGCGTTCTAATGTATTATCGTCAGCATAAGCAGTAAGATAAATGATAGGAACATCAAATTTACTTTGGATTTGCTGGACAGCTTCTACACCATCTATGTTTCCTTTTAATCTAATATCCATTAGTATTAAATCTGGATGTATATCTTCCGCCATATGAATAGCTTCTTCTCCTGAAGAAGCAAGAGCAGGTACATTATAACCCAGCTTTACAAGACGTTTTTGTAAGTCTTTAGCAACGATTCCTTCATCTTCCACAACTAAAATTGTTGTCCCAGTCATTTTTTTCTCCAGTTTATTTCTTTTCAAGAATAGGAAATGTAATTAGCACTTCGACTCCACTCTTAGTGTTCATCTGTATATTCCCTAATAATTGATTTGTCAAAGCTTCTACTAACTGCAAGCCTAAGGATGTTATATTTTTTAAATTAAATTCTGAAGGTAACCCAATACCATTATCCTTGACTTTCAAAGTATAAAACATATTACTTTCTAACTGAATTTCAATACAAATTTCTCCTGTCCTTCCTTTAGGAAATGCATATTTTAGGGAGTTGGAAACAAGCTCTGTGATAATCAAGCCACAAGGAATTGCTGCATCTAAGCTTAATAAAACATTCTTAATATTCACTGTAAGCGCAATCACATTTGTATTCACCTCATAGGAACTAAAGAGACTTGCTACCAAATCGCGAATGTATTCACCGAAGTCAATCCTTGCTAGGTCTTGAGATTGATATAATTTTTGGTGAATCAAAGCCATTGATTCGATCCGCATTTGGCTTTGTTGGAAGATTTCTAGATCGTCTTTATCCTTAATATATTCTGATTGAAGATTGAGTAAACTAGAAATAACCTGTAAATTATTTTTAACTCTATGATAAATTTCCTTTAAAAGGACTTCTTTTTCTAGTAGGGAAGCTTGAATCTGCTCCTCTGCCTGCTTGCGTTCGGTAATATCAACACAAGAGCCAATGTAACCTGCAAAGTTGCCATTTTCCGTGTAACGTGGGATACCTGTATCTAAAACCCAGCGATACTCACCATCCAATCGTCTCAGCCTGTATTCCGTTTTAAAGCTTTGACAAGCATCAAAAGCTTTGGAACGGATAAAAGAACAACGTTCTCTGTCCTCTAAATGGACAGATTCTAACCAGCCATTACCCATTTCCTGTCGAATAGTTCTTCCAGTAAACTCCAACCAGACTTTATTAAAATAATTACAGTACTTATCAATATCAGACACCCAAATCATGACTGGGGCTGTATAAGCTATGAGGCGAAATCGCGCTTCACTTTCCCGCAAAGCCTCCTCTATCCGCTTACGTTCGTTGATTTCTGCCTCTAGTGATTTGTTAATTTCTATTAAATCCGCTGTTCGTTCCTGAACTCTTATTTCTAGTTCATCACGTATTTTTTGCAAAGCAAGATTAGCTGCCTCTAGTTCTGATGAACTGGGTAAAGCTAGGGCTTTGGGTAACACAGAGACAAGATCGATCGCAGTCAAAACAGAGATAATAGCAGTGATGGCTTTGATAAATCCCGAAACCCAATACGTTGGATGCCATAGTGTCCATACTTCCATTAAATGTGATGTGCCGCAAGCAATAATGAATGCGCTAAACATCACGAACATCCCTGCAAAAGGTACATCCGGTCTGAGACGGACAAAGTATACCAGTATAAATGGTATTGAATAATAAGCAATTGCAATTAATAAATCTGACAGGACGTGAAGCCACACTAAGTTTGGTATCCAAAGGTAGCAATGCCCGTGAGGAATAAACTGTTGGGATAGAAAATTTTGTAATAATTCAGTCATAAAATCGGGTAATTCTATGCAGTTATCCGGTATTTATAAGTAATTCCACTGAGAAGAAACCACATGAAAATTTATGCCATTTCTCTGCTTTCTAAGATAATGCTTGGGGCATTAACTTGAAAGGTTTTCAGATTGATTTTTTGTTTGCATAACAAATGTTACGGTCATACATAAAATCTCTTAACCAAATGTAAAAAGACTATTAAGTTTAAAAGCAAAGTGCTATAAATAAATCTTCGAGAGTCAGAACCTCTGAATTTTCATCTTTTCTTGTTTTTCTGCAAAGCGTAAGAATACTTAAGTCAAAGTTACTCCTTAAATCATTCTTGGGCAAAAACTTACGGATAACCTACTCTATAGGAAAAGCCCTGGAGAGAGTTAATGTCAAATTATTTGAAATAAATAGGTTAAACATTATGATGAAATATGGCTTGGCTGGAATTGCTGCGATCGCGACTTTGTTACTAACTTCTGCTTGTTCCAAACACGGACATTCAATGGAACACAGCCATCAAGAAGGCTCAACAACCCAGGCAAAATTAACACTTCCTAAAAATCTTTCTCAAAAACAGCCTCTTTCCTTGCTCATTGATGTTAAAGATTCTCAAGGAAAAGCTGTCACAAAGTTTGACACTTTTCAAGAAAAAGCAATGCACTTGATTTTAGTCAGAGAGGACTTGCAATCTTTCACTCATATTCATCCCGACTATAAAGGGAATGGGCAGTTTGAGGTTAAAGCTACTTTTCCTACAGCTGGTGAGTATAAGCTTTTCAGCGATTACAAGCCATCGGGACAAAAAGAACAAGTTTCTCTCATGGCACTGAATATTCCCGGTTCAGTTCCTCTTCCTCAAGAACTGGGAAATTTCAATACAACCAAGAACTTAACAGATACTAAAGTCAACTTGAAGTTGCCTGAACCAACTCTAAAGACCGGTCAAGAGGTGACCTTAACGTTTGATGTCACGCAAGCAGCTAACAATCAACCAGTTAAGGACTTACAACCTTACTTGGGGGAAAAGGGGCATTTAGTCATTTTAAAAAGCTCGCTTCCGCTGACAACAGCTGATTACATCCATGCTCATGCTCTCAAAAATACTGTAGATGGGCGGATAGCTTTTAAGACAAGTTTCCCTCAGCCAGGAACATACAAGCTTTGGGTTCAGTTTAATCGCAATGGCAAAATTAATACTGCTGATTTTTGGGTCAATGTTTCGTAAGTAAATAAATTCTGGGGAATTTGGTTTGATTGCAGCATTTTACTAGAATTTTCTTGTTTTTTTAAATGGTCAATGAGCGCAAAACGAATATCCCGTTTTTCAGCAATCAGTTTAATCCCTGGTTGTTGAAGATTTAAGAAGTCCAATCCTTGTTCTTTCCCGCTAATTAAAAAGTCATTTATAGCGATTTTATAAGTGCGTTTGGGGTCAAGGGGTTGATTTTGCCTCGACCCATTTCTTGAATTTGCTTCCTGACTCACTTTGGTTGTTTGCAAATAGCCACCAGTGCCTTTATTGGCTTGCCCTTGGTTCAAGACTTTTTGCAAAAGCGCACCATCAATCTCTACTGCAAGAACTTTACCACCAAAAGGCAGTATCCGAATCACATCATATTGGGTAATTGGACCGGGTGGAATTACATCATCAATGCGAATGGAACCGCTATTAAATACGGCTAAATCTGCGTCAGGTACTTCCTGCAACATAGCCTTGGCAATTAACTCTGTCAGATTTGTGGATGTGTTGCGGACGCTGGATTCTAAACCATCTAAAGCAAATGTCAGTTGAGCAATTTTCTGAGTTGGTTCAAAACCATCGGCGCGAAATGCTTGATAACCTCGTTTTACCCATTCATCGACTATTTTTGCCGTTTTTGGGTCTTCAGGAATTTCTTCGGTAATTGGTACCAATCGGGAGTTAATTGCAAGACTTTTTTTGATAGTATCGTAACTCAATTGGTGAACGTAAACTGTACGTGCATTAGCATCTGCTTTAAAAATCGGTGTAAAATCCCGCCCCCGCCATTGCTGGATATTTTCATGTTCGTGACCACCCAGAATTATGTCTATTTCCGGTACGGTTTCGGCCAGTTTGCGGTCATCTTCAATTGATAGGTGAGTGATGGCAACTATAATATCAGCTTTACCCTTCAGTGCTTTCACCTGCTGTTTGGCTGTTTCAATCGGGTCGGTATAACTGACGTACTTAGGTCGATTACTATCCAGGGTTACACCAATTAATCCTACCCTAACTATAGCACCGCGATCGCCTTTAACATTGAAAACCATTGAACGAGGAACACCCTTGAAGGGTTGCCCTGTGCTATCTGATACATTACTGGAAATCCAGCGAAACCGAGATTCTTGCAATCTTTGATAGAAGAGGTTTTCTGGTAGGTCAAATTCGTGATTCCCAAAAGTCGCATAGTCAAACCCCAAGGCGTTCATCACAGATACCATTTGCTGACCAGCCAGAGGTGTACCATTAATTTTGGCAGTTCCCAAAGCCGAAGGGCTAAAGGCATCTCCAGCTAACAAAGTGTAGGTACGGGGATTGGCTTTGGAAAGCTGTTTTCGTAAGGTGGCGACACGCGCTAAACCACCACGAGTTCCACCCTCCACAGGAGTAATTTCGTAGATATCGTTAAGTTGTAGCAGGTTAATATTAACGGTTTCTGCAAGTGCAGGAGTCGCTAAGGTTACTGCCGCTAATACTTGTAAAAGGATACCGCACCCGTGAGAAATAAGTTTCATATTTAGCTTTGAAAAGTCCTATTTTACGGAATTTATTGTACATCCCACAAACAGCTTGGAGTCTTGAATCATCCCCGTAGTAACAAAAAGCTAAAGTTCCGTAGGGTGGGCACCGCCCACCATTCCCTTCCACCTCTGGGCATACAAGACGTGAATTATAACCACAATATGATAATGTAAAACTGCTTTCTACCCTACCTATGTTTCAGACGCCTCTATTTCCTCATCAATCACCTGCGCCACAAATCGTTGCACTAAAGGCACTCGTAAACCACCTTCCTCAGTCAAAATTTCCTTGCGTATTAATTTGTTCACCACCCCTTTATCTTCTTGAGTCGGGGTTTCGCCTTTAACTAAACGCTTGAGTAAATTCCTATCTTTCTGACTTAAACTCGTCCATAATTCCCGAAAATACTGGTCGCCTCGTTCTAATACGGTAGGAATAACTGTTTGAATATCTCGTAAAGTTGCTGTCGCTGTTGTGATTTCTCGTCTATTTTTTCTGATTTCTTGATTGAGGTATTCCACAACTTCATAACAAACCAGTTGGACGAGATAGGGTTGACAGTGGGTAAGTTGGATAATTTTATCTACCGCTTCTGGTTCGTATATTTTCGGAAAATCCTCCACTGGTTCTACAATCAACTCGCGGGCTGATGTTTCATCTAAAAAACTGACGCGCACAGTACGAGTATTAATCAAATAATCGTTCCAATATGGGGGGAGTTCGGCAACCAAGTGCGAACCACTAAATAACAAAGTCCACTGACGGCGGTGTTGTAAAATATTGCGGAGAAAGTTAAGCGGAACTCGACTCTTTGTCATCTCAACTACTTCGCTCAAACGCTCAAATTCATCCAAACAAAGCAGAAAGCGCTTGTTTGGGTGACTACCTTCAATTTTTGTGAACCAATTCTGTAGTTCAATGAAGGGATCGTTGGCAGAGATGCTGAAATTCCCTTCTCTATCCAAATTGGGATAAGGTAAATCTAAACGTCGGGGTAATCGTCGTGCAGCTTCAAGAATTTGGGATACTAGATTTTCAGCTAAGCCATTGAGTGTTGTTGCAGATGCTGCACCTTGTAAATCAACGAGTAAAGGTACAAGCTTTGAGTCTACTTTGTAGGGTAAATATTTGAGAGCTGAGGTTTTGCCCGTGCGGCGATCGCCATATAATAGTAGAACAGGTGGCTGTTCTGAGAGTGTTAAAGATTTAATTTCCCGAAAAATATCAATGCGTCCTTTAAAGCGAGCTTTAGCAGTTTCTGGATCTAAAGAATTACCAGCAATGTAACGTTGTGGAATTTCCCTTTGTTCCCCTACTTGTTCTTGCAGCGTGGACTGTGCAGTTGTGATAATTTCCAGCCAGTTGTTGGTAATGCGGCGAAAATTGGTAGCTATTTTGGGATTTTTTTCAAACGCTAGGCTGCTTTGAAGTGTTTGCAAAGCTTCAATGGGACGGTTGAGCAATTCAATACGACGAAATTTAGTAGTTGTCGTTTGATTGGATGCGTTGACATCCTGGCTAATGTCTAACAATTGGGGTAAGGCATTGCCAAGTTCTTTTGGTGGTGGTGAGGGAATCCACCTTAACTGGTTGATAGTTTCAGCAACGTCGCCAAGTGTTTTACAAGAACTTGTAATATCAATGACAATATCGGCTATAACTTGTGCAGCAACTTTTTGCTGGTTAGTGGAAGTAATTAAGTAATCAATTGTCTCGCGGGCTTTGATTGGGTTTTCTTTATATGTATCTGAAATTAATTCGGACATAAAAGGCAGAGGCAAAATGATTTTTTCATCAAAGCGAGGCGGTAAATAATTTAATAATTTTGATTTGGCTGCATTGAGCGAAACAAATCGTAAAAATAGCATCCATAATAGCTCAGGTATCCAAAAATACACCCGCAGCACACCCAGAATAAACGCCACGCCATACGCCACGCCCGCGCTCCCCGCCACACCAAACACCACGCCATACGCCACGCCCGCGCTCCCCGCCACGCCAAACACCACGCCATACGCCACGCCATACGCCACGCCCTCCACCACGTCTAACGCCAGGCCAACCGCCACGCTTAACGCCACGCTTAACGCCACGCCATACTCCACGCCATACTCCACGCCATACTCCACGCCAAACGCCACGCCATACGCCACGCCAAACGCCACGCCAAACGCCACGCCAAACGCCACGCCAACCGCCACGCCAACCGCCACGCCAACCGCCACGCCAACCGCCACGCCAAACGCCACGTCTAACGCCACGTCTAACGCCACGCCTAACGCTAGAATTAAAATCATGAGCCAAAGATATTGCCTCTCAAACCAACGACTTAAAACTGGGTCTAATATCAAACCCATCCACCAACCAAGTAAAAACTGCCCTACCCGAAGCCATTCAAAAGGTTCTTTACTGACCAAGTTGTAAACCGGAGCTACAATTATCACAACGAGTAAAGGCGCGATCGCTATTAACAATCGTGCTTGTCCTGCATAGCGGCGCAACCGGGAGTTAGTACGAAACTCATCCTGCATTTCCCATAGATTACTGGTTGGTTTTAAGTTTGGATGAATATCCCGCAGCCAACTTTCAAGTGTATAAGGCTTAAAATAAACACAATAAAGCAGGTACAGACATTCGCCGATGTAGGTTCGCAGTTCAGCAAGTGGGTGGTTTCTGCTCATGACTATTTTGTCAAGTTCAAGAGGTATCCTAACAATTCTTTAACTTTATCTGGATTCAAAACACGGAATATAGCCAAAATAATGGTAACTAAAATGACTATTCCCAACACAAGAGTTTTGGCATTATTCCATACTTCAGCCAGCCATAAACTAAAAGCACCAATACTCGAAAAAATATCCCCAATTAAACGTCCCCGACGCCACCACCTACGCTTGTTCCCTGGTAAACGCTTTGACTCTTGAGCAAACCTCGTTTTCACCCAGTTTTTATCCTTCCCTTGCTGACGTGCTTCCCAAACCAAGCTTCCCGCAATTTGCAATAAAAAAGGGTGATTTCCACCCAGTTCTCGTGTCAGTCCTTGTTCGTCCATACTTAAAGCTGCATGAGCACCGTTAACCGTACTCGCTGGTAGACGCACTAACTCTACCGCTTCGTCTTCCGTTAGTTCCCCCAACCTTAATAGGTGCCCTAAATTGAAAAACGAAGAAGTTAATTGATGTTGTTTGGCGTAAAAATCAAGCCCACTTATTGTCGCTATCACCAGCATTAAATCGCTGTTGTCCATTAAAGAGCGTAAGTTATCATAAAAATCATCATTAAATTCGGTTTTTCTCTCAAATAATTCTTTAAAATCATCCAAACAAAGCACGGGTAATATTCCCTGGCACTTGCACTCTTTGATTGCTTGCGAAAATACCTTGCGTTCGATTGGTCTTGTTTGCAACAAATTACATACTGTTTGTTTTGTCTGAACTGTCGGGCGGTTCAGCAACTCTTGAGCAACAGCTTCATAAAAATCCTTTTCTTGCTGACAATGCACGCTTTGCAGGGATAAGTAAATCACGACATAAAGGCTTGCATTTTGTACTCGCTGCTCCCAAGTCAAGAAAAAATGATACAGCAGTGACGACTTACCAATCCGTTTTTCTCCAACAACATTTATGCTCGTTGGCTGTACTCCTGTCATCCGTGAGACAATAGCGTTAATGTATTCTTTACGTCCCACAAATAACTTGCGGTCTTGAATCATCCCCGCAGCGACAAAAGGGTTGGTAGCAGAGTTCATACACTGATTTGGTAAGTAGCTCAAATAAATTGAGTGTAAGACACTTTTAGGTTTGGAGTTGGGATGCATGCGAAGACAGAGCAACTACAAACATAATACATCTGGGCGATCGCCCTTACAATCTGGTTAATACTTAAGTACTATGGGAAGAGTTAGTACTTGCTTCAGTATTTTTATGCAAACGTTAGAAGCCTATAACTTGAAAAAGACGTTTCGGCGAAATAAGCAAATTGTCGAAGCTGTCAAAGATGTTTCTTTATCGATTTCCCCTGGAGAAGTACTAGCGTTCCTTGGTCCTAATGGTGCGGGTAAGACAACCAGTATCAAAATGATGGCGGGGCTGATTCAGCCAGATGCTGGTTGGGTGAGAATTGCGGGAAGCGACCCCCACCGCAATCCAGCTGCTTTGCAAAAACTGGGTGCTGTCCTAGAAGGAAATCGCAATGTGTACTGGCGGCTGACTCCAGAAGAGAATTTAGAATACTTTGGGGTGTTGAAAGGATTAACCCGTCGAGAAGCCCGTAAGTCGGGAACCACACTTTTGGAACGATTTGGGTTAATGCACAAACGCCGAACTCCAGTACAGAACTTGTCTCGGGGAATGCAGCAGAAGTTAGCATTTGCTGTCGCCTTAGTTCATCAACCCCTACTTTTGTTACTGGATGAACCAACTTTAGGTCTAGATGTAGAAGCGACTGAAGATGTAAAAATTCTCGTGCGAGAGATTGCGGCTTCTGGTTGTGCTATTTTGCTGACAACTCACCAACTTGCCATAGCTGAAGAACTTTCAAACCGTGTTGCCATTCTTCAAAAAGGTGAAATATTAGCAGAATCACCTACTCAAGAACTTATTCAGCAGTTTTCCGGTACAGCATACAAGATTGAGATAGAAGCTGGACTGGATAAAACACAAATTGCAGGATTAGAAACAATTGGTGCCGATTTTGAAGATGAAAAAACTATCTATATAGGTAAACCGGAATTACTTTATAAGGCTTTTGATATTCTCAAATTTGTTCCTTTAAAAAGCGTACAAAAAGAGCAGGCAGACTTGACAAAGGTATTTTTGCAGATAGTGAGAAAAGGAAAGAGTGTATCTTAAATTTTTAGATAAAAAAAGAGAGAAATTATGTTGGAATTATTTCAAGCGGAATTGCGTCGCAGTTGGACGATGTTTCGCCGCTATCCATTTGAAGCTATTGGCTTACTTTTTATTACCACTACCATCTTTTATGGTCTTTTCTTAAGCGCCCGTTATATAGCTGGTCCTGCTTTAAAATTAGGAGATAGGCTAGACTCGGTTATCATCGGCTATGTGCTTTGGAATTTGGTCACATTTATTATGGCAAGTATTACTGGAACGTTACAATATGAGTCACAAACGGGAACTTTAGAACAACTATTCCTCTCTCGATTTGGTGCTATCAAACTTGTTTTAGTTAGGTCATTGGCTGAACTAACATTACAGTTATTTTTGATGCTGAGTAGCTTATTTTTAATCCTAGCACTCACGGGAAGCCGTCTCAATTTTTCTCTTACTGTGCTTTTTCCTTTTGTGACTGTACTCCTAGGAGCCTATGGCATGGCTTTTACAATGGGATCGTTAGCTTTATTGCTCAAGCGCGTCCAACAATTATTTGTAATCGTGAATTTTGCTCCATTGTTTTTGCTCTCAACTCCAACTGAAACCTGGGCACCACCAGCAAATATTTTGGTAAAATTATTGCCGCTGGTTCCCGGTGCAGAAATTTTACGTGATTTGATGGCACGAGGTGAAAGTTTAGATTTTACTAAACTTGTTATTGCTTTCATCAATGGGGCAGTTTATTTTGCTTTAGGGTTGCTTCTTTTTCGTGTTGCTGAACGCGAGTCTAAGCGGCGAGGAATATTGAACGGATATTAAAGCAAGAATTGCCTTCAAACTTACACAACAAGAACTAGTAGCTTTAAGCGATCTGTCGAAGGCAGTAGCGAAGCTATCGCACATTCGAGCAAATCAAAGCATTTGAGGAGAAGAACTATCGCAATGCTAGTTTTATAGATTTTCTCGTGTTACCAATGCCTTGGAAGTTAAGATTATTAATGGCAAATTTGTTGCACAATTAGATGCTTTTTACAAGCAAGAAGTAATCCTTTTCCGCTCTAAAACTCCCGATTGTTGTAGGGCTATGCCGCACAACAGCCCGAACGCTTATTAGTGCAATGCATAAACGTATCCATCATTGCAAATAACGTAAATCACTCCATCAATAATGATTGGGTTAGAAAATATTACAAACGTAGTTCCTGTTATGATCTCCTTGATATTATTTCCTATTAGATTCAACCAAGAGTTTGGCTGGAATAACCACCCATTTGGGATTGGTGCAATAAACTTCCATAGTTCTTGCCCTGTAAGACCATCGAAAGCATACACAGCCCCCCAAGAAGCACAATAAAGTATTCCTTCAGGAGTTAGTGCCAGTTCATTGAACAAAAAAGCTTGGTTTTGAACTTTCTTCCAAACTTCTCTTCTATTTTCAATATTTATTGCATAAATACCACCCGTTATTCCTAAATAAACAAATCCATTAGCAATTGCTAGAGAAGTGATTGG
Source organism: Scytonema sp. NUACC21 (assembly GCF_054684315.1). Classification (NCBI taxonomy): domain Bacteria; kingdom Bacillati; phylum Cyanobacteriota; class Cyanophyceae; order Nostocales; family Scytonemataceae; genus Scytonema; species Scytonema sp. NUACC21. The sequence continues at coordinate 271,646 of NZ_BAAFZH010000107.1, read as the reverse complement.
AATTGAAGAATTTTCTGTAATAAATTGCCAAATTTCCTGCCCTGTATTGGCATTTAATGCATAAACAATTCCCTTATTGGCGCTTATATAAATGACGTCATCGACAAACACGGGAACAGAATCAGAACCAAAGGGTCTTAATTCACATTTCCACTGTTGCTGTCCAGTTCTAGCATCTATTGCATAAAGATCTCCTCTTCTATTACCAACAAAAACAACCCCATTAGCAGTTGCTGGATGAGTCATTTCTACATTTTGTATCGTTTGAAATGTCCAGATCAATTGTCCGCTCTCTTTATCCAGCCCATAAAAATAACCATCAGGATCGCTAACACAAAGAACAGGCTCGGCAATGACAATTTCTAAGGTTTTAACTGGAACTGTGTTACTTGAATCTGAAGTTTTTATTCTCCACTTCTGCTGTCTGGTACGAACATCAATTGCACATAAATATCCGGCTCTGCCACTAATGTAAATGACCCCATCATGAAATATTAAGCTTAATGAGTAAGAAAACAAATAGGGAAATGATGCATCTATTTCTAATTGAAAACTCCAAAGCTCTTGTCCTGTTTGGATATCTATTGCATCTAGGTATCCATTGTTGTTAAGTAAATAGAGTACCCTATCACCAAATACTGGCTTTCCCGAAACAATTTTTTTGAGCTTCCACTTTATTCCCCTAAGATCGCGGACACCCCTTGTGTTATACACACCTGTACGTTGAGAGTTGGCTCTAAACATAATTTTGCTTATTTGTTTTGTATGGAATCAGGTCAACCAAAACTGATTTAATATGCCACAGCCAAGTGCTCCGATCGCAAATTGCTTGACTGTGACAGTCAGTAAACCTTAACTAAGCCGTGACAAAGATGTCACTAGTGCCAATGGTTGGTTTATTTGATAGCGTCGTTACCTGCACCGCCCCAAACCCAGTCTGGTTACCATCGGCATCAAAGAACAGAGCACCTGTAGTTGTGTTGTAGATAAATCGTTGACTGGAATTAGTCGCTGATACGGCACTGCTACCCATGAGAAATTGGCTTGAGGTAATGGCAGAACCCACAGTTAACCCACCACCGAAACCAGCCGCAGAAACACTCAGTGTATCATCAACTGCCGAGAAGTCGCTAATGCTGTCAACTCCAGAGTTCGGATTGTTGAGAACGAAGATATCAGCGCCGGTACTACCCGTGAGTACATCATTGCCAAAACCGCCAATGAGGGTGTCATTGCCACTGCCACCAATTAAGGTATCCTCTCCTGTTCCGCCATCAAGCAAGTCATTACCAACACCTCCAGTCAGATTGTCATTGCCGTCATGACCAAAGAGGTTGTTACTGACACTGTTTGCTGCGATCGTGTTATTAAGAGCATTACCGATACCGTCAATGATACTCGAACCCGTTAGAGTTAATTTCTCCAAATTATCCCCTAGAGTCCAACTGATAGAGGAATTGACGGTATCCGTACCAGCATTAGCAGCTTCTAGAATACTGTCACTAGTACTGTCAACAGTATAAGTGTCATCCCCATCGCCACCAAAGAGAACATCGTTCCCCGTGCTACCATCAAGGGTGTCGTTACCCGCACCGCCACTGAGGGTGTCATTACCCGCACCACCATTTAAGGTATTGTTGAGAGCATTTCCAGTGATGACGTTGTTGAGTGAGTTCCCAGTACCGCTAGTAGCACTACCAGTCAGTGTTAGGTTTTCGATGTTGCTTAACCCAGAGATTGAGAAGCTGACAGAAGCCTCAATTGTATCAGTACCGCTACTAGCATTCTCAATGATGATATCGCTTGTGGTATCAACGATGTAAGTGTCATCGCCAGTGCCACCATCCATTGCGTCATTGCCCGTGCCACCAATGAGAGTGTCGTTACCAGCACCACCAATCAAGGTATCGTTAAGGGCTCCACCATCTAAGATATTGTCGAGGGCATTCCCTGTGATGCGGTTGTTGAGCAAGTTGCCCGTGCCTTTGATAGCATTACCAGTTAGTGTCAGGTCTTCGATATTAGTCAGGGTAGCGATTGAAAAGTCAATAGTAGCTTCGACAGTATCGGTACCTTCTGAAGCATTTTCAGTTATGGTGTCGTTGAGCGAATCAATATTGTAAGTATCGTTACCTACACCTCCGACAAGAGTATCGTCACCAGCACCACCAATGAGAGTGTCATCACCAGCACCACCATTTAAGGTATTGTTTTGAGCGTTACCAGTTATGCGGTTGTTAACTGAATTACCTGTACCGTTAGTGGCGTTACCAGTCAGTGTTAGGTTTTCTACATAGGTAAGACTAGCGATGGAAAAGTCAATGGCAGCCTCAACAGTATCGGTGCCTTCTAAGGAATACTCAGTTATGCTGTCATTGAGTGAATCAATAACGTAAGTATCGTTACCTACACCCCCGACGAGAGTATCATCAGCAGCACCACCAATTAAAATGTCATCACCGCTGCCACCATTCAAGGTATTATTGAGGGCATTACCAGTAATGACATTGTTCAGTGAGTTACCAGTACCGCTACTGGCACTACCAGTTAGTCTTAGGTTTTCTACATAAGTAAACCCAGAGATTGAGAAGCTAACAGAAGCCTCGACTGTATCAGTGCCGCTACTAGCATTCTCTACAGCGATATCTGTGGTGCTATCAACAATATATATATCATCACCAGCACCACCTTCCATTCTGTCATTGCCTGTACCGCCATCAAGGGTGTCATTACCATTACCGCCAATCAAAGTATCATTGCCAGCGCCTCCATTTAAGGTGTTGTCGAGGGCATTTCCTGTAATGTAGTTGCTTAAGGAGTTGCCAGTAGCGCCAGTTGCACTACCAGTTAGTGTCAGGTTTTCTACATTTAATAGCCCAGCAATTGAGTAGTCAATAGAAGCAATAACTGTATCAGTCCCGCTACTAGCATTCTCAATAATGGTACCGTTGGTGTTGTCAACAATATAGGTGTCATCACCGCTACCACCATCCATCGTGTCATTACCAGTACCGCCATCCAGTGTGTCATTGCCCGTACCGCCAATCAGGCTGTCGTTACCCGCATCACCAATTAAGGTGTCATTGCCGCTATCGCCATTCAAGGTATTATCAAGGGCGTTTCCTGTTATGCGGTTGTTCAAAGAATTCCCTGTACCGCTGATGGCACTACCAACTAATGTGAGATTTTCGATATTGGTAAGCCCAGCAATTGAGTAGTCAATAGAAGCAATAACTGTATCAGTTCCGCTACCCACATTCTCAATGATGGTATCAGTGGTGCTGTTAACAATGTAAGTATCATCACCAGTGCTACCTTCCATTCTGTCGTTACCCGTACCACCATCAAGGGTATCGTTACCAGTACCACCAATCAAGGTATCGTTACCGTCATTGCCAAATAGGTTGTTTCCGTAGTTGTTGCTCCTAATTGTATTGTTAAGAGCATTACCTATACCAGCGATGATGCTTGTACCCGTTAAGGTTAAGTTTTCTAAATGATCGCCGAGCGTCCAACTGACTGATGCACTCACGGTGTCTGTACCAGCATTCGCTGCTTCCAAAATGCTGTCAGAGGTACTTTCAACAGAGTAGTAATCATCCCCATCATCACCTGCGAGGACATCGTTACCCAAGCCCCCATCAAGGCTATCATTACCTGACCCACCGTTGAGCGTATCATTTCCCTCATTACCCCTGAGGTTATCGCTGCCACTGCCGCCATTAAGGATGTCATTACCAGCATCGCCATAGAGATTATCACCACCAGCACCGCCATCTAAGGTATCATTTCCATCACCGCCATTCAGGCTATCGCTGCCTTCCTCGCCGTAAAGAGTGTCATCCCCAGCCTCTCCGTAGAGGTAATCGTAACTCAGACCACCAGACAGTATATTGTTAGCAGCATTACCCGTGATTGTGTTGCTGAGCTGATTGCCCGTGCCGTTAATGGAGTTGGAACCGTAAAGTGTTAAATTCTCTAGATTTTCTCCTAGCGTCCAGTTAACAAATGACCACACGCTATCTATGCCAGCGTTTAACTCTTCGATGATAGTATGTGCCGTAGTGTTAACATAATACACATCGTTACCATTACCTCCAACTAAGGTATCGTTACCTTCATAAGCAGAAAGAGTATCGTTGCCCGCACCACCAATTAAGGTATCATTTCCAAGATTGCCCCAGATATTATCGTCACCTTCTCCTCCGTCCAAAACGTTATCGAGTGCATTTCCCTCAAGGTAATTGTTTTGGGCGTTACCAGTACCGTTGATAGCATTCAGAGTTAGTATTAGTTGCTCTATATTAGAAAGCCCAGCGATTGAGAAGCTAACAGAAGCGTCAATCCTGTCATAACCTTCGTTCGCATTCTCAACAATGGTGTCATTGAGCGAATCAACAATGTAAATGTCATCGCCTGTCCCCCCAATGAGGATATCGTTACCCGTGCTGCCATCCAGAGTGTCGTTACCTGCATCACCAATTAAAGTATTGTCTTGAGAGTTGCCTATAATTCTGTTGCTTAGAGAGTTGCCAGTACCGTTAATGGCATTACCAGTTAGTGTTAGGCGTTCTATATTAACCAGCCCAGCGATTGAGTAGTCAATCGAAGCTTCAATCGAGTCATAACCTTCGTTCGCATTCTCAACAACGGTGTCGTTAAGTGAATCAACAACATAAGTATCATCACTAGTACCACCAATTAAGGTATCATTACCCGCACCGCCAATTAAAGTGTCATAGCCTGCGCCACCATTCAAGACGTTGTCTAAATCGTTCCCTGTGATGCGGTTGCTCTGGTTGTTTCCAGTCCCGTTGATGGCATTAAGAGTTAGTATCAAATGTTCTACATTGGTCAACCCAGCGAGTGAGTAGTCAAAAGAAACTTGAACGGTATCATCACCTTCATAAAGATTCTCAGTAATGGTGTCGCTAACTGAATCAACAATGTAAGTGTCATTGCCAGTGCCACCAAACATTCTGTCATCGCCAGTACCGCCATCAAGAGTGTCATTACCTGTATAACCATACAGAGAATCATTGCCGCCGCCGCCAATTAAGGTGTCATCGCCTTCATTACCAATGAGGGAATCATTGCCTTCTCCCCCGGACAAAATGTTGTTGAGTGCATTTCCATCAAGATAGTTGTTTTGGGAGTTGCCAGTACCTTTGACAGCATTACCAGTGAGTATCAAATGTTCTACGTTAGTTAACTCAGCTATTGAGTAGTCCACAGAAGCTTCGACCTTATCTTCACCTTCTGCCGCATTTTCAACAATGATGTCATTAGGCGAATCAACGATGTAGGTATCATGACCAAGGCCACCAGACATGGTATCATCGCCTGCCCCGCCATCCAAAGTATCACCGCCGTAACCGCTGCCACCATTCAGGATGTTATTTTGAGCATTCCCTGTAATGCGGTTGTTCAGGCTGTTACCAGTACCACTGATGGCATTACCAGTCAGGATCAGATCGTCTATACTTATCCCATCTATCGAGAAATCAACAGAAGCTTGAACTGTATCAGCACCGCCACCCGGATTCTCAATGATGGTATCAGTAACGCTATCAACAATATAGGTGTCATTACCAACACCACCGTCCATAAAGTCATTGCCAATACCACCGTCTAATGTGTCAGATCCCGTACCGCCAATAAGGGTGTCATTACCAGCACCGCCAATTAAGGTGTCCGAGCCTTCTTTACCATCTAAGGTGTCATTACCATATGCTCCCACTAAGGTATCGTTGTTGGCGGTACCGATGAGGTTAAGGGGAGTGTCATTGTCTTTAATTATGAAGGTGGCGGTGCTTTGAGACCCAATTGTCCCACCAAGAGTCGGGTTGGTTAAGGTCAGGTAAATTGCCTCATCACTTTCAGAGACCGTATCGTTAACAATTGGGATGACAATGGTCTTAGTTGTTTCTCCGTCAGCAAAGTTCACAACTATAGACGTACTGTCATAATCAGTTGGGGAGGTAGCAGTACCATTACTAAGTGTAATAGTAGCGCCCACTGCTCCAGAGATTTTGCCAGTACGGATAACCGTGACAGCAGCCTCTTGTGTGCCGTCTTCGATCGCGCTAAATGTTGCAGCACTAAAAGCTAGATGCACATCATCATCTACAATGGTCACGCTAGCGCTGTTTTGACCGCCAATAGTCGCACCGCCTGTGGGGTTGCTCAAAACTAAGTTGAGCTTCTGTGAGCTTTCAATTAACGTATCATTGACAATCGGGATAAGAACTGTTTTGCTTGTTTCTCCCGATGCAAAGGTAACAACAATGGGAGTGTTATTGTAGTCGATTGGAGAGATAGCGGTATCATCGCTCAGAGTGACAGTGGCACTAATTGAACCTGCCGTGCCATCGGTACGGATAATGGTGACTGCATGAATTGGGGTGCCATCTTCGCTAAAACTAAACTCAGCAGCACTGAATGCTAGCGTACCGGGGTTACCACTAGCAACGGTCGTAGATGCTTGAGGACTGCTAGGAGCATCTTCAATATTCCCCGCGTTGTCCTGGGCACGGCTGTAGAAAGCATAGCTGTGACCTGCAATACCAGTAAATGTAGCTTCGGTAAGAGTAGTATTTTCCAGCCAAGGAACAAATGCGCCGCCATTGTCCGAGACGTAAATTGTAAAACCAGCCAAAGCCGATCCACCCGTATTGTCACTACCAGACCAACTGACGGAGAAACTAGTATCGTTAGTCGCACTTGGCAATGCGCTGACAGTGCTTGTGGGTTTACTCTTGTCGATGGTGTTAAAAATTGCTGGTGTATCAATGGGTTCGTTAATATCAAAGATAATGCGGGCTTGAGCGTCAATGACAGCACCATTCTCAATACTCGATTTGGCTTTTACGGAATAACTGACAAAGCCATCTCCTTCAGGTTTGGTGATGTTAGGTGGCAAGAAACCTTGCAAGGGATTGGTTGGCTGTACTCCAGTGGTTGGGTCTATGGATGTCAGTTCCCAAAAGGCTTGCCCTGTGGCAACATCAATACCCGCTACAACATCTACGTAGATTCCCTTGGTAGCAGTTAAATCCAGACGAGTTTGATAAAAAGCTCGGTTGTCCGGTACATCAATAAACGTGTCGGCAAAGCCGAAGTCACCCACGCGGAAGGTACGAAAGTCGAGGTCGCTGTCAAGTTGTTGGGTGATGCGTACAACTTGGGCAGGCGCAGTCGCAAAAATTGGGTCGTTTTCAAAGCGGATGGTGTAGTTGAGAGGGTCTTTTGCGGTTACCCAATGTTCTGCACCAAACCCTTGGGGACCAAGGATATCGTTGGGATCAAAGGAGGAAACAATATCTACAAACCAGCGTACTGGTTGATTTAACGGATTGTTAAAAGGCCAACGGAAAATAGGAGGAATCCAATCTGGCAATTCTGGCCACTCGAATGCTGGTGCTGCAGGAGGTTCATTCGTTGGTTCTGTTTGGGGAGGGGAGTCTGATGATGGCGTCTGAACAGGTTCTGTAATTGGAGGAAGGGGCGGACCGGTTAGTATATACGTTCCCTCGCTTATGTTAAACCCAACCATACCCGGTAAAGGTATGGATCCTTGCAGATTAAACACAGCACCAAGGCCACCCTCTACAGTCTCGATGTTCTTAGATTTCTTACTCCAGTTAAATATAGCAGTACCGAATGCAGCGCTAACTTGGATACGGAAGTAGTCTCCCGGTTGAATATCTTCGACAGATGAAGTCACGCCAACTGCTAGATCTCCCCCAAATTTCGTCTCACCTATAAATCGACCTTGTCCTTGCGTTCCTACTACTCCAGCAACAGTCAATTCTGGGCCACTAACACTAATAGCTGTATAGGCTAATCCGTTGGCATCGATCCAATTTGTGGGATTGTTGGCAGTATAAGCGTATAAATTGAGCCCTCCAGCGACTTCAATCGGATCGGGGTTAAGAAAGCGTCCTTCAGAAGGCAAATAATATCTTGCCCGCATGAAGTGAAGATCGTTCTCTTCATCCATCACACCCCACTGCCCAACGTACTCGAATGGGTTTGCCACTGTCTCAATAGAAGTTAAGTTCTCCCCAAAAGGCAGATAGTTATAGGTATTAAGGTAGTTGCCGCCTGAACCTGTCAGCCCCATCGTGGAACCAAGTGCATCGAAGTCGTAGTAAGTTGAGAGATTATTAACATCTGTGCGGCTAGCCAAGCCCAGACCATGAACATAGTTGGCAATTAAGTTACCATTGCTGTCATACTCCCCAACCACATTTCCCATCCCAGTTGGGTCTATCAAGTACTCTGTCCGCTGACCATTATGAATCGTAGCGACACGGTTGCCAAAGACATCATACTCGTAGCGCCAGCTGCCATCAGGAGTGTCGAGTTGGAGCAAGCGATTTTGGTCATCGTAGGTGAAGGTTGAGATCTGTTCATTCTCTGTTCTAGAGAATAAGTTTCCGTCCGCGTCGTATACGTAGCTGACCCCAGTGGCATTGGTGTACTGGTTCAGGTTATTCGTTGTATAGTCTGTGGTGACATTGTTTTCAATCGTCCGAATTCGATTCCCGGCTGCATCATAAACATAAGTTAGATTTTGACTGGGGGTAGCAGGATTTGTGGAAGCGAAAGTCGCACTAGTTAACTGACCAACAGCATCGTAACCGTAAGTCCACATACCATCTAGGGTTGTCATGCTCGTCTTTTGCCCTAGAGCGTTATAGGTGTAACTCAAGCGAGAGTTAACACTGCCATCCGGAGCATAATTGACTAATTCCTTAATCTGTTGGGTGTTGTTGTAGGTATAGGTAGTATAAGTGCCATTGCCATTGTCTTCCCGGCTCAGGCGACCAACATTGTCATAGGTGTAGCTGATAATCCGGTTGTTATTGCCATCGGTTAAACCTGCCAGTCGTCCTACATTGTCATAGGTGTAGTTGACGGTGAAACCATCCTGATTCACCGTTTGTGTGCGACGACCCGCAGCATCATAGGTAAACTGTAAGAAGCGCCCTGAGGGGTAAGTAATCTGCTTCAGCCGATTTTGAGCATCATACACCATTGTAGTAGTGCCCTGGCTTTCAGTGGCAGACTTCAGGTTCCCTCGATTGTCATAGGTGTATTCAGCAAACGTGCCGTTAGCAAAGTCCTTGCGGGTAAGTAGTCCATCGTTATTGTAGGTATAGTTGATGGGAATTTCACGACGGTTGATCGATTGGGTGAGATTGCCTGTGGCGTCATAGTTGAACTCTTTAGTACTGCCGTCAGCATAAGTAATACCTGTTTGGTTGCCCCGGCTATCGTAACTGTAGCTAATGGTGTTACCCCGCTGGTCTTCAATACTGAGCAATCGATTCAGAGCCGAGTCGTAATCAAAGTTAACCTCATGACTTAAAGGATCTATCTGGCTGGTTAGATTTCCTTGGTCGTCATAACGGTAAGCATAGGTGAAACCGTTGGGAGTAAGCAGTGATGTCAGATTACCATTGTCATTATAGAAAAACTGGGTACCGTTCCCAAGAGCATCATGGATCTGACTTACTTGCCCAAAATCATTAAGCAAGGTTTTTGTTGTTGAGCTATCAGCATTGGTAATCGTGATGCTACCAGCACTATCGTAAGTATAAGATACTGTTTCAGCACCAACATCGCCATAGGTACGAGCCAGCCTTCCTTGAGTGTCATACTCGAAGTAGCGGTGTGTATTGTCTGGATAAGCAATAGACAGCAGAGCATTTTCGCGGGCAAGATGACTGCTAGTTTCGTAGGTATAAGTTACAGTGCCAGAGTGAGTCCTGACCGAAAGCAGCCTCTCGCCCGCTGTATCATAAGCATAGGTGGCGATCTGACCTGTTGAATCTGTAATTTGACTAATGCGACCCTGAGGGTTGTAGCTCAACGTCAGACTGTCACCATTGGAATGCAGCAAACTAGTTAATTGTTCCCCAGTGTAACCGGCAGTGATGCGATTCCCGTTGGCGTCTTGGGTATAATCCAGCTTGCCATTGACTCGGAAAGCCGATACTGTCCCATCTATTTCTTGCAGGCGATATCCTTCCTGCTTCCAGATCAGTGTGGCTTTATCATCTCCATACCCGGCGTACATACCATTCCCTTGGTGGAAAAAGAACCTTTGCTTACCCCCACCATTAATACTGGCAACGTTTCCAGTGGAGTCTGTACTCAGAAATACTTCCCACGGAGTTGTCCAACCGTAGCCTAGAGAACCCAGACTATAGCGCCCTGCCAAAGATTGCAGAAAGATCCGCCCAAACTGAAGTGAAAGCCCTGGTGTGGCATCGACTATATCGACGGCAGCAATTGCAGGATTAGTGAATGCATTACCGGCTTGTTGAAGTTCAAATTTCAGTAGTCTGGCAGCACTATGAGTATACTCACCCATCTGACTGAGATGGGTTGCATTATCTGCCAAAACTCCCAGGTAATCACTTACGGTACTGCCAACAGAAGCAGTAAAATTGTTCCAAAAAGCATCCCAGAATCTTTCAGGAACAAAATCCGGTCGCGCTTCCTCCTTAACCGTTGCCCAATCAAATAGCCGATCTGATTCTGACTGTACTTGTAAATCAAAATTAACTGAGCCAGTCGTAACGGTTGGAGCAAAGACGAACGAGATACTACCACTTGCTCCTGGAGATAAGATGCCAGCTGGGCCATCAGTATTAATTGCTAGAAATTCAATCGAACTTGTAGATGCCCCTGAACCAGGCGGTAATAACTCAGCATTCTCGGCAGTAAGCGAGATCAACGGAGCTAGGACATCAGTTTCTCCAGTGTTAACATATTCCACCGTGATGATACCATTCTGTCCGAGACGCAAAGCTTTGGGTGCCACAATCTGCGTTTCAACCTTGCCTGGAGCACCTGTGTTCACCGTGAAGGAATCCGCCAAAATCGCTGTCTTGCCGTCATCCTTGACCTGCACATCGTACTGTTCCGGATTTAAACCCCGCAGGTCAAATGTTGCCCATAACTCCGTGCTGTCTTTCCACCACACACGACTAGCAGTGCGCTGACTGCCATCAGGCGCAATTAGGTTCACCTCAGCATCGGTGGAAAACTTAGCCCCCGATATCATCATCGTTGTCTGACCAAGATTGCTTCCCCGAGTTGTCCCCAGGCGTAGAATCGACAAATCCAGCGCATTTGCTTGCAAGGAATACTCAGCCGGATCTCCAACCACACTACTACCGTAAGCAAGAACATAGTAAGTTCCACCCTGGGTTGCAGGCACGACAATTTGCTGATCGGAGGAAAAGGCATTGCTGAAACTCAGGTCAAACTCACTCCGAGTTGGCATTGCTCCATAACGGACATAAACCTCATTAGCAGCTGTGGTAGAGACACTGTCAAAGTTGAATTGTAGTGTCTCACCTGGGGCAACATCAATTCTGTAGTAGACCGACTGCCCTTGCCCCAAAGTACCACTTGCAAAAGCTCCCAGTTGCAGACGCTCGGCATCAATTGCTACTTTTGTTAAAGAACCTCCAATGTTGTTATTTTCGTTGTTTTCTACGATAGCGTTGCGGATATCGCTCTTGACAATAACGTGATAGTCGCCAGGGACAACACCAGGTAAGGGAGCAGTTATGGCTGATTCATAGCTTTCTCCTACAGCTGCGTAGCTAACTGGTGCTTGGATACGTCCAAAGAAGGTATCATTTATATCCCATTTATCATCAGCAGAGATGTAGATTGAGTCATACCAAATACCTTGAGCCGCATTTGGTCCGATGTTGTTAATTGTGTAGCTGATGGTGGCATCAAGCCCTGGAACAGCATTAGTGGGGATGGTGATAGTACCAACTGTTAGGTCAGCAGGTGCTGGTAAATTGACCCGCATATAGTTAGTATCATATTTTACGTTGTTTCCTTCTCCACTGCGCTCGTATATCTGATTGCCCCCATCGGTGGCTACAAAGACGTAGAATGAACCGGATAACCCTTGCGGCACTTTGAACAACTGGTTTTTGGTGTACGACTCTCCAGCTGCTAAGCCGCCTACATGGTCTTGGTAATCGAGATAAATATCGCTGCTGCGATCGAAAATTTGGTCGCGAGAAAGGTAGATGGCATCATACCAACGCTTGTAGCCAGTAGCAGCACCTTCGTTGCGGACAGTCCAAGTCAAATTAAATTGCTGACCGCTAATAGCATTAATGGGTGCATCAACACTTTCTACCACCAAGTTAGGAACTTCACCCTGGGTAATGACAGTGGTGTTGCTGGTTGCTTTGTCGTTGTTGTCCTCCAAAGAACCTTCCAAAACCTGGTCGTTATAGTTACCATTGGCACTTTTATCTGTGTGGACAATAACGTAGTAATTACCCTTGAGGTCTATCGGCAGGTCGAAGGTACCAGAACCGTCATAAGAGCCGAATTGGTCTAGGGCACCAGAATGGAAAACTTGTCCCAAATAAATGTCTTGTTGAGAGTTTAGTTGGATGTCGGTAGAAAGGTAAACGCTGTCGTACCAGGAGTAGGCATTAGTGCGACCATTACCGAAGTTTTTCACTGTCCAATTAACAGTAAGTTTGTCGGTTGATGATACAGAAGGTGTTGCGTTAATTACACTAACTCCAGTCACCTGCAAATCAGGAGTGTCTCGGTTGACGGTAATTAATTGAGATTTATAGTTATTGCTAATAGCAGTTGCTTCATAGACTTGATCGTTGGTATCAGTCACAACAAATAAATTGTATTGACCTGACAAGTTGAAGGGAATGGTAACCAGTTCGTCAAGTGAATAGAACTCCCCAGGGTTGAGCACTCCATAGTGGTTGGAATAGTGTAAAAGAACATCATCACTGTTACCCAGTGTTGTATCAGTAGACGCAAATATTTTGTCAGTCCAAGCCCTGACAGCAGTATCACCTGTTCCAATGTTAGTGACAGCCCAAGAAATGCGGGTAGCTTTACCTGCCTCAACGCTTGGCTGAACATCAATTGCCGAGACTACCAAATCTGCCGGATGTGATGAAACTGTAACTAATCCAACGCTGGAACCAACATTGTTGCCATTATTCAGCTCAAAGACGTCATTGGGCTTGTCAGTAACAACAAAGACGTGGAAAGTACCACTTAGCCCATCAGGAAGAGTTGAGGTAACAGAGCCGTGATAAAATCCACCTGCTTCTAGGTTGCCATAGTGTGTAACGTTGTCCAAAAAGATATCTGTGCTAGGTTCAAATTGAGTATCTGCTGACAGGTAAATAGCATCAATCCAGGTATAGTTGGGAGTAGCGGTCGCCCCGTTATTGACCACACGGTAATTAATTGTTAGGGGATGACTAGCTACAGCCGCTACAGGAGCTTCTACTAACTCCACTTCCAAATCTGGAGGTGGTGTGAGGTTAACTGTAGTAGGTGTAGGTTGGTAAGCAACGTTATTAGCTTCTAATGCTAATTCGTGAATTGAATCGCTCGCGTCAGTTTTGACCAAGAAGTAGAAATTTCCGCTCACCCCTGTTGGTAAGGTTACATCTAAACTTGCTCTGTAGCTTTCATTAACACCAAGGTCGCCGTAGTGGTAACGCATACCAAGGTAGCGATCGCCTATGTCAAGCTCATCATCAACTGACATATAAACTGTGTCGTACCAGCTGTATTTGGAAGTGCTACCGGGACCGTTATTGGTAACAGTCCAATTTAGGGTCATCCTCTGACCTGAAAATGCTTGGGAAGGTGAATTGACGACAGTCGGTTGTAAGTCAGGCTGTGGAGTCAGTTTAATAGAACTGGAGTTACTGACGCCAAAATTGTCGCCCTCGTTTTGAAGTTCTTGAACTTGTGCATTGTAGTCGGTTTTAACTAGGAAGTGGTAGTTGCCGTTAACCGTTTCAGGTAAAGTGACTGTCAAACTATTGGTATAGCTTTCATTAACATTTAGGTAGTTAGTATTTTCAACCTTACCTAAGTAAATGTCACTTGAGTCAAACTTGTCATCTAAAGACAACCAAATTGCGTCATACCAAATCGGCGCACTAGTAGAGCCAGTTCCCGTATTCGTGACAGTCCATTCAATAACAGTCTTCTGACTGGAGAAGGCAGTAAGTGGAGCAGTGACACTTGATACCCGAAGGTTTGGGAAGGGGGAGAGGTGAATGTTGATTGGCTGAGCGGAAATTCCAGTATTGTTGCTTTCTTTATTGTGTTCGTAAACTTTTTGATCGGTGTCTGTTTTGACTACAATCCATCGCTCGCCACTCCAATCCACAGGCAAAGTAATTTCTTGTATCCGGGTAACAAGTTGACCTGCCACCATCGTACCTGTGAACTCAAAAGTATTTATTAACTCGTCATCTTCATTTCCAATTACAGCGTCATTAGATAAATAAATTTGTTCAGACCAAGTGCCACTTGCAACGCCGTTACCTTGATTATGCAGCGTCCAACTGACCTGAATGCGTTGTCCTGAAAACTCTGTGGGAGGAGATGTTATATTGCTAACAACTAAATCTGGCAGAAGAGGCAATGTCAAATCCCGACTTGCACTCACTTTATTGTTGCTGTCACTGGTTTCTAGTTGTTCCTTATTTGCATCAGTTTCCAGCAAAATATAGTAAGTACCTTCAGACAGGTCGGGATTTAAAGGTAAAGTTGTTGTAGCACTTTTGCTGTAAGTAGTATTTTTAGCAAAGGGTGTTGTATTTATGATGTCTTCAGTCCAAATGACTATATCATCATCGCTAATAGTTCCATCTGTAGAGAGATAGAAGCGATCGCGCCAGTTCCTAGTTGCCGTCCCATCTCCGGTATTGCGAACTGTCCAGTTGAGAGTGATTGGACTGCCAAGTACGTTACTGGAAACAATATCGAGTGACTCAACTTGCAAATCAGGAGCAGTAATTGCGATCGCTCGCGCTTGCACATTGTTCGTCTTGTTATCTTCATATTGGTTGTTATCGCGATCCGTCACAAACAACAAATACTTACTACCCGTTATTGCCGTTTCGGGAATGATGATATCTACTAGCTGCTGGTCATAAGTCCCACCGTTGGCAGCTAGCGGGGTTTGCAGCTTGATTGTGCGCGTAGTTAACAGCGTATCTCTATCACTGCCATCAAGGTCGAGCTCAGTATCGTCAGACAGGTAAACAGAGTCAACCCAATTATCCAGCTGAACTACTCCATCCCCTAGGTCAAGGCTAGTAGGCACAACTGCTCCATCCCCCTGATTTGTCACCGTCCAGCTTACCTGGATTGTCTCTCCGAGATAAGCTGTAAGAGGAGCTGTAGCAGTAATACTTAGATCTGCTTCAGGAACATTATTGATAGTGATTGTTATTGATTCATCGTGAGTAAGACCGCCAATATCTGTGGTACGAACGATGATGTTGTGGCTGGAACTGGTTTCGTAATTTAGCTTGGCTTGATTTGCGACAATCAGCTGCTTTCCATCAATAGCAAAGCGACCACCAGCATCATCTAACAAAGTGTACGTATATAACTGCTCTGCATCTGGGTCAGTAGTGGTTAAGGTTCCAATGAAAGTGCCGTTAGGACTGTTTTCATGTACAGTTGAATAAGATAAAGATATATCGGTTGGTGGCTGATTGGGATTTCCATTAACAACAGAAAATAAAAATATGCCTGCTTGATTGGTATTACTAGCTGATTCCAGGTCGAGCATTTTGTCTGTGCCAGAGTCGCTCAACTCAAAGAAGTTAGTACCATTAGCAGCCGAGAATCCAGCCCGTGCATTTCCGCCATACCATTGAATATCCTCATAGCGAAACTCAATGGTAAAGTTACCTCCACCCGTGTCTCTAAGACGCAACTGGAAAGCGTTGGGTGTTGTTCCGTAGCTAAACTGTCCAACATCATCCCAAGTAATTGTTACAGTGTTATTAGCTGGGTCAAGATCCCAATAAACAAGGTTAGAGCCAGTAGAATTCCCTCCAACAGAAGAAGTTACAGCATCGGCTCTAGTATCAATATCTGTAAAAAAGGGAGCAATAATTGGTATGCCTGTATTGCCCGTGATAGCAAAAGGTGTGTAGGTGTTGCTAGGAGCATTAAAAGTAATATTGCCATTGTTGTTAATATAAAAGCCGTTATAAACTGTACCAAAAAAGTTTAAGCCAACATCAAAAACTGACGTAATGTCAATAAACCCAGTAGAACTATCGTCATTCCTATCCAAAATATTTTCGCCAAAACCTGCTAGCCCACCAAGACCATCGATCAGAGAGTTGCCAGATGTACTCATAAATCATCACCCAAATTTTTACTAATGAACTTGAAAAACAGATAAGAAAGGAGAACAAATCGTCAAAATGATAGCAGCACGGAAAATGTAGAATAAGCTAGTGCTACCACCTTTCTAGATTTAGTAATCCTAAAAGAATTGTTTATTATTGAGTGTTTGATGAAACTGCATGACAAGTCAGATGCAGTTGAGTTAATAATGTCTGTATATTGTTAGCTTCAAATACTATAGGAATCCTATTTGATTTTTGAAACATACGTAGGTAGGGCTATGCCACACAATTGAACAACGGTGGGCACTCCCCACCCTACGTTACTTAGAGATTTTTCAAGAATTATTTAGGAGTGCTATAGCAGTTATTGCAAATAAGCTCGGAACCACAGCAGCACTTCCAGACGCTCTAGCAATTGAATCGAAACAATGAGTATTTCTGCGCCGTTGCTATTAACCGACTCATCAAATACTTTGATCGGATTCAATTCTTATTATCAAATAGCTCAATAGATAAAAAAAGCGAAATTTTACTGACAAGTGTCCGGATAAGAAAAATCCAGTAAAAATACTCAAGTTGTTGGGAAGGTTTTGAAAATTTTCTCACAAATGGTAGGGCATTTTGTTTTGCACGTGTAAAGTTAGGGATAGTTGACAGTTCTGCTTTTCTCTATAGGAATAGGCTTACAGGCACAGCCACCTGCTGTGCTTTTATCACTTCTGCCTTAAGTCGATTTTCATATGCGTGAGGTACACCTAATTGTCAGGGCAAACGTGAGCCCCTACTAATGTACCTCACTGACTCGCAAACCGAATATATGTCTGGTCTCTACAATTCCTAACTTTCCACGAAAGCAGCAGAATCAACATCTAAAAATAGTGTTGCTTGCTGTTGGGTGCGAAGAATAGAAGCGGGACAATTAGTGGTTACATCCTCATACAACATCTGTTGTACTATCTTGGCTTTACGTTTCCCTTGTGCAAGACAGATGATTTTTTGAGCAGAACAAATCAACGGGATAGTTACGGTAAAGGCATATTGCGGGACAGCTTCCAATTTTGGAAAATAACCTGTATTCACTTGTTGCTGGCGGTTAACTTCATCTAATTTTACGAGTTTCACTGTATGTGAATCGTGAAAATCCGCTACGGCTGGATCGTTAAAAGCAAGATGTCCGTTCTCGCCAACACCCAGACAGCACAAGTCTATAGGTTGTGCTTGCAACAGATTGGTGTAGCGATCGCATTCTATCAAAGGTTGCATGGCATCACCTTCAATATAGTGAAATTGTTTGGGCTGAACTCGGTTTTCAAGACGTTCACGTAGATAGCGGCGGAAACTAGCAGGATGGTCAGCAGAAATACCCAAGTATTCATCTAGGTGGAAAAAGATAATCCGCGACCAATCAACATCACCGATTTCTATCAAAGCATCAAGAAATTTAATTTGGGAATTCCCTGTTGCCATTAATAAAGCTGCCGTTTCTTTCTTTAGGAGGATGTTTTGTAAATCTACTTGTGTTATTTTCGCTACATCCTGTGCCAGTTCGACTTCAGAGCGGTACACGTGTACCTGTAGAGCATCAACACGAAAAGACTTGTTTGCGGTTGGCATTGGAGTCTCAAAAAATCTTTCTACTTCGAGGAAAGGAACGAGTAAGGGTACTTACCGGGACAGCCCCTACTCGTGCCGTTTACCATAGGTTGTCACAATTTGAATGATTTATTATAGTTTTTTCTTTTGAAGCAATCCTATTAATTAACAAAGCGGCATAAAAAAGTGTAAACTGATTAAAGAAACTTTACAAGAGTTTACACTATCAAAACCATGCTGGCTGCAATTCTTTTTGACCTGGATGGCACTATTGCCAATACTGACCCGATACACTACCAAGCTTGGCGGGAAATGCTATTGGGTTATGGCATGGATATAGACGAAGCATTTTATAAATCCAGAATTAGCGGGCGAACCAACCCGCAAATTATAGAAGATTTACTCCCACAATTACCACTGGAAGAAGGTGTAAAATTTGCAGACGACAAAGAAGCTCTTTTCCGCCAAAAAGCCAGGGAAATTCTGAAACCAATGAATGGCTTTTCAGAACTCATAGCATGGACAGATAGCCACAAACTCAAGCGTGCTTTGGTGACGAATGCTCCAAAACTCAATGTCAAATTCATGTTTGAAGTTTTGGACATCGAAAAAATCTTTGATGTAGTTGTCATCGGGGAAGATTGCATAGCAGGTAAACCAGACCCCGCACCATACCAAGTCTCCCTAGACAAGTTAGGTATCACAGCAGAACAAGCAATAGCATTGGAAGATTCACCGTCTGGAATTCGTTCTGCTGTTGGTGCTGGTATCCGCACTATCGGTGTGACTTCTACTCACGATCCAGCAGTTCTCAAAGCAATTGGGGCTTTTATGACAATTGCAGATTTTACCGATCTACATTTGTGGACGTTGTTGAACTCTCAGTTTACAGAAGATTTAGCGACTTTGGGATAAGTGGTTGGTCATTGGTCATTGGTCATTTGTCATTTGTACCCCCCTTAATCCCCCCTTATAAAGGGGGGAAACAACAATCAAGAAGAGGGAAACAACAATCAAGAAGGGGGAAACAACAATCAAGAAGGGGGAAATAAGAAATCAAGATAAAGGGGGAAACAGGAAATCAAGGCTTGACAAACATCCTCTAATACCAATTCTGTATAAAGATGCGCCGAATTATATAACGAACCGCGAAGGCGCAAAGGACACAAAGAAAGAACAGAAGAAATTTGGCGCAACCTTACAAAGAATTGGTATAACTCATATCTTGCACCATCAACTTATTGCAAAAAAAAGCCCAAAAAGCTTATTAGTTCGTAGGTAGGGCTAAAGCCCACCACCCTCTTATTAAGAAGATGCAAGATGTCAGCTAAGAGAAGTTGGGGATTTTGCTAACCAGAGATAGCTAACCAGAGTAGGTAGGGCTAAAGCCCACCACCCTCTTATTAAGAAGGTGCAAGATGTCAGCTAAGAGAAGTTGGGGATTTTGCTAACCAGAGATAGTTGTATTGATGTTTTCATCTGCAGGAAGTATGAAATACACCTGATATGAGGATGCAAGTCTTGCGTCCTTAGTGTTGTACCTCATTAAATCGCAAATCGCTATAATTTCTAAAGTATAGATAACAATCCTTGTTAAAACTATGACTAATGTACCCCTAACAACCTATTTGATAATCATAGGAATTGTGTTCTTAACGATCGCTGTTATAGGACAATCACGGTTGGGTTTTATGGAAATTAACCCTGGTTTTTTTGGAAGGTTTCTGGCTTTAATAATTGGTTTCTTTAGCTTAGTATCTGCTGTAGCTTTGGGATTATTCCCTGTTGAAATGATTGATGTGGTAAGAACCTATGTCTCAGAGTTCATTCAACAAAATTTGGGTTTAATAAACCAGTTTCTTTTTTAAGAGTATAAAGAGGTTTTCCGAGATACATAAAAGGTGGGCAATGCCCACCCTACAATTTACTTAGCGGTTCCATAAAAAGGAGTTGATCAACCGGATTGAGTATTACCAAATTAGAAAATAATTGGCTGAATTAATAGTATGCTCCTATAAGGCTGTAAATCAGAGCAGTGAGGACAATCAAAGTAATAACAACATAGTTATATTGTCGCTGTCGTAAAAAGAAAAATAGGGAAAGGATTACACGTAAGATGGGAGTTGCAACGAGTAGCAGTAGTCCGAGTTGAATGATTCCACGATAGCTACCTGATAAAACGGCATCTATAACACCTGATGGAGAGCAAAGCTGAGGTGGTTCTCCTTGAAAAAACTGGTATTGAGCGGGTTCATGACCGTTGCGAATTAAATAAAGTAAACCACCAACAAAAACTAAAGTGCTAGCAATCAACACGCCATACCTTAATAAATTGCTAAGCAACTGCTCAAGTTGCAAATCACTTGATGTTTTTGTATCGTGTTTGCTAGCACCAATCTCACAGTTATTTGAGATTTGCACCACTGTGTTGGTGTTTTGCTGAGTCAACTCCCCATCGGACTTTTCAAGTTGCGGTAACTGAAATTCAGCCGATCTACTTTTTAAGAGCGTAGGTGAACCCCGCCAAAAACCAAAATTCATTTTTTCCATGTTACTATGCCCCGGTTGTTAAGCTGTTGAATACCATTTTGCATGCCATGATGACTAACACAAGACTAAACACAATCCTTAGAGTTCGGGTCTTAGCTCCTATAAGAACTCGTGCTCCTAAAAAAGCACCAGGCAATACCCCCAACATCACTGGCATTGACAATCCCGGATCTATATAACCCCTTGCCAAATAAACTCCAGCTGATGCAGCTGCTGTTACCCCAATCATAAAATTGCTTGTGGTTGTAGAAACTTTAAACGGGACACGCATAATCTGATCCATTGCCAGTACTTTGAAAGCTCCCGAACCAATGCCCAGTAATCCAGAAAGCACTCCCGCAACAAGCATCACGCTAAATCCACCGGGGACGGAGTGAACTTGATAAGACATCAGCCCTTCAGGTGCGGGGTAACTGCCATTAAGTTGTAAATAAGTTCCGAGGGGATCGGGTGCATCGCTTTCGGAGTTCTCAAGTTTGGGCTGTTGTGAAAGATAAGCAGAATAAAGTAGAACAACAGCCAGCACCACAGTTAGAGCTTTCACAGAAATAAAAGTAGCAATAAATGCTCCAATTAGAGCCCCAATAGTTGTTGCTACTTCTAAAAACATTCCCAACCGCAGATTTGTGTAGCCTTTTTTTATATATGTAGATGCTGCACCTAAGGAGGTAGCAATGACAGATACCAAAGAGGCACCCACTGCATATCTAATATCAACGCCAAATACTGAAGCTAATAATGGGACAATCACGACTCCTCCCCCCAAACCAGTTAATGCCCCTAGAAAGCCAGCCGTAAATGACCCAAACCAAACTAATAATGAAAATTCTAAGATACTCAATTTTATTCCTCTAGTTTATAAATTTATACTAGAACAACCGGACAAGATTTGTATATTTGATACCAAAATCTTTAAAAAAACGCTTTATTACGTAGAATTTACATACGGGATTTTTTAGGTAAATGAAGTCCATGGGTAGGGAAAGACGGCTGTTTGACCTTACAATAATCTGTACTTCATACTTGTTGCAATCTCCTCTAGTTAGAAGTTAGTAGTTAGTGTTTAGTAGTTGGGTGTTAATAGTTAATAACTACACGATTATAAATACACCAATAACTAATATCTACTCTCCACTAACCACTATCTACTAACAATCTTCCATCTTTACAACCAAATCGAAAAGTCACCCTTAACAACAGAAAGCAAAGAAGACACTATGCCACTTTCTACCAAAATTAAAGCTCCCAATCCTATCAAGACAAATGGGACAAAGGTATTGCCATGACACGACAGCATTTCAGCTATTGCTTTTTGATTGGTCAATTGATACGCTGTAAAGCAGAGAATCCCTACAAGCAGAAAAAAGACCGCTATAATAACGAGCAAGCTCTCCAAGGTGCTGCTAGCAAATAAAGGAACATAAATGCTAATGTTATCGCTGCCGTTAGCAAATGTGACAGCAGCAACACTATAAACTTGTAGATTGAGAAACTTGGCAAAAAAAGAGTTTTGAGGCTGCGCTGATTCTTCCTCGGCTTTCTCGGAATTTTCTTCTTTGTTTATTAAGCATCTAATACCTATAACGAGAGGTACTAAGCCAAAAAGACCAATCCACGGTTTCGGAACAATTAAACCCCCAAAGAAACCGGGAAGGCTAGCAAGAACTAGTGCTGCAAATCCTAAATACTGACCAAGTACTATGTGCCAACGGCGAAATGTCGCATTAACTTGTGAAAAAAAGACCGTGAGGATGACTATATCATCAATGTTGGTGGCACCGAAGGCTGCTGCCCCTGTACTAATTGCAGTTACTAATCCACTCATATTTATCTTTAGGTGTCTTTTCTAAGGGCACGATCGCAATTTTGGATAAAATTAAAGCTTGTCGCGATCGCTAAATCTAGCGTGAATTTCTTCCACTCCTTGCTGCATTTCGGCAACAATCCAGGGATAACGAAGCCTTTGCATGACAAAAGTCCCACAAGTTACAGCCAAATACATCAAGAATAGGTAGGGAAAAATATCATAGGGAGCCTCTGGAACTGGAAACAAACTGCTACCAGGAATTCCTACACTTCCCAATACGGGAATCATCATGAAGCAAACTGCCAGCACGGAGAACATCACATTAGAAGGACGAAGTTTTCCGATTTTATACAAATAAACTGGTGCTGCAATTGAAATGAGGATATAAACAGTGAGAAATCCATAGCTGCAAATAGCCCCTAAGTAACCCATACTCTCAAATAATTTGATGTTAAATAGGGACATGACTGCAGGGACGAGGAATGTCAGGAACGAGCACATTGTCACAGCCATGTGGGGTGTACGGTTAGAAGAATGTGCGACACCTAACTTAGAGTGGAACAATCCATGACGTGCCATCATAAAAGACACTCTAGCAGCGGGATTGATGCAACCAAGCACGCAAGCAAAAAAGCTAAATAAGGCACCAACAGCGATTAACTCTCCTAAAAATCCCATGCCCACTTGTTTGGACAAAAACCCCAAGGGTTCTTCGGTGTTGGTAATGGATACGCCAGTACCGCTAAAGCCCAATATTTCAATATATGTTGTGGATATATAGAATAAACCCGCGAGAATCACACTACCCATGACAGATTTGGGAATTGTTTTCAGTGGGTTTTTCGCTTCATCACCTAAAGATGTAGCACTTTCAAATCCAGAGAAAGCAAACATCACCAACACTAATCCCGTCGCCAGTTTCCCTGGCTTCACATCAGACAGAGTTAGTTGGGACATATCTAAAGCAAAACCCTTATGCGCCCAAACCATCAAGCACAATACTGCAATCAAGGCTATCGAGATTCCTTCCAGCCACAGCATTGCCATAGCGGAAAGCTGGATATCTTTATAAGCTGCATACCACGCGATTCCCGCCCCCAATGCTAACAGTGTAATGCTGGATGGATGAATACCCACTTGAGCTATCAAGATTCCACTGAAGTTGGCAAAGCCACATAATACCGACATCCCTGTAAACAGATACGCCAAAACCAAACTCCAGCCACAAATCACACCAGCAGTCGGACCCAAACCTTTGACTATGTAAGAGTAGAGGGAACCAGGTGACGCCGAACGACTGGCGAATTGATTGATGTTTACACTCACTAATATCAATCCAATCAAGCCAATGAGAAAGCTTAACCAGGTTCCATTTCCTGACAGTGCTACTATCAAACCGATATTGGATGCAGGGATTGTGGTAGGTGCAATAACAGCAAAGGATTGAGCCAGAACTTCTTCAAAAGAGAGACAGCCCGGTTTTAATCCGTGAGCACTTTCATGGTGGGATAATATTTTCTTTTTCATCCTAAAAGTTTTTCAAATATGGAATAGCACATATTCTGGGTTATTTATGAGGGAATTTTTAAATAGCTTGGGCTGATACGTCTGAAAGGAGCTAATCCTTAACCTCAAGACATATGTTTCATTGTAATTTGGAAACAGAAATACATTTTTCCAGGTTTTGAACGTCAGTCTTATTGCGAAGTCATCATAGCTTATGTAATTTTGACAATCAAGTCTTTTAAAAACTCAGATTAAGTCTTTTCTCATAACATCTAATTCTACATAAACTTCATCGGAATACTAGATTTTATTCTGACTGTCAAAAAATAAGTATTTAAAGATACAAAATTTTTGTTGCAGTAAATACACACAAAGTTTATCGGAATACTTTACATGAGATGGTTCGGCAATATAGAAGAGTCAATATTCCAGAAATCATCACCCTGAAGTCAGAAAATATTTAAATTCATGTGGTGTAAAATTCATGTTTTCTTAAGGTTACAAAACAATGACTGAGATGATAAAGTAATTTCTGATTGAGAAGACAGAAATATGCATAAACCTTGTGCCTTTGCAGTTGCTACAATATTGATAAGTAGGTAGGCAAAGTTAAACATAACTGTGTTGACTGAGATTAGTCATTTGTGCTTTGCTTATTACAAATAATTAATAACAAAGAACAAAAGTCTTTTTCACCAGTTAACTTGAATTTGTACCAACTTACTTTATCCTTCTTGCAAGTGATAGGTTTAAATCTGTTGCTTTTGTCATTTAGCTTGGAAAAAATCATGAAAGCTTTCAAATATATTTTGATGGTGGTGCTACTCTTAGCAAATTTCATCTTTGCTCAGCCTTCCTTTGCAGATCCACCAAAAGTTACGAAAAGCTCAGAATACAAAGAATTGACTAAAGAAATCGATAAGTTGCGAACGGTGCAAGAATCACAAACGCAACTGGAGAATTACACACCAGAGGAAATTGAAAATAAGCTCAATGAGTTGGAATTGCTCAAGTACGCTTTTGAAACAGGGGTGAATTGGGGTCAGTGCCAGAACAACACTGGTAACACTCTAGCTGTTTACGGACCAATACCAGCAAATGTTGATGAGGAGGACTTCCCTTACGATGCTGGGTTGTATTTTCTAGCTGATGGTCAAACAACTCAAAATGACTGGGATTGTCAGGGAATTTACATACCTACTGATGTCAATGCTGTCTCTCCAACCTCTGACGGACAAAATCAGGAAATCACTGGTGGTGTTGTTGTCAAGGTACCAAAAGGAACTAAGTTGGCGATCGCTACCAATCAAAATACAGGAGCGATAGAATTTAGTATGCCTGTTACTCAAGTTTCCAAATCCAGCAAAAGTAAAATAAACTGGTTTGTGCCTAAAGTATCTCAGGCATTCTTGGATACAAGAGCTACCACTGCGCCTACAAATCAGTTTCCACAAATCAGTCTTGGCGATTAACAAGGCTAACGCAAAGGTTGGGCAACACAATGTAGAGACGCTTCAAATAGCGCGTCTCTACACACGTAATTTTTTACACATTAACCCTAATTGAACTGTATTGACTTATAATACACAAACTCTACCCCACCCGTCTGACGGCACCTTTCCCGAACTTCGGGGAGGGTTAGAGAGGGTTATTTTTATACAAATGCTTCACCGAACAGGATATTACATTCGTTTCCCATCCTTTGCCCTACTGTTCTCCCAACATCTGTTTTTCTTCAGTTAGTAATGTCGTTTCTTCTGCTGTTCGTGTTTCGGTGACGGCAGTTTGTTTGGTTAAATGCGGTCTGATAATTAGGCTCACACCAATCACCCAGGCTATGGAAACCATCCACCCTGCTAAAATATCGCTGGGAAAGTGGACTCCAAGGTAAAGTCTCGTCCAGCCAATCGCTACAACAAACACACTTCCAGCAGCTAGCAAAATCCAAGACCAAATAGTTCCCCAAGTCAAAATAACCAAGGTTGCTACTAGTGCCATGCTCATCATGGCATGACCGCTCGGAAATGAAAAATTTAACTCGGGAGCAAGTGAGTCCCATAAATGGGGACGTATTCTATGCATGAATTCTTTTGCTGTACGGTTGACGATCGCGCTTCCCACTGTAGTCGTTAGCAAATAAGTGAGCGATCGCCACCGTTTTTGGAACAAGAGGGCTAGTCCCATAAACCCAATAGCGGGAAACATAAATTTTGAAGAGCCAAACTGAGTCAGGGTGAGTGCGATCGCGTCTAATTGCGGTGTTGCTGTAGAGTGAATTGCCATAAGAATCGGTACATCCCAGGCAAAGGGGAAACCACCTTTACTTTCCCAAACTTCTATTGCTAATAGCCCAAAGATTTGCAACGGTAAGTAGATACCAAGAAATAGCAACAGCAGAGAACGCCAACGGGCAGCAAGTAGCCCTTTAGAAAAGTCAAAAAAGGACTGGATTTGTTTGTTGAAGTCAGTTTGAGTCATTTGAATAACACTACAGTTCAGTAAATCCTTAGGTATTATGTTTCTATTTATCTAGATGACACAAGGCACTAGTACAAAAAGGTTGAAGTATGGAGGCTAAAGGATGAAAGTAACACCCTTATACTGCAATGTGTACTAGTCAGGATGTCCCATTCCCCTAAACTCCACTTTATAAGGGGACTTTATAAGAATTTTCCCACAGCAACATTACTCCATCGGCTTCCCCTCAATACCCTCCTTTAAGGCAGAATTTTCAGGGTTTTATCTCTCTTACCAAGGGCATGGGGCAGAAAACGATAATTCCTGTCATTGTGATTTTTTTGCCGTCAGAATTTATTCTTGAGGATAATAGGATTGCCCAAAGCCTTTAATTATCAGCGTTTTTGACCATTGACGCTACTGCCCAACTACTGTAACAAATAGTTTTATTTGCGTATGTGCGACTACGCTGGACTTTAGCGTAAAATTTAAGTTAAAGTACGGTAAGCCTATCGAGTTTTGACATTTATCAAAAAAAGGGGTTTGAATCTACCAAGCTGACTTCTACCAGAAGTTCAGGCACCATAACAACCCTTTATACAAGCAGCAAGCAGTATGCATTACTTATTACTACCCTTCTTCAGTTTCTTTGTTGGTGTCATTGTTGGTTTAACGGGAATTGGAGGAGCATCTTTGATGACGCCAATGCTGATTTTTATCTTCCAAGTTCCCCCCGCGATCGCAGTCAGTTCTGATGTTGTAGCTGCGACATTAATGAAATTCGTGGGGGGTTTTCAACATTGGCAACAAAAAACCCTCGACTTGCAAGTAGTGAAGTGGCTGGCGTTGGGTAGTGTTCCTGGCTCTTTGTTTGGGGTAAGCATCTTGCACTTCATCAAGCAAACTGGGGAGCAAAACTTAAATCATATTCTGCTGCACTTAGTTGGGATGATGATTTTGTGTGTCACCTTATTAGCCCTGACACAACTGCTGCTACTGACATTTTTCCCCAATTTGAAGTTTCCCGAGCTACCAAAGTTAGATTTAGACACAACATTGGGACGTGTTCTCTCAATGGGTATAGGAGCAGTTTTAGGCTGTTTGGTTGGTTTAACAAGTGTTTCTTCCGGTTCAATGTTCGCCTTGGTAATGATTTCCTTTTTCCAGTTAGATGCTCGTAAATTAGTAGGTACAGATATTTCACAAGCAGCTATCTTATTACTCTTTACCTCAATTGGACACCTCAGCCTGGGAACGGTTGATTGGAGTTTGGTATTCCCAATATGGATGGGTTCTGTACCTGGAGTTTTCCTTGGTGCCAAACTTTGCCAGCTTGCGCCTCAACGTCCATTGCGGTTCGTCATCTACACACTTCTGCTGATGGTAAGCTACAAGCTAGTGTCTCCGGTGTAACACAGTTATTGGTCACCAAAATAGGTCAGCGGAAATAAAAACCCTTACAAATGACCAAGGACTTTTGACAAATTCACAGAAAGAGTTTAAAAGTCCCTCTTTCGTACATAATAAACAGACCTAAACCAATCAGTACATAAGGAACTGCCATATCACCGTAACGAGTTAAAATATGCGCGATCGCTGTTTGACGAGCCAAAGAGAATGCGATCGCACACCAAATACCAACCATCAAGAAGAAGACAAACAAAATCACTGCCATACTTGCAAAAGTATGACCTGCAAATAAAGGTATATAGATGCTGATATTATCTCCGCCGTTAGCAAGCGTTACTGCAGCTACTTTATAAGTTCGAGGATGCAAAACACTCAGCAAAAAAGATACGGCGGGATGACTGTGTGAAGAGGGATTAAAATCACTGGTTACTGTCTGAACCTCTGTAGATTCTTCTTTACTCACCAGTTTTTTCAAACCAATTGCTATCGGTAATAATCCCAGTAATCCAATGAATTCTTGAGGAACTACTAAACCACCAAAAAATCCTGGTAAACTAGCAATGATAATGGTTAAAAAACCGAGGTACTGACCAATAATGATATGTCTTCGGCGGAAATTGCCATCTACTTGTGAGAAAAATAGTAACAGAATTAAGATATCATCGATATTGGTAGCAACAAAAGCGATTACACTTTCTGCAAAAGCTGTCCAAAGCTCAGTCATGCTTAATCGTGAGAGAAAGTTAGTTTAACAAAATCATAACTGATAGGAGTTTCTCTCACAGGCTACCAGAAAAGAGAACTTTGTGTTTTGGCTTGAGATTTTCATAATAAAGACACAATGGGAGAATTTATCACTGCAATTACTACGGGCGTGCTTGCCTTCACTGCCACTAACATAGATGATATTTTCATCTTATTGTTATTTTTTTCTCAGGTAAATGCCAACTTGACTCACAAGCATATTGTTATAGGTCAATATTTGGGCTTTATAGTATTAGTTATCGCCAGTCTTTCCGGTCTATTTGGGGGATTAATTTTACCAACTCAGTGGGTTGGATTACTTGGTTTACTTCCAGTTGTTATGGGTATCAGCAGTTTGGTGAATGGACAGGAAGAATCTTTAGAGGAAATCCAACTAGAAACAAAATTATCTGAAGAAACTGTTTTCACCAGTTTTGTTTCTCCCCAAACTTACAGTGTTGCTGCTGTTACAGTTGCTAATGGTAGCGACAACATTAGCGTTTACGTACCTTTATTTGCAAGCAGCGATTTAGGTACTTTTCTAGTTACTGTATTTGTATTCTTTTCACTGATAGGTATTTGGTGCTTTGCGGCTTATCAATTAACTCATCAGAAAGAAATAGCTGAGCTTCTCACTCGTTATGGCAAGAACTTTGTACCCTTTGTGCTGATAGGCTTAGGGAGTTTTATTCTTTTAAAAAATGGAACGTTAAGCCTGACAAAGCTCATTGCCAGCTGTTTTTGTTTAACAATTTTAGTAAAAAAAAATAATTCGTAATCAATATTTCAATTGTATATTAATTACAAATTATCTGTTTTTTAATCAAATATAGTACATGAGTTCTATTTGACGTTTGGAGATGCGTCGCTCACAAAGGTCTTGAAGCGTATACTTTTGCAAAACGTCGTAAGCTGCTTGACGCACTTCTTGCCAAACATCGCGAATGACGTCAGTTTCAACTGTTTTGATGTTGGAAGATTTTACAGATTCAGCATCTAACCCTTCTATACAAAGTAAAGCTTCTAGAACGGTTATTTTTTGAGGTTCTCGTGCTAGAACATAGCCTCCTTTGACCCCACGTATGCTCTTGATCAAACCTCCACGCCTCAGTGTTGCTAGAAGTTCTTCTAGATAGCGGTTGGGAATGTTTTGCCTTGCTGCTATCTCTCGGATTTGCAAGGATTCACCGTCGGCATGGCATTTTGCTAGTGCCAACAGAGAGAGAATTGCGTACTCGGTTTTGTTTGAGAGTTCCATAGGCAAAAGAGCGTAGACACCTAAGAGTTATTTCGTATAAGAAGGCAGCGGTCAGCCTAACTAAATAAAATCAGGGTCAGAACGTTTTGATTGATATTTCGCTAGCTATATGCAAGAAGTTTGACACCACTATACAAGACCGCTGTCAATAAAAGCAAATGTTTTTTTTTCTTATTTTAATAAAAAAAATTGATTATTTGGAGCAAAAAAAAGACAAGGGGGATTGGGGAGGGAGTGAGGGAGTGAGGGAGTGAGGGAGTGAGGGAGTGAGGGAGGGAGGGTTTGCTCAAACTTCGAGCGAACACTGGGTAAGTAACTGTTCAAAGGCACTTGCAACTCTGGTTTGAAAACGCTGTCGGTGTTTGAGCTTCCAAACGGGTTGGACAATTTTTAACTTTGTGCCAGAAGCTTTATCTATGACGCGAACTGCGTGTAGTGTAGACAGATGTAGTTCCTTTTTCACCATCAACTCAGGAATTGCTGCTGCACCAACGCCGCTTTCCACGACTGCTTTTACCATTTCGCTACTGCTTAAAACCAGAACAATATCTAGTTCAGTCGGATCGATTCCCCAGTCTTGTAAGGCTTGCTCAAATACCTGTTGCGCCCCCGAACCCGACTCTCTCATTACCCAAGTTGTTGTTAGCAGTTCTGCAGGAGATATTTCTATTCGCCCAAACCAAGGGTGAGATTTGCCAACGACTATCTGGAGGCGATCGCTTCCCACAACTTCTTTTTCCAAATAGTTGCTGAGGGTGGGTTTCACTTCACCTGTCACCAAACCGAAATCAAACAACCCTGTCGCTGTCCCCTCGCAAATTTCTTCTGCATTGCTCAATGTACAATTTATATGTATACCGGGGTACTGACGGTTGAACTGGCTAATCTTCTCGGGTAACCAGTAGTTACCAATGGTAAGGCTGGAGCCTAGCTTTAATTCACCCCGTTGCAGATTGTTTAATTCCCGCAAACCCCGCTCGGTTAAAGAGACTTGATCTAAAATTTTCTGTGCCTCTATTTGGAGTAACTTGCCTGCATCAGTGATTTCGATGTGGCGACCAATTCTATGGAATAATCTAACCCCATATTCCACCTCCAAACTCTGAATTGCTGCACTAACGGCAGGTTGAGTAATGTAAAGCGCTTCTGCAGCACGGGTAAAGTGCATCAGTTCTGCAACGGCAAGGAAAATTCGCAACTGCTCAAAGGTCATAGTGGCTCTTTTAAGCTTGTTGAGCGGGTATTGTCACCCTGATAGGGTTGATAGCTGTATATTATTATACGGCAAACCTATTAGGCTACCGTAGTATATCATAACCAATGAAATTTTTACAGTAAAAGTCATAGAAGCGTTTGTTTACCCCCTGTATGGTAATAAAACTGTGCCGAATTTGTATCAACAACAACATTAATAAACTTTCGTAAATTCTTACGGAGTCAAAAATATAACTTTATTTTGAATGGCTGTCAATTCTATTGAAACTTTTTTCTCTCAAGCATAGAAGAGAACATTAATCCGCTCCTTGTAGAGTCATGCCATGAATTAAAAGTATAAGTTTATACTTAATATTTGAAACATGAATAAATTTATTTTATTACTTTAACAAAAAAGAATATTTGCTTCTATACATTGGGAACAATACAGTGAGAATTGTGACTCAAAAGTGAAACCCTGGTAAAGGAAAGTTTACAACTTCAATTTAGCTAAAAATCTTCTCTTGAGACATCTTTAAGATCCGGAAATTTACTTATGACTGACCAACCCGTACACAAACAGAGCGTTCACGGCTTAAAGCCCAATTGCCTTTCCTTTGGGGAAGTCCTGGCTCAATCCTTTGCCGTGATTGCCCCTACCACAGTCCCGGCGTCAAACCTTGGTTTAATAGTTGCACTTTCAGGAAACGGAACTTGGTTGAGCTTTGTTATCGGCTTGGTTGGACTCATCTTTGTGAGCATCAACATCAATCAGTTTGCCAGCCGTTCTGCTTCTCCTGGTTCGCTGTACTCTTACATTGTTAAAGGGCTAGGTCCAACAGCAGGTGTTATTTGTGGCTGGAGTTTGGTGCTAGCGTATTTGTTCACGGGAATGTCTACTTTGTGTGGCTTCGCAAACTTCAGCAGTGTCTTGATGGCTCAAGTGGGTATTCATCCCTCTAGCATTACTTTGCTGGCATTGGGGGCGGGAATAGCTTGGTATGCAGCTTATAAAGATATCCAACTTTCCGCGATCGCAATGCTGTGGATGGAGGGGATTTCTTTGGGGCTGATTGTTTTGTTGTGCATTATTATCTGGGCAAAGACCGGTTTTGCACTGCATATGCCACAACTCACCCTCGAAGGTGTCCGTCCCGGTAATGTCGCAACAGGGCTAGTGCTGGTTTTGTTTGGCTTCTCTGGCTTTGAGAGTGCTACATCGTTGGGTGATGAAGCCAAAAAACCATTGCGAACGATCCCCAGATCGGTGACTGGCAGTGTTATCCTAGCAGGGTTATTCTTCATTTTTACATCCTATGTAGAAGTGCTGGGTTTCAGCGGTACTGGTGTCTCTATTACTAAAACCGAAGAGCCTTTGGGTTTCCTGTCGCAACAAGCAGGAGTTGGATTTTTAGGAGAATTAATAGCTTTAGGCGCTTTGTTGAGCTTCTTTGCCTGTGTCCTTGGCTGTATTAATCCTGCTGCCAGAATATTTTTTACGATGGCACGTCATGGGTTGTTCCACTCTAAACTCGGTGCCGCCCATTCATCAAACCGCACGCCCCACATTGCAGTCACAATGTGTTCCTTCATTACGTTTTTAGTGCCTGCGGTCATGTCTTTGTTTCACATTAAGTTGTTTGAGTGCATGGGTTACTTGGGAGCAATCTGCAGCTATGGATTTCTCACAGTCTATATCTTGATATCAATTGCAGCTCCTGTTTACCTGTACAAACTGAGAAAACTCTGCCTGCGCGATGTGGTGTTTTCTGTGTTGGGAATTGGATTCATGATGATTCCTGTTATTGGTAGTGTGGGAATTCCTGGAAGCACAATGTTTCCGGTGCCGGATGCTCCATATAATGTGTTCCCCTACTTGTTTGTTGTTTATCTGTTTATGACTTGTGGATGGTTTTTCAGACAAAAACGCCGTTCACCCGATGTTGTTCGGTCAATGCAGAAGGGCATCGACGAAATCCACGATAGATATGCAACTCCATCGCCTGTAGTTATTTCTTCTATCGATGAAGACCCCTTTCATTAAACGGGAACAGTTAACAGTTATCTCTCAAGGCGAATTCTGTTCGCTGTTCCCAGTTCACTGATTTATACATAAGGACAAATAGAAATGAGCGGACTATACACTGCGATTCCCACTGGGCTAGGTGCCTTTGCTGCGACCAATATTGATGACATTGTGATTCTGTCTCTGTTTTTCTCCCAGATTAATGCAATGTTTCGTCGCCGTCACATTGTTATTGGTCAGTACATTGGTTTCAGTGCTTTGGTGATTGCTAGTTTGCCAAGTTTTTTTGGCAGCTTTATCCTACCAAAACCCATAATTGGATTGCTAGGTATTGTTCCTATTGTTATTGGTATTGGACATTGGTTAAATCCAGATATAGATGATGAAGAAACAGATGTAGAAAAAGAAGAGCCTTCACAACCTTGGTTTGTTAGCTTTTTGTCTCCTCAAACCTATAGTGTGGCTGCTGTCACAATTGCTAACGGAAGTGATAACATCGCTATCTACGCACCATTGTTTGCCAGCACCACTTTGGAGAGCCTTGCAGTGATTATTGCTGTGTTCTTTTCTCTCGTGGCAGTTTGGTGCTATGCAGCTTATCAGTTAACTCGTATGAAGGCGATCGCCGATGCTCTAACTCGCTACGGTCATCAACTTGTTCCCCCTGTCTTGATTGGGTTGGGTATTGTCATTTTAGTGAACAGTCACACTTTGGAAAATCCTACTTTAGCTGTAGTTGCTGCGATCGTAACAGGTTTTAGTTTGTTAATTATCGGTAGGAATATAGAATCACCAATGCACCAATTTATGACTAAATTTATGACTAAATAAGCAGTTCTTTAAAAGAATTTCAAATCTAGATGCGTGCGTTAATTTTTATTAACGCATTTTTTTAAGTTGAATTTGAATCTGGATAAAAGTAGGAAAAAATTAAATTTAATAGTATGAATATTATGAGCCAGTTTTAAAAAATGGCTAAAAAAAAATTGTCCATTCGACTCTCATTAAACTTTATGACAACCAATGCACAGGAAAAACCAGAAAAACCTAAGAGCAAAAGCGCTGACCGTGTCCGAGAGCATTTAGCTAACGAGCGTACCTACCTAGCATGGATGAGGAGTGGAATAGCCCTCATGGGTTTTGGCGTTCTTATTGTCCGCCTTCGCATACTCCGTCCTCCTCTTGCACCTCAATCCCCTGGTAATGGTTGGAAGCTAGGTTTAGCCTTTTCACTCGTTGGTTTGATAACGGTCATGCTTTCAACCCAGCACTATCTTGTTGTTCGTCGGGACATTGATGATGATGCTTATGAACCAGCAGATCGTTTTGTTATCCTTTCCAGTCTTGCTGTCATTCTCTTGGGGATCGGAGTTGTTTATTATGTTTTTACAGTTCCTCTTGACTCATTAAATTCAGTTATAGTTGAGTAAACATATGTACTTAGCTTTTCCGCATTTGGGGGAGCATACTTACTCTTGAGAATCTTCCTTTGTCATGAGTCATGAATTACTCAACTTAACGGACAAATGACAAAGGATAAATGACACTCAGTACTCCTCTTTTGCCTTTAAATGTAATACATTGGTCCCTGTTGTATCCGTGCTTCTCTTTCTTGACACAAATCTTGGAGTGTTTGACGGCGCAAAACTTCAATAGCAGCGGCGTTAGCTTGCTCCCAAACCTCATGCACTAGATTCTTTTCCAGTGTGGGAGGAAGAGACGATTCTCGCTCTTTGCGCTCACCTTCGACGAAGGTGACAACCTCTAACAAAGTAATCTGCCAAGGTTCTCGAACTAAAACGAAGCCGCCTCTTGAGCCACGATGGCTTTTTACCAGCCCAGCCCGCCGTAAACTGGTTAAAATTTGTTCGAGATAGCGTTCGGGTATGGGTTGTTTAGCGGTAATCTCACTCATGGTGAGAGGATCTTTTTTTCCCTTATTGCTTGCTAGTTCCAAAAGAGCTAGCAGCGCGTACTCGACTTTGGAAGACAAATCCAAGAGAGCGTAGTTTTGGCTATTCAAGTCTTTATTCAATATACTACTGTTCATCAATAGGATTATAGTAATTTTATAATAAATTAGTTCTTATTTTAGGTTGAATGTGGTACAATTCCAAGCAAACCTAAAAAAAGGCGTATTTTTATCGCCTTACCGTAGATTATCTAATAAAACTACCAAAATGATGCATTTTTTTCAAGTGATATTTTACCAGCTACTAATTTGAGCGTTTTTCAAATCGGAACTACATTATGTTACTAACTGATTTGCGAGCAATCCGCGATCGCGATCCCGCAGCGCGTAACTGGCTGGAGATTTTGTTTTGCTATCCAGGGTTCCAAGCTATACTGTTACATCGTGTTGCACACTGGCTCCACAATCGGGGAATTCCCTTTTTCCCCCGGTTCATTTCGCACATAAGTCGGTTTTTGACGGGAATTGAAATTCATCCAGGAGCCAAGATTGGCAAGGGAGTGTTTATAGACCACGGTATGGGAGTTGTCATTGGTGAAACAGCAGTTGTAGGTGATTACACGCTAATTTACCAAGGAGTTACCTTGGGTGGTACGGGAAAAGAGACAGGAAAGCGCCATCCAACTCTAGGCGAACATGTGGTTGTCGGAGCAGGTGCTAAGGTGTTAGGCAATATTTATATCGGCGCTCGCGTCCGTATTGGGGCGGGTTCGGTAGTATTGAGAGATACACCAAGCGATACCACAGTCATTGGCATTCCCGGACGCATCACGTCTGTGAATAAGAAGAGTGTTGACGCTCTAGCTCATAATATGCTGCGGGATGTAGAAGCAGAGGTGATTCGCGTTTTGTTTGAGCGAGTTAAGACTTTGGAACAGCAGATTGAGCAGTTAAAGGTGTCCCCATCTTTTGATGCAACGCAAGAAAGCAACACAGACACACACAATGAGAGTTGGGATAGCGATCGGGTGATTGAAGAGTTTTTAGATGGTGCTGGTATTTAAATATTATCGTGTAGGGCGGGTAACTTCACTATGCAAGCGGTAGCGATATACAAAAACTTTGTAATTTGTAATTTGTAATTCTAAGATTGTAACGATGAATTTATGGTTTGGCGTAGTATCATTAACGTCATTCTGAGCGATTACCCTTAGACACTAGTTTTCATCGTGAATTTACGCCGCCTGATTCCATTCTTCGATGACTCCGTGTCCAGTTGGGCACTAGAGGCGCGGTTATTGCGCTGGTTGACATTGATATGGCTGTTTGTGGGATTAGTCATTCTATTTTCAGCATCATATGCCGTTGCTGACGATCGCCACAATGATGGGCTGTACTACTTTAAGCGCCAAATCCTCTGGGTATTCGTAGCATTAATAGTATTTAACATCATTGTTAATTTACCCATACGTAAGGTTTTAGGTGTAGCCCACTGGTTTGTAATAATACTGATGGGGTTGATTTTCCTCACATTGGTACCGGGACTTGGAAAAAAAGCATTTGACGCATCTCGCTGGATAGCTTTAGGACCGATACCAATTCAACCTTCTGAGTTAATTAAACCCTTTCTCGTACTGCAGAGTGCGCGACTTTTTAGCCAATGGGAAAGGTTAAGCTGGCGCGTGCGCTTTTTTTGGCTGGGTATTTTTTGTCTGATTATTCTGGGAATACTAGCACAACCAAACTTAAGTACAACAGCACTATGTGGTATGATGATTTGGCTAATTGCCCTGGCTGCTGGATTACCCTACAAGTACTTGGGAGGAACAGCAGTAGGTGGAGTGCTGTTAGCCACTCTTAGTATTAGTATTAAAGAATATCAGCGCAAGCGAGTGCTATCTTTCCTAAATCCTTGGGCAGATCCAACCGGGGATGGTTATCAACTTGTGCAAAGTTTGCTAGCAGTCGGGTCTGGTAGGCAATGGGGGGCTGGCTTTGGGCTTTCCCAACAAAAACTGTTTTATCTACCGATTCAGGACACCGACTTTATTTTTGCTGTCTTTGCTGAAGAGTTTGGCTTTGTTGGCTGTATGGTGCTCCTGGTACTGTTGGCTTTATACGCTACTTTAGGATTGATCGTAGCCCTAAAAGCCAAACAGTCAGTGTACCGACTGATAGCAATTGGGGTAACAATTTTGATGATAGGACAATCATTACTTCATATTGGCGTTACCACTGGTTTCCTGCCAACAACTGGGTTGCCATTACCCATGTTTAGTTATGGTGGCAATTCAATGATTTCCAGTTTAGTAGCAGCAGCTTTGCTGATTCGTGTAGCACGGGAAAGTAATGAAGCGGAAGTGGTACCCTTGCGAGACGAATCTCAGAACAGGCGAAGAAGAAGGCTCTTTCAGAAAAATAATGTCAGTTAACTGTTAAGTTCTGACAAACGTTCTTTTTCTTAAATATCTTGTACCATCGTCTCGCAAGCAAAAATAAAAGCCCAAAAAGCTAATTATTTCGTAAGGTGGGCATCTGCCCACCATCTATTAGTATTTCGGGGCTACGTGCCTCCCGTGCTATTTAACTATAGCTAGTACAAGTCGGCGTAAATAAGGCAACCATTGTGAATTGCTCCAAAGCTTACAGTGTAAGCCTTTTAATTTCATCCTTTATCCTTGATACTTCTCCAGAGGAGACGCTACGCGAACAGCCTTTCTGTACTAGGTTACACGAGAACTTGCTTGCACCATAATTTAACTTTAGTTGCATAGCCCTTGGCTTTAGAGGCTTTATTTTTGAACCTGCTTTCTATGTTGTGACCTTTATCAACCACCCGTTGTTTTAAGGTTTCAACTTTAGTTTTGAGTCGGTTTTCAATGCGATGACTCTTGTCTAAGATTCCCTGGAAGGTTGAACTAGAGGTGCTTATCGTTGACAAACGCCCTTTCACCTTTCTGGCACCGATAGTTGACATAGCACCAAACATTAGTAGACCAACAGCAGAAGATGGTTCGGGTACGGAAGCAGGTGGAATGTAAGGGTTAGGGTTAGGAATTAGACGTGCCAAATTAGTTCCGTCTGGGCCTCCGCTACCAGGAGGCAGTTGCAATGTGTTACGGGTGAACTGCTCAAAGTAATTTGCAATCTCTTCTTCTTGTGATTGAGTGAGTTTTTGAAATTTAGCGAGTTGAGGAGAGTTAGTGTTAATTTCCTCAAGGTCAAAAGATTCTAAAGGTGACGAGGATCGAGCAAACAAGGCTTGAACGGTCTCTGGACTACCATTAAAGTTTTCCAAAACTCCCGTTGCTGCATTTAACTTAGCCACCCAAGTATCAAATGACCCTTCATTAGTACCCCCAAGGGAACCTTGAGTCACTCCTGTAACGAAGACGTTACCTGCGTTGTCACCAGTAATTCCGTAGGCTTGATCGACATCGGAGGTGCCAAACTGTTGAAGCCACTGCTGATTACCCTCGGTGTCAAACAAAGCTACCCAGGCATCAAACAACCCATTATTAATTCCTTCTAAGTTGCCGTTAGTGTATCCCGTTAAGAAAATATTGTCATTTTCGTCGATGAATAAATCAAAAGCTTCATCATCACCAACACCTCCGAATTGTTTAATCCAGAGCTGGTTTCCATTGCTGTCATATTTAGTTAAGTATGCATCATAAGACCCAGCATTCTCTCCCTCCAAACTCCCCAGAGTCCAGCCAGTTGTGTAAAGGTTGCCTTGGCTGTCGGTTTGAACATCCCAAGACCATTCATAATCTGAAGTTCCATACTGTCTAACCCATTGCTCCTCGCCTGTTGTGTTGTCGTACTTGGCTATCCAGTTGTCATACTTCCCTTGATTGGGACCTCCCAAATTCCCTACAGTCCATCCAGTTGCATAAATACTCCCATCGTTGCTAACAGTCACGCCATAAGCTTCATCAAAAGCTGCAATCCCGAGATTAGCACTAGTGGTAGTGCCAGTTTCAGTCTGCCACTGCTTGTTCCCATTGGTGTCAAACTTGATAACAAAAGCATCGTCCGTATTCTGTATATCGTTTCTGACGTCAACTCCCGTTATGACAACATCACCAGTATTTTTATCAACAGCGAGGTCAAAGGCATTAAAAATCACATTTTCCCCAATCTGTTGAATCCACTGTTGATTGCCATTGGAGTCATACTTAGCTACAAAAGTATCAACAATGTCTGCTTGCTTGGTTCCACCTAGATTTCCTTCAGTAATTCCTCCTACATAATAGTTTCCTTGATTGTCTGTTCCAATACCATAGATTGTGTCAGGGTGGGAAGTGCCAAACTGTTGGAGGAAGACTTGATTGCCCTGGTTATCGTATTTAGCTACTAAAGCATCACGAAAACCAGCATTAGTTCCTCCCAAAGAACCAGTGGTTGCTCCTGCTACATAGACGTTACCAAAAGGGTCACTGGCAGTGCTGAGGGGGAGGTCATAACCTGAGGTTCCTAGTTGCTGAGCCTGAGGTACTGCTGGGCCTGGTGGAGGAGTAACACCTTGGAATTTGAAGTAATTACTCCCTAAATTCAAATTAGAATTGCCAAGCACAAAGCCGACAACATCCAATCCGGTTTCCTGTTGCTGAAGTATTGTAGTTCCAAGCCCGGTATCCAGTAACTGGTAATTGTCTGCAGACCCGAATAGCTGAATGGTATCTAGCGCTGGGTTGAAATCAGTGATGTATGCAGTAGTTTCCAAACCCAAAGGGTCTGTGATGTTATTGGTATTGTTGGCATAGTAAGACTGCCTCCAATCACCCAAAGCAAATGTATCGTTCCACTGACGGAATTCGGGAATATCATCTACAGCCACATCGCCCAGCAGAACATCAATCCGTCTTTGATCCGCAGTAGTTGTAAGAGGTTGATAAGCAAAAACAAAATCGTTTCCAGTACGACCTATAATAGTTTGGTTGGGTTGAGAGCCTACGGCAATGTCACTGCCAGGTGTGTAAATCTGAAGTGAAAATAATGAATTCTGATTATTATTAGACACCGGATTTCTATCTCCTCTCACAAAAAATAACAGTAAAAGCTGTTGCAAGCCTGTTTGGACTTGCATCACTACTCTCGATCGAGGTGTAATAGGAAGGCACAGTAAGTTCCCTTACCAGCGCAACTCGGTAAGCATTGTCTGGTTAACTTTTCCTTTCATGACCGTCCTTTTAGAGAGCACATGGTTGACAAAAACTAAGTGATTTTCCCGACCACTGTCTCTCACAATTCTTCCGGCAGATGCTTTGAATAAAGATGCAAATTTATCTCTTGCGTCGCTTGCTTGCTATGTAGACGCTTCTTAAGTGGGTAGACGCTTTCATTAAAAATGAGAATATAATTCTACGCGAGAGTAGTAATCCCTTTAACCCTGTAACTCGCTTAATACAAGCATAATCTCATGACTACCAAAGAAAAGTCGAGACTTTTTCAAGTATCTTTATTAAAAAAACATATAGATAAATCTAATACTAAATATTGTCAATTTTAGCTAAATCCAAAAGAAGCCCCACATCTGACACGAAGTGCAGTGTATGATTAATTTTGGGGCAATGACGATTACACCTAATACATATACTAAGCCGCAGGCTTCAAGGAATTAGGTAGATGACTCGTTGCCTATCTCTAGGGTTGGCAACGAGTCAATGAAGTCTTCGAGTATTTGAGCCATAGTCTTATCTTTCCAAGCTGAGTATAGTCGCAACTTATTGAACCTGCGTTCTGATAGCCGTAAATTCAAGTAGACTACAGCCTATAAACTTCTACCTTTTGCTTTAAAGCCTTTAAAAAAGGTCAGCTGGATCTGCCTTACGAAGTCTACGCACAGCAATGAAACCAGAAATAGCACACATTACTATTGTTAACATCATGACTAGTATAGCTCGGTTAGGTTCCATTACAATAGGCAACAGGGTAGCATTTTTAGTCAGGTCGTACAGTCCTAAAGTGAGAGCAAATCCAGGAATGTAACCTAAAGTTGCTAGGATAATTGCTTCTTGGAAAACTACAAATTCTAAGAATCTGTTTCTATACCCCATTGCCTTTAAAGTTGCATATTCTGATAAGTGGTCGGTTACGTCTGAATAAAGAATTTGATAAACAATAACCGTACCAACAATAAATCCCATTCCTACGCCTAAGGTAAATATAAATCCAATTGATGTACTCGTTTTCCAATAGTTTTTCTCAAATTCTATAAAACCTTGATGAGTTAAAATTTTTATATCATTTGGTAAATTTAACTGTATTTTGTTTAAAATTCTCTGGGCATCTACGTGAGGTTTAAGTTTAATTAGCCCAATCTGAATTTCTCCTAATTGACGGTCGGGAAATACCTTGAAAAAATTTAAGTCACTCGTTATTACATTTCCATCAGCACCAAAAGATGGTCCTAATGTAAACAAACCCACAACCCTAACTCTTTTATTTCCTAATTCAGTAGTAATTGAGTTTCCCTCATCAAATTTTTTAGCGATAGGACCATACTCTAAACGAGCAGCTCTATCAAACAAAATATTTTCATCAAGTTTAAGTCGATCTAAATTTTGAGCAACTTCAGGAAACTTAAAAACTAGATCTCCAGGTTGGAATCCATAGACAAGTATAGTCCGAACACTTCCCCTGTAAGGATTTTTCCAATCTTGAAAACCTACATACACGGGGCTTATAGATTCCACTCCATCAAAGCTTAAAACCTGATATAAACGCCGCCAAGAAAACGGGCTCATATAATTCAAAGACATAGAACGAGTACTAATCATAACTAAGTCTCCTTCCAACCTTTGATGTAGTCTTGTGGCACTATCAAAGAGAGATGCTTGAAACCCTAATTGCATAAACATGAGAATAACTGCAAAAGCAATTCCTGCTAAAGCAAGCAGCAAACGGGTTTTGTCTCGCGTAAGTTGTAGCCATGCTAAAGGTGTATTAAACATTGTAGATAACTGTTCACTGATTTTTGTTAATGACTACAGTGACTTGCAAGTTGGTCAAAGCTGAAACTTTTTGACTATCTGCAGAGTTTAGACGAATTTTTACCTCAATCACTCTACGATTAACGTCTGTTGTTGGATCGGTACTTAACACTTCTTGTGGATTGACTTGTAAACCAATTTCAGTGACAACTCCGTGTAGTTTTCCTGGAAAGGCATTGCTCGTAATCGTAGCTGTTTGCCCAATCCGCACTTTGCTGACATCTAATTCGTAGACTTCTGCGACTACATTCATTCGATGTGTTTGTCCTAAAGCAACAATTCCGCGATCGCCAACCGTCTCTCCCTCTCTAGTATTGATTTTTAAAATTTGCCCTTCTAGAGGGGCGCGGATCTGGGCTAACTCTAAGTCAGCTTGAGCTTTGTCAACATCAGCAAGGGCTCGATCCACTTCAGCTTGCGCTGCTTGCACGTCGGTAGGACGAACTTCAGCTATCCTATCCAGGTTTGCTTGGGCTGCTTTGATTTGGCGTTGAAGAGTTGTTTCAATTCGATCGCGATTGGCTTGAGCCTCCTTGAGCTGTTCTTGTGCTGTTTTCATCGCAAGTCGCTTACTATCGAGTTGAGATGCTGCTGCTGCTCCATTGAGAAACAATTGATTGTAACGTTGATAATCGACAGTGGCTGTATTTAGCTCCGCTTTTAAGCGTGCGATCGTTTTGTCCTGAGTGCTTAACTGTCCGTACAAG
The DNA here is from genome assembly GCF_054684315.1 of Scytonema sp. NUACC21. Classification (NCBI taxonomy): domain Bacteria; kingdom Bacillati; phylum Cyanobacteriota; class Cyanophyceae; order Nostocales; family Scytonemataceae; genus Scytonema; species Scytonema sp. NUACC21. The sequence continues at coordinate 229,279 of NZ_BAAFZH010000107.1, read as the reverse complement.
TCAGCTTTCAAACCCTCTATAGTGGCTTTTTGAGCTTCTATTTCTCCCTTCTTAGCGCCTGCTTTTACCCGAGCAAGGTTAGCTTTGGCAACTTTGACCTGTTCTTGAGCCAATTTTAGAGATGCTTGTAAATTTTTATAGTTGTCTATAACAGCAACGACTTGCCCTTGTTTAACTTTATCGCCCTCCTTAACTAAAAGTGTGGAGACGCGACTTCCTCCCAATCCATTGAGCATTGTAGGAGCAGATAAGTAAACCACTTCGCCTTCTGGTCTTAAATGCCCTAAAGCAGAAACAGCTGTGTTTGCTGTGTTTGTGGGAGTTGCGATCCCAGAGCTTGATGGGGATTCTTCAGCGCTAGGTTGCAATCGAGAGACATAAAGCACAGCAGTTCCGCTGAGGGTAAGAGCTGCTAAAACAGCAGCAATAATCATCAGCAGCCCTGATGGCTTCAACAATGGCTTTTCTTTTGATATGTATTCAGGCTTCATAGTTGAGGAAACCCTGTCATTTGATAGTTTTGCATGGCTCTGACTGGACTTTTAGTCGAAACTCACTATGTACCCCCTTACCCTTGTCTCTTGCCCCCATGGCTAGAAACAGCCTTAAGTCAAATCAACTCGCCATACACATTCAGTTCGTTGCTCGGACTACTCCCTGGGAGTGCCATTCGATTACCTAAAGACGTAGGTAGGGTCATGCCCCATAACAGCGAACAGTAGGCAGTACCCACCATAGAAAGACTGGTAATTCTTAGAACGGAAAAGGAGTAATTCCTTACAACCAGCAAAATTACTTATTTTAAAAATACCATGATATTCTAACTCGTTACGTGCGCTCGGAGAGATACTATAGCGTTTTTATGTGGGTGAGGTACACCTAGCTGTAAGGGTTCTCGACCGAGAGCCCCTACTAACGTACCTCACTTGATTGAGAAAGGCTATAAAACATCAAATAATCTTTACTCATGTCTTGCTTTTACAAAGCTCATGACACTTGTCTGTGAAATTGCAGCAGTTTTAGTTATTTACTTCAAGAAATAAATTTAATTTATTTATTTATATAAATGAAGGCAAGAACCATTCTTTTTTTTAATCTTTTTTTACTACAATTACAATTATTTTGTATAAATCTATACAGCAAAAAACATTTTTTTATGGATATTCTGAATTTACTTTATTACTGAATTTTCAGTTTTCAATCTAAAGATAGATTTATTTTCATCCTAAAGTGGATTGAAAAAAATATTTTTTTGTTATAGAGGTTAATCTTAACTTACTTAAAATTCATCAACTCTTTACAAAAACTTCAATACTATAAACAGTAAGCTTTTTCACCTTTAAATCCTGCATAAGGAACTTGAAATTTTTCTTTAAAAATGTAATTCTGCAAAGTGATTATCACAAGCAAAGTTACCCAAGCTGAAAATAGCAACAAAAAAATAAGTCTATTGTCCGTGTTTTCTCCCGACATAAGCTCAGCTTTACACCCTCCAGATAATTACCAGGCATTTGTCCATTGCCAATCTTGAATGAACCGAAACTGTAGACGTAAAAACCTACAAAGGTTTGTCATATTGGCATAAATTTACCAGGGAGTATCCAATGAGTACTTGTTTAACCGATTTAATGAATTCGGGGCATGAAGTTTCGACTTTAGTGGATCTGCTGAGGTTCAGGGCACAAAGCCAGCCGGATTCGATGGCTTATACCTTTTTACAAGATGGGGAAACAGAAAGTATTGGCCTGACATATAGGGAATTAGATCGAAAAGCACGAGCGATCGCAGCTCATCTTCAGAGTCTGAATGCAGCTAGTTGCCGTGCTTTGTTACTCTATCCACCTGGTTTGGAGTTTATTGCTGCCTTTTTTGGGTGTTTATATGCTTCTGTTGTAGCAGTCCCCGCATATCCACCCCGACCCAATCAAAATATGCTCCGGTTGCAGGCAATCGTATCAGATGCTGGAGCAACCCTGGGACTGTCCACTTCATCCCTTTTAGGAAATATACAAAGTCGGTTTCCTGAGAACCCAGAATTTGCTAACCTGTATTGGTTAGCCACAGACAATCTTGATAGCAACTTGTCAGAAGCATGGCAAGAACCAGAGGTATACACCAGCCACTTAGCATTTCTCCAGTACACCTCAGGTTCTACAGGTACACCAAAAGGTGTTATGGTGAGCCACGGCAATCTTTTACACAATTGTGTACTCATTCAGAAAAGTTTCGGTGACACCCCTAAGAGCCGGGGTGTGAGCTGGCTACCTCCATATCACGACATGGGATTGATTGGAGGAGTCATACAACCGCTTTATGTTGGCGCACCAATGATTTTGTTGCCATCGCTAGCTTTTATACAAAAGCCCTTGCGATGGTTGAAAGCTATTTCCCACTCCAGAGCAACTACTAGTGGTGGACCCAATTTTGCTTATGACCTTTGTATTCGTAAAATTACGCCAGAACAACGGGCGACCCTTGACTTGAGCAGTTGGGAGTTAGCTTTCACTGGAGCTGAACCTATTCGTCCAGAGACATTAGAGCAGTTCGCTCGCACCTTTGCTGAGTGTGGCTTCCGAAAAGAGGCACTTCATCCCTGCTACGGAATGGCAGAGACAACTCTGATTGTTTCTGGAAATTCAAAATCAACTCCACCCATTGTTTGTTATCTTGATGGGGCAGCCCTTGAACAAAATCATGTAGTCCCTCATACTGATGATACCGACACTATAAAACGGGCAATTGTGGGGTGTGGTGGGCCTTTAGAACAAAAAGTCCTCATAGTTGACCCACAATCTTTAACTCAGTGTCGGGATAACCAAATAGGGGAAATTTGGGTTCACGGTCCTTCTGTAGCGGGTGGCTATTGGAATCGACCCGAACAAACACAACAAACTTTTCATGCTCGCGTAGCAAATACAGCAGAGGGACCATTTTTACGTACTGGAGACTTGGGATTTTTGCAAGACGGTGAACTGTTTGTCACCGGACGTATTAAAGACGTTATTATTATTCGCGGGCAAAACCATTATCCCCAAGATATTGAATTGACCGTAGAAAAGAGCCATCCCGCGCTGCGCCCTGGTTGTGGAGCTGCGTTTACAGTGGAAATCAAAGGTGAAGAGCGTTTGGTCATTGTTCAGGAAGTGGAGCGCACTTATTTGCGGAAGCTAAATGTAAATGAAGTGGTAGGAAATATTTGTCAGGCTGTGGCGACGGAACATAGTTTACAAGTTTATGCTGCAGTCTTGGTTAAAACTGGAAGTATCCCCAAGACATCAAGTGGTAAGATACAGCGTTTTGCTTGTCGCTCTGGGTTTTTGGCTGGAACTTTAAATGTCGTAGAAGATTGGAGCGAAAATCCTCAGAGCAAAGCTAAGTTTTTGCATTTACAGGCTGAGGTTGAATCTGTTTTGCAGAAATTAACAGCTACAAAACAGGTGTAGAAGGAAAAACTCAGGAATAGGAAACGCCATTTCTGATTTCGGATTCTACACTTCGGGTCACAATTCATGACACGAATTCTTGCAAGGTAAATATTGCTCACCAACAGATGAGAAGGTGAGCAGTACCCACCTACTTGGCTGCACTGCTTAAAACATTTTTTAGCATTCAAAAATCAGGCTAAAAAGCAATTTTTATTAACAGGGTAAACGAAGGTATGGGTCTTTTTAGGCAGGCAAAGAAACGGGTTTATTGGCGTGGCTGAAACGATCCTCTAGTGCGATCGCAAACTTCAAAATATTTGCAAATGGGAGGAAAAAGTTGAAAACAATTTTAGTGATTGAAGCAAAAACAAAAACCAGAAATCTTGTTTTAAAAGCTTTAAAAGCACAAGGTTTTTCTACTCTCAGTACTGGAAACGGTAGAGATGGCGTGCAGCTTGCTCGAGAAAATTTACCCGATCTGATAATTTGCGGTATGATTCTGCCGGAACTTGATGGCTATAGTGTCTTAGCAGCGTTACGTCAAGAAGCAGCTACAGCAATTACCCCTTTTATTTTTGTCACCGCTAAACCAAGTGAGATTGACTTCCGTAAAAGTATGCAATTAGGAGCCAATGACTATCTCACAGAACCCTTTACATTAGAGGAAATAATGAAGGCGATCGCAACCCAATTAGAAAAACAGGCTGTCCTCAGACAATCCTATGCTGCATTGCACCAAAAAGACCAAGAAACACAGCTAGCTGACACTGTAATTAAGGTAACTTGTCCTCAGTCTGCTAGAGAGTTGGATGTGCAGTTGCGAGAAGTTTTTAGTTTTATTAAGGCGAATTATCACCGACCTATTAGTTTAAGCGATGTAGCCCAGGCTGTTGGGTACTCGCCAGCTTACTTAACGGACTTGATGCGACGCCAAACAGGACAAACCATACAACGGTGGATTATTGAGCATCGGATGGCAGCAGCGCGGTCTTTACTGTTGGAAACCGACCAAATGATGGAACAGATTGCTGCTCAAGTGGGTTACAACAATGTCGTTCACTTCTTTCGGCAGTTTCGCCAAATTCACGGTACAACGCCCCAAGCCTGGAGAATCACCCATCGCAACCAGCCTGAGAAAATCGAAAGAAGTGTTAGTCTTATCAAAAAATAGATTATTGAAATAATCTGTCTTATATCATAAGATTATTTAACAAATGTTCTAGCTGAATAATAAATAATAGCTAAAACAAGAACAGCGGAAGAAATTGTCACATACAAATCTTTCTTCCTAGTGACACCATGTCAAACCTATTGCTTGGGAGAAATTTTCGTGTCAAAAAGCTTGTAAAAAGGAGCTTCTCTCACAAAATAGCAATCTTCCAATTAGAAGACTAGAATTGGGGCTGGTTATTCTCATTCTAAAAAATAGTGAAATAGTTTGTTGACGCCTATGCAAATTCTTTTATTGAATTGCTTGGATCGAAACTGTTGGTGTACTGTTGAACAAAGAAAAACATTGATAGATAGACATAAATCTCGCTGAAAATCTATAGCTTAAGTTATCACTTGAAACTTGCAACTCAAGAGAGCTATGGAGAGGATTTAATATCAGCAGTTGTTTGGATGCATAAATGTCAGCCGAAGCAACGCTCAAAGTTAGGGTAACTTTGCTTGATTCACTGTACAAAATTGTTGAAGCTCGCTTGTTATAAAACTATACAGGGTTGACAAAATGGAAGTTAAAAATTTTCAAATCACCATACCAACAGCTTCAGAAATTATCACAATCGATGCGAAGAGTAACACACGCAAAGCAACACCGACTGCATCAGAAATTCAAGCGTGGATAGTTTCGTACCTAGCTCAACTGCTAGAAGTAGATCCAGAAGATATCAATGTAACTATTCCTTTTGAACGCTACGGTTTGGATTCTGCAGTGGCAGTTGGTTTGACAGGAGATCTAGAGGATTGGTTGGAAACAAAGCTCGACCCAACTTTACTGTACGATTACCCGACTATTGAAAGTATGTCCCGGCATTTAGCTGAGGAATTACAAGCAAAACAAGTCGTAAAAGTGTAACTACCTAAAACCAAAGAGACATCAGAATTTACACTTTTACATTGTGAGGAGTAAAGTTATGGTGAACACCATCCAACAATCAGAGCTAGAAAACCAAGTTTCAACTGTATCTGACGAAAAACTAAAAAAGCATATCAAACTGTCAGAAATCAATTATCGACGCAATGTTGAGTCAGACTACACTGAAAAAATCGAGGAGCTAGATAAGCACTTCGACTACAAGAGCAATAGCGATTACTATTGGGGTGAGCCTGAGCTTTCGCTTCTTTACGGTACCCCACTCTACGAACAGGCTTCCCCTTCTCAAAAAAAAGCTCTCAGTCACCTATACTGGGCGACCCAATATAACCAAACAGCCGCAACTGAAGCGAATGCCGTACTTTATAACCAGGTGACTGCCGGTGTTTTTGACGCCGTTGGTGGTTATGATTCCCTTTGCAAAGAGCTAGATTTGGAAACAGCCCAAGAACGCCATCACATTCACGCCTTTCACGCAATTGGTTACAAAACCAAAAGAGCACTATTAGGTCAAACGGGATTTCAGGCTTCCATTCAGGGTAAGTCGTACAAAAAGAATGATGTGACTAAAGGAGCAGCAACAGGACAACGGCAGATTTTTACCTTTAACTGGCAAGCTTCCCCTTTGTCAGCATTTCAAGAATCTGCTGCTCGCTTTATCACCAATAAGATATTTCTCAAGAATCAAGCACACTTGTATTCTCAATATTTGAGACAGTTGGATGAGAAAGGGGAGCCAATACCAGCCCAAACCACTGGCTTGTTAGGTCAATTAGCACCCAAACCTTTATTACAATACTTCACATTAAACTGTGGAACCTCTCCTTTCTTAGCGTGCGTATTCTACGTTGCACGCTTCATGGCAAATATGCTGATTAAGAATTATGAGTACCGTTATTCCCACTACTATCGGGAATTGGAAAAGAAAGGTGAGTTTATTCCAACCCCAATAGCGGTTTCTCATTATCATCTCTTAGATGAAGCTTTCCACACAACAACTTCTCAACTCATTGCTCAAGAACTATACAAAGACTTCTCCAAACCAACAGCCTACGAGAAATTCATAGCAAATCTCACAATTTATAGAGCGCAAATTGTCGGTTTAAATGGGCTTTCTGGGGGAATACCTGCTATATTCCGCAGTGATGATGCCTTCATACTCTCGTTCTACAGGCTGCTTCAGTCTCCCGTGTTTAATATGTCTGCTCCAGAAGCGCTTGAATGGCTCGAAAAGTGCTTGTGTCAGGAACATGAAGGCTTTCATGTGACTCTCAAGTATCACGATCGCCTTTTGACAGATTTGCGGAGACTTTTTGAGCCCATTGATTATCTGTGGTCCGTTAATCGCGAAATGAGTGTTATGGCAAAAGGAGGCTCAATTAACAAAGCACTTCAAAGTAATATCAAGGCGTTTAACCAGTTCTCTAAGTCTGTTGTCCAAGTATGACTACTCCCGAACCCTACTTACAAACATAGGTAAATTTAGAGAAGAAAAGGAGTAAGAAGCTGAAATTGTGGGGTGGGCTAAAGCCGACTAAAAACCTCACAAGGTGAGCTTGAAGCCAACCTACATTTATTCCAGCAATCAGAACTTAACACTTAACTTAGAGGCTTTGCAGTGGAACCTATAGCAATTATTGGTATTGGTTGTCGTTTTCCCAAAGCTCAAGATCCAGAATCTTTCTGGCAGCTTTTGCGTAATGGAGTGGATGCTATCACTGAAGTGCCCAAAGAACGGTGGGACATTGATGCTTTCTACGATCCAGAACCAGGTAAGCCAGGAAAAATGAGCACCCGTTGGGGCGGCTTTATAGAGCAGGTAGATCGGTTCGATTCAAGCTTCTTTGGGATTTCTCCCCGTGAGGTTGAGCGAATGGACCCCCAGCAACGTTTGGTTTTGGAAGTTGCTTGGGAAGCCCTAGAAAATGCCGGACTAGCACCAGATAAGCTGAGTGGCAGTCAGACAGGGGTTTTCATGGGAATTGGCAACTACGACTATTGCAGGTTACTCACTAAGGATCTCTCTCTTGTAAACGCCTACGATGGCACTGGCAATACCCTTTCGGTTAGTGCCAATCGCCTATCGTACATTCTAAATTTGCGCGGACCAAGTGCAGTTATCGAAACAGCATGCTCCTCATCTTTAGTAGCATTGCATTTTGCTTGTCGGAGTTTGCAGAGTGGGGAGTCCAATTTGTGCTTGGTTGGTGGAGCAAGCCTGATGCTGTCTCCGGAACCGTTTATTACCTACTCCCATGCTCGGATGATGGCATCAGACGGACGCTGTAAAACCTTTGATGCTAGTGCTGATGGATACGTTCGAGGGGAAGGGTGCGGTGTTATCGTTATCAAGCGGCTTTGTGATGCCATAAGGGACGAAGACAACATTCTAGCAGTTATCAAAGGTACGGCAGTTAACCAAGATGGTCTGACCAATGGACTAACAGCGCCCAATGGTCCTTCTCAACAAATGGTCATCCGCCAAGCTTTAGAAAATGCAGGCGTTGAACCATCGCAGATCGGCTATGTTGAAGCTCACGGAACTGGCACCTCTTTGGGAGATCCAATTGAATTTAAATCCTTAAAAGCTGTGCTAATGCAAGACCGGAAGCCAGATCGACCTTGTTGGATTGGTTCGGTCAAAACTAACATTGGTCACTTGGAAGCCGCATCTGGAATGGCTGGCATTATCAAGTTAGTCCTTTCACTACAACACAGAGAAATCCCACCCCATCTTCACTTCAAGCAACTCAATCCATACATTTCTTTAGAAGGAACAACTTTTTCGATTCCAACCCAATGCCAGCCTTGGGAACCTGGAACAGACAGTCGTATCGCCGGAATAAGCGCCTTTGGCTTTGGTGGTACTAACGCTCATGCCATTTTGGAAGAAGCACCCTCTTTTGAGACAAGGGGAGAAGCTTTTCACCCTTCCCTATTATCCCCAGAAGGAACCCCGAGTGCCCCCCTGCGCCCCCTCCACCTTCTTACCCTGTCCGCAAAGACTGAGAAAGCTCTTTCGGAATTAGCACAACGTTATGCAAATTTCCTAGCAAATCATCCTGAAGTTGCCATAGCAGATGTTTGCTTTACTGCCAATACAGGGCGATCGCATTTTGACTACCGTTTGGCAGTCGTCGCGGAATTCACCACACAGTTGCGCGAAGATTTAGAGGCTTTCGCCACGGGGAAACAGACAGCCGCAATTATTACTAAACAAGTACCAACTAAGAAGCGCCCGAAAATAGCTTTCCTTTTCACGGGTCAAGGTTCCCAATACGTAGGTATGGGTCGCCAGCTCTACGATACCCAACCCATATTCCGCCAAACCCTTAACCGTTGCGATGCAATTTTACGTCCTTATTTAAAGCGATCGCTGCTTGAAGTACTTTATTCCGAGCCAGGGGAAAAATCTCCCTTGAATGAGACAGCTTACACTCAACCCGCCTTATTTGCCCTTGAATACGCATTATTTCAACTGTGGAAATCTTGGGGCATAGAACCTTCAGCTGTTATGGGTCACAGTGTAGGGGAATACGTTGCTGCAACCGTAGCAGGTGTATTCAGCCTAGAAGATGGTTTGAAATTGATTGCCGAAAGAGCTCGTCTCATGCAGGCGCTACCCGAAGATGGTGAAATGGTAGCGGTTTTTGCTTCAGAGAGCAAAGTGCAAGCAATAATTCAGCCTCACGCACGGCAAGTTGCAATTGCAGCCATCAACGGTCCCCAAAGCGTAGTTATTTCCGGTCAGCGAGACATTATTGAGTCGGTAATAGCTGCTTTGCACTCTCAAGGAGTCAAGACGAAAAAGTTAAACGTTTCTCATGCCTTCCACTCACCACTGATGGAGCCAATGCTAGCAGCTTTTCAAAAAGTTGCCGCAGATGTGGTATACTCGCCACCACAAATGAAATTGATTTCCAATGTGACTGGAGAGTTTGCCACAACTGAGATAACAACTCCAGAATATTGGTGTCGCCATGTCCGCCAATCGGTAAGATTTACATCGGGTATGGAAACCCTCTACCAAAAGGGTTACGAAGTGTTTGTGGAGATTGGACCAAAACCAACCTTGTTAGGAATGGGGCGTTATTGCCTGCCAGAGGGAGCAGGCGTTTGGTTACCTAGTTTGTATCCTGGAAGAGATGATTGGCAACAACTTCTCCAAAGTTTAGGAGCATTATACATACGTGGATTATCAGTAGACTGGCAGAACTTTCACCGCGATCGTCCCCATCGCCGACTGCAATTACCAACATATCCATTTCAACGCGATCGCTATTGGGTGGATTTGCCGGAAACCGTGTACGTAAAAACAGACAAACTTCCCCAAGAAACAGTTCAAGGTTCTATTATCAACCTTTTGAATCAAGGCAACAGCCAACAAATTATCCAAGATTTAGAAAAGACAGGAAAACTTTCAGAAGACGAACTGAGATTACTGCCAAAGCTACTGCAGCTATTGATTAAGCAAAACCAACAACAGTTAACAGCAGCATCTATCAAAGATTGGCTCTACGAAATAGAGTGGAAACTCAAACCACGTCAAAAAGTGGAGACGCCACAGGCTGGGTCTATAGAAAACAGTGCATACCAAAAAGCTGGTAGTTGGTTAATTTTTGCTGATGTAGGTGGTGTTGGGCAGACCCTAGCAAAACTTTTGCAACAACAAGGACACACCTGCATTTTAGTTTATCCCGGCGAGAAATATAACAATAAAGAAGTTAATACCTGGAGTATAAATCCTTCCAAACCAAAAGAATTTGAGCTTTTATCCCAAGAAGCTTTAGGAACCTTAGAGCGACCTTTGCAAGGAATAGTTCATCTATGGAGTTTAGAGACAAAATTGGCATCCAATGTGTCAATTACCTCTTTAGAAGAGGCTCAAACTCTTGGTGTTGGTAGTGTATTACACTTGCTGCAATCTCTTATTAAAGGAGTAAAATTTTCCTCTTCTCCCTCACCCAAATTGTGGCTAGTGACACGAGGCGCAGTCGGTCTGGGTTCAGAAATTCCAGGGTTAGCTCAAGCACCTCTGTGGGGACTGGGCAAAGCGATCGCAATGGAACATCCTGAATTGTGGGGAGGACTGCTTGACTTAGAACCAAAAGAAAAGACCTTACAGATAAACTCTTTAATAGAAGAAACAATCCAGCTTTTAGCAGAGATTAACAACTCACAAGGGGAAGACCATTTAGCCTTTCGAGATGGAAATTGGTTTGTCGCCCGCCTGGTACAAAAACAATTACCAAAACCTGCTGTAGAGACGCGCCATGGCACGTTTGCCAACGGTGCGTCTGCCAACGGTGCATCTGCCAACGGCGCATCTGCCAACGGCGCGTCTGCCAACGGCACATCTCTACAGCCAAATGCCACTTACTTAATCACTGGTGGTCTGGGTGCTTTGGGATTGCGAGTTGCCGAATGGATGGTAGAGAAAGGAGCTAGGCACTTACTGTTAAGTGGGCGTCATGGAGCAACTGGTAAAGCACAAGAAATCATAAGCCAACTCAAGCTTGCAGGAGCCAAGGTTATAGTTGCTCAGGCAGATGTGTCCCATCCGGAAGACGTAGTTAGGATGCTTGAGGGCGTTGAAGTAACAATGCCACCTCTACGAGGTATTGTTCATGCGGCAGGTGTCCTTGATGATGGAATTTTATTGCAACAAGACCAAGAGCGTTTTGCAAAAGTCATGAACCCCAAAGTAAAAGGGGCTTGGAATTTGCATTTATTTACTCAGAATCTGCCGCTCGATTTCTTTGTGTTATTTTCCTCTGCTGCCTCGTTATTGGGTTCCCCCGGTCAAGGCAATTACGCAGCAGCCAACGCCTTCATGGATGCCCTAGCCCATTATCGTCGCTCATTAGGGCTACCTGGGTTGAGTATTAACTGGGGACCGTGGAGTGATGGCGGAATGGCTGCTAGCTTGAGAGATCGCGATCGAGCTCGTTTGGCTACTCAAGGAGTAAGTACCATTGCGCCCGAGCAAGGATTGCAAGTGTTAGAGCAGTTGTTGGGACAGCAAGGAGGGCAAATTGGTGTTTTACCCTTCGAGTGGTCTGCGTTTAAGCAGTTAAATCCAAATAAACAACTGCCACTTCTTTTGGAATTGATTGGTGAAGTCAGCCCACAAGAAGAATCCAAGCAAGCGCCAGCACGGCAAGAGATTCTACAACAGTTGAAAAAGGTTTCTGCAAAAGAACGGCAAGCAATTTTACTAAATTATCTCCAAAGTACTGTTGCTAAGGTACTGGGACTTTCTACAACCAAATTGGACACACAACAACCTCTCCACGAAATGGGGCTTGATTCCCTAATGGCTGTGGAACTTACCACTACGCTTCGGGCTGAGTTACAGGTGGAATTACCCGTAAGAGCATTAGTGGAAGACCCAAGTATTGAAAGCATTGCAACTTTGTTGAACGAGCAACTCGAACCAGAGAGTTCTCAAACCAGGACTAGGGTGGATTTTGCCGCAAACACTTTGGATCTGAATGCCGAAGCTGTTCTCGACCCGACGATTTCTCCCGACAACGCCTATATTGGAATGGTTGCCGAACCAACCTCTATCCTCTTAACCGGTGCGACTGGGTTTTTAGGAGCTTTTTTGATTCAAGAACTTCTCGATAAAACTCCAGCTAACGTTTATTGCCTGGTACGTTCTTCTGATATTGAGTCAGCAAAGGCAAAGCTGCGAAATAATTTAGAAACTTATAACCTTTGGAAAGAGGATTACAATTCCAGAACGATCCCAATTGTTGGTGATTTAGCTCAGCCTCAATTGGGTCTTTCAACCAAGCAGTTTGAAGAGATGGCTCACCAAATCGATGCTATCTATCACAATGGAGCTTTGTTAAATTACGTTTATCCTTACTCTAAATTCAAAGCAATTAACGTTTTAGGAACGCAAGAAATTCTGAGACTAGCATGTCAAACCAAAATTAAATCGGTTCATCACGTTTCTAGTGTTGCGGTTTTTGAATCCTCTGCTTACTACGGAAAGCGGTTAACAGAATTGGATGATATCGATCGCAGCGAAGGAATTTACCTGGGGTACTCTCAAAGTAAATGGGTATCAGAACAGTTAGTTAAGATTGCAGGAGATCGCGGGCTTCCAATTACGATCTACAGACCACCTTTAGTATCGGGCCACAGTCAAACTGGGCTTTGGAATACTACAGGTTTCCTCTGCCGAATGATTAAAGGCTGTATCCAACTGGGGAGTATTATGACAGATTTAGATATGATGTTAGATTTGTCTCCCGTTGATTACAACAGCCAAGCGATCGTTTACTTATCCAGACAAAAAGAGTCCCTTGGAAAAGCTTTTCACCTACACAATCCCCAACTGCTTCACTGGAAACAACTTGTCGATTTTATCTGCTCTATGGGCTATCCAATGGAACGGGTTTCTTATAAGGAATGGCAAATGAAGCTGAGTCAAGCTAGGGACAACGTGCTATATCCCCTTTTACCTTTCTTTAGCCATAAGTGGTCTAATGAACAATTGACTTACATTGAATTAAACGAGCAAGGGAGAAGACCCCTGATTGGCTGCGAGCACACCCTTGCCGCACTGGCTGGTAGTTCCATTGTCTGTCCGCCTCTAGATTCTAAATTGCTAAATACCTATTTCTCCTACTTCATTCGTAGTGGATTTTTGGAAGCCCCAAAGGTATTGGCATAACGGAAAAGCGATTTTATTTAAATAACAGGGGTGAATTTCATGAGTTTTCGTAAGACCCATACCCTAGCTTTTCTTGTAACAGCCTTTCCCCCCGAAGTGAGTGGTTCTTCTCACTTCAATTGGGCGCGTGCTCAATGGTTTGCCAAACAAGAAATGTATCGTGTTGTTGTTTTTGCGCCCGACCATCAAAAGGAAATAAGTGCTTCATTTACTTCCCAAAATTTGATTGTTGAACGCTATCCTTCAAAACCTTGGATTCCTTATAATCTGACTTACGTTCCTACGCTTTCATCTGCCCGTCAAATTAGCGAAAAGATAGATTTTTACAAGCCCGATTTAATTGTCATGACGGACGTAGAGCGCTATTTCTTATTAAGTGCATGGCAATTACCGGGTCGGCGCTATGCGAGAGAAAACCGCGTTCCATACCTAGCGGAATACCATACTGATGTTTATAATTTTTCCGCGACTTATCCGGGTTGGCAATGGTTGAGAAGTTTTGTTCGCAGAACTCATTTATTAAGTTATTTATATCATCAAGTTGATACAACTATATGTCCGAGCACTTCTGCCAGTAAAAGCTGTCAAGAAATGGGAATTAAAAATACCCATGTTATCCCGTTTTTCGGCACGGATATCTCCACATATAATCCCAAGCGTAAAAACCACAAATGGTTAGAACCGTGGTTAAGCTCTAAGGAAAAAGATAATAAAATTGTGGGCTTTTTGGGTCGTCTTGGCTTTGAAAAACGAGTTGATTTGCTGATTGAAGCTTTTGCAAAATTAAAACGCACTCATCCCAATTACTCCCTCATCATTGTTGGGGATGGACCTGCTGATGTTGTCAATCATTTAAAACGTCTTGCTGAACCCATACCCGATATCCACTTTACCGGTTTTTTGCTTGGAGAAACCAAGGCTAATGTATTAGCTTCGTGTGATGTATTTTGCAGCCCTTCTCCTTATGAAACTTTCGGGTTAACTGTAGTAGAAGCAATGGCTTCGGGTGTTCCGATTGTAACAGTTGATAGCGGTGCCGTGTCAGAGTACATCGTTGATGGTGTAAATGGTTACCTTGTGTCACCGGATAATGTGGAAGAGTTAGCCAAGTGTCTTGAAAAAGCACTATCGACGGACAACACGGAAATGATTCAACGTGCTTTGCAAACTGCAAATCAATTTTCTGATGGGCGAGGATGTCAAAATCTTAATAATTACTACGAGCAATTATTAGGTATGATATCATATTCGACTCATTACTTACGATACACAAATTCTACCCCACCCGCCTAACGGCACCCTCCCCTTATTAAGGGGAGGGTTAGGATACCAAATACTGTGGGGCTCAAGCTGCCAATCCTGCTTGCCCCTCGGTTTAGCGAGATCGTGAGGGTCGTCCTGTGCCCAGACTGTCACCTTGGTAATTCCACTCTCATTTAGGACAGGGGTAATATCGATTGTGAAAGGAGTATGTCCGCCTTCGTGGTCAGCCATAAAGTGACCGTTTACCCAAACACGAGCGCGATAATCCACTGCCCCAAAGTGCAGCAACAATTTGCCCTCCCCTGGTGGCGTTTCAAATTCCCTCTCATACCAACAGTTGGGGTGAAATCCTGTATCCCCAATACCACTTTGGATAGATTCGGGAGCAAAGGGAACTTCTATATGATGAGTCCACTGGCTAAGGTCACTAGGTTTAATGCATTTGCCTTCGTCATCAAACGCGAACTTCCACTGACCGTTGAGACTCTGCCACTGGGAACGCTGCAACTGAGGGCGCGGGTATCCCGATTCTCCTAAGCTTAAAAAATTTGTCTTGATATTAGCAAGCTGAAGATTATCTAATTCCAATAGGTTCATCTTTTTAATTCCTTACTATAGTACAGAATGAATCATTAAAAGCTTGTCTAGTTCCGAAAATTTTCATCCAAAAAATTTCAGACTTTAACCGTGATATTACGTAAATTTTGTTACTAGACTCAAAGCAGATTATTCTCCTGTAGAAAATAACTATAAAATCGGTTTTTGCAGTAACCAAGAGGCTTCCATCACCCCGGTCTTGGGGTGATGGAATTAAGTATTTTTTTCCGACTCGTGACATTATGCCACACCTTGGGGAGTTGTGTAGGGGGGTTGGCAAAAAAATCTGATGAAATTTTTGCGGTTGCTCAATATGAAAAAACCACCCGTATCCCAACTGTTTTAGGGTGGTTTGTTTATCTGATTTTTTGAACTGAAATTTGTTATAAAATCATGCGATCGCGATTTATTTCAAGCAATAGCAGCCAGAATAGTAAATAATGGCTTTTAATAAGGGAAAAAGCTGGAAATGACTGGTTATTCAATTTGGAATATCGATCGCCCCTATTTTAGGCAATAATTGATGCTAGGCTTCGCTATCTTATGAAAAGTGCCGAAGTTTTTCCAAAAACGCCATTTCAAATGCTGTAACGCACCATTTTTAGGCAGTGCGTCACAGTTCGTTAACCTACCAGACTTGGAAGCTTGCGGTTGTTAAACTGTTTCAGCTGGCTTTTAATCCAATTGGCACCTTTAGCAACGCAATCAGGGCAAACATCGCCATAGCTATCACCCTGAGTGTTGCATACAATTAATCTTGCCTCTGTTGGTTGAAACATCTGAGTACAGGTTAAGCACAACTGTTTATTTTTTAAGCTGTTACATTCAATTTGAAATTGCATACTGTCTTCTCCTCAACCAAGTTTGGGTGAAAATTGTTAAATCAAAAAAATTATCTTTATCTTAAAAATAAAATTTTATTTTCAACCTGTCGTCTGCCCAACGAAAGGAAAATCATGTCAGTTGAATTTGTAATTTAGAATACATTATTATAATAATAAAAAGAGAAAAACAACTCACGAAAGGGTAAATTCTGAGATGTTTGAGGAAGAAGGTTTTTATATTGGAAATAAGAAAAGACAAAGCTAGGTAGACCTAAAAGAATAGCGATCGCCTACTTCTAACTTTAGAAGGATTGAGTAAAAAATATAGAACGCTAAGTATGAGATTGACGAATTCAAAAACAAATTTATGGAAACTATTTATGGAAATCATCAGGGATTAAAATCAAGCCAACTCAGAAAATTACAGCAATTTTACGAACAACAGCAACCCTCGTATAGCGTTACAACTCCAGAATTTGCCCAAGCCTTAGCAGCCATTAGTGCAGAAATTCATCAACCTGTATGCACCTACATTAATAGACGGGGTCAAGTGATTCGCGTGGCGGTTGGGACACCAAGTCAAACTGCAATTCCACCACAACAATTACCCCGCCATAGTGCAGAACGTTTAAGCGGAATTCGTTGTATTGCAACTCAATTCAGATCGGAAATACCTGACGAAGCCGCGCTGATTGCAATGGTTCGCCAGCGTTTAGACGCTCTGGTGATGTTGAATGTGGCTGACGGAAAAGTCGCAACAAGGAGTCAAGGAGTTAATGGCTTAATTCAAAAAGCTTATTTAGCTCACATTCTCCCCGATTCCGAAAATCCTTGGGTCATTTCTCCTCCCTTAAGTTTAGATGACTTAACCGAGCAAGACTTTGACGACTTAGTTGATGAATGGGAGCGAGAAATTTCTGAATCTGGCAACGGAGCATTACCATCCCAGGACATCGTATCCGACCGGGACAAAGTGTTGCTGGTGGGATTGAAAACAGATGATATCTCCCAACAGAGATTTGAAGATAGCCTGCAAGAACTGGCAAGTTTGGTGGAAACTGCTGGGGGAAACGTATCGGACACAGTGCAACAAAAGCGAAGCCGCCCCCATCCTCAGACTGTCGTAGGTCAGGGAAAAGTTGAGGAAATATCCCTTTTGGCTCACAAACTAGGAGCTAATCTGATTGTTTTTGACCGAGATATTTCTCCCTCACAAGCCCGCAACCTAGAAAACGAGATTGGCATTCGAGTTGTAGACAGAACCGAAGTCATTTTGGATATCTTTGCTCAACGCGCTCAATCTCAAGCAGGTAAATTGCAAGTAGAACTAGCGCAATTAGAATATATGCTGCCTCGGTTACGAGGTCAAGGGCGAGAATTGTCCAGACTCGGAGGTGGAATTGGTACCCGAGGACCGGGTGAAACAAAACTTGAGACTGAACGGCGGGCAATTCAGAAGCGAATTGCTCAACTCCAACAGGATGTGAATCAATTACAGGCACATCGCGCACGCCTCAGACAACAGCGACAGCAGCAAGAAATTCCTGTTGTTGCATTAATTGGTTACACCAATGCTGGGAAGTCCACTTTGCTCAATGTGTTAACTAATGCTGAGGTTTACACGGCAAACCAACTTTTCGCTACCCTTGACCCCACAACACGCAAGTTGGTCATTATAGAACCAGAAACTCAAGAACGCAGAACAATTCTGCTGACAGACACTGTAGGGTTTATTCACGAACTCCCACCGCCCTTGGTGGATGCATTCCGTGCAACCTTAGAGGAATTGATGGAAGCTACAGCATTGCTTCACGTTGTTGATTTATCCCATCCTGCTTGGGAAAGCCATATCGCTAGCGTGCAGGAAATCCTCGATGATATGCCTGCTATTCCAGCAAAAAGTTTGCTTGCCTTTAATAAAATTGACCGAGTCGATAGTGAAACTTTGGCTAAAGCTCAGCAAGAGTATCCTGAAGCTGTATTTATTGCAGCAACCAGAAATTTGGGTTTAGAAACTTTAAGACACCGGGTGTTGCAACTGATTGACAAACCTGTTGTTTCAAAAACCATTTAAGGGATTTCCAAGAAATAAATTAAGCAACATTGTGGGGTGGAGAGCATCGCCGTGCGGGGGTTCCAAGCGTTGAGGCGACTGCGGAACGTCCTCGCCCGCCCGCCACCTACAACGTCTGATACAGACGTACCACAAGAAATTTTTGAGTATTTTTTATTTGGAAGCCCCTAACTTGTAGCAATTTTCGAGTAGATAGACCAACTTTTAGGTCGCCGCAACACTATCACCAGGTTTTGAGGGCCATCTGACAGTCAGAATAGTACAGTCAGACTCGGCAAGCCAAGAATGCGGTACCCCAGCACACCACAAAACATAATCACCCTCACGGGACAATACAACTTCTCTATCTTCAAATTGCAAGCGAAATTGTCCTTGAATGAGAATTGAAAGAGTTGCAGCTTGGTTATTGACTGCCCACTCTGTTCTGCTGTCACCAGATTTATGGATAGCCCATTTAACTTCTAGTGCTTCTGTAGAGCGCGGGTCATCCGTAGGGGTGATAAAGTGACCGAGGAACCATCCCCAACGACTCGCGCCTTCGATAGCCGCGTTACCAAAAACCACTTTAGTCATTATTTAACACTGAGTAGTTCTTCTGTTATGTGCAACATATCTACAAGTATATATAGCCTTGGTATAAAAACTTCATTATCATCTCAAAAACTGGCATTCCACAATCAATGAACGAAACGATATTCTAAACCTATACTTTAGTGAAACGGTTGCAGAGTTAAAACTAGATGGCAAAGCAGGAACATCTTTCACTGCTAAGGCAGGGCGTGTGTGTCTGGAATCAGTACAAGAAAGAAAATTTTGAGGAACCAACGGACCTTACTGATGCAAATCTTATGGGGGAAAATCTCAGGGATGGGTACTTCCAAAGTTCCAATCTCAGCCGAGCCAATCTCAGCCAAGCCAATCTTCGCCAAGCCAATCTTAGCCGAGCCAATTTGTATCAGGCAACTCTTGAGGAAACATCTTTATGTGGGGCTTGCTTGAATCAAGCTTTTCTTTCAGAAGCAGTTCTGTTCCAATCCGATATCAGTCAAGCAAATTTAATAGGTGCTTGCCTTGATGGAACAGATCTCCAGAAAGCAAAACTCATGCATGCGAACTTAACGGCAGCTTCTTTAAAGGCAGCAATTTTCTGGCAATCGAACCTTGCCGTGGCAATTTTGAGAAGGGCGAATCTCACCCAAGCAACAATTCAGGAAACAAGTTTTTGGCGGGCTGACCTTCGGGAAACAGATATAATACAAGTTTACTTCAATCAAGTTAACCTCAATGAAGCAAATCTTTGTGGGGCTAACCTTATGAGTTCGCTTATTAAGAGAACCAGCTTCTGGAAAACAAATCTTGAGGGAGCTTTCTTAAAAGAGGCATACCTTAAAGCTATAGTCTTCTATCAAACTAACCTTACAGGAGTTTCCTTTCAAGAGGCAAACCTACAGGGAGCAATCTTTAAAGACGTTAACTTGACAGGAGCCAATTTTACAGGAGCCTCCCTTGAAAGAGCTGTGTTTATTAGAGCTAACCTCAGAAGAACCAATCTAACAGGGGCTTCCTTTAAACGGACAATTTTTCAGAAAGCTAATTTTGAAGCAATTCAAGGATTTGATAGCAACAATCAAAGCGGAACATTAATTTACTAATCCTGTAAGTAGGATGACAAAAAGAAATTTAACTCATGAGGGTCTTCCTTAGTCCTTTATCATTGGTTCTTAGTAAGGATTTTGATTGGGTTGACATTTCGTAGCACAATTCTATTTATTTCTGACCGCCTACTTAGTAAGACCATTAGTGAATTATACATAAACCATCGCACCTGAGATCCCATGAGAAACGACACTGCTCCTCACCAGTAAATTCTCACTGTTTCCAAAATCGTAACAGTCCAACACCTGAAAATTTTAAATGCCATATTTGGAACACCAATATGTTCCATTGCTTCTATGCCTTTGTCTTTACTATTTAATAATAAGTTCCATTCCTGGAAACAGTTACGAATTCTGTTGTTAGCAATGAGTTTTCTAGGTCTAGTTGCCTGTGGTTCAACGCCGAATGAACCACGTAATTTAGCTTCTTTACCCAGAACCTTAGTTGTTTCAGGGCGTGGTATTGTTAATACTCCAAAAACAACTTCTCGCGTGCGTTTGGGAGTTGAAGTTCAAGATGTGACTTCAACAAAGGTACAGGAAGAAATACGATCGCGCTCATCAGCAGTTGTCACACTCTTAAAATCAAACCAGGATGTCAAAAAACTAGAAACAACAGGTATTAGACTGAATCCAACTTATAGTTACAAAGATAATCAGCAAAACATAGTTGGTTATAATGGCAGCAATATAGTAAGCTTTGAAATTGCCCCAGACAAACTGGGTACGCTTTTAGATGAAGCCATCAAAGCAGGTGCAACACGTATTGATGGAGTGACCTTGGTGGCAACTGATGATGCGATCGCATCTGCACAAAAAGAGGCAATTAGCTTAGCCTCCAAAGATGCTCGCAATCAAGCGGAAGCAGCTTTAGGCGCTCTATCTCTTCAAGAACGGGAAATTGTTAGCGTACAAATTAATGGTGGTCGTTCATCTCCAGTTTCTGAAACAGGAAATTTTGCTGCAATGGATCTTCAAACAGCATCGAAAGCAGCTGCTACCCCTGTGGTTGCAGGTGAGCAAAGAGTGGAAGCTTCTGTTACCCTTCAAATTCGTTATTGATGATTTGATAAACTGCTCCAGAACTTAATTATAAAGGATAAAGTATGAAGGGTAAAGTATGAAATAACGCCGAGCAGTAAATAAATTGAACCTATTTTTCATCCTTTATCCTTCATCCTTATTAACAAAAAATCTAAGCTAGTAGAAATACTAACTATAGACGCTTGATGTTCTTTCCCATAGAAATAAAAACCACATTCAATACGGAAATAAGCAACCGTAGTTTCCGGAACTATCACCACTTAGCCCTTAGCGCGTCAAAAAACTTTAATGCTATACATTATCAGCGTGTATCTCCTCCCTGTTCTGTAGTTGTGAGGGAATAACGATTGGAAGCTTCAATCAAACGCCAAACTTATCATGAGAAACGATCTTGCTTCCTCTCGAAGAAGAGGACGAGTGCTGTTACATTTGATTAAGCTATTTTAGTTGATAGTTAACAGCTGGCTGTTGACAGAAAATGCGGTCAACAGTCAACCGTGGACAAAAGATTGCTTATTTGGGAACGTCATGGAAGCTATAGAGTCAGAAGCCAAACAACGCGTTCAAGAACTGCGACAACTCCTGCGAAAGGCAAGTTACGCTTACTATGTTCTTGATAACCCCATTATGGAGGATGCAGTTTACGATCGATTGTATCGAGAATTGCAACAATTGGAAAATCAATATCCAGAATTGGTGACACCGGATAGCCCCACTCAGCGGGTTGGAGAGAAACCAGCAACCCAGTTTACTTCGGTGCGCCACAACATTCCTCTATACAGCTTAGAAAATGCCTTTAATATCGACGAATTAAACACATGGGACCAACGCTGGCGGCGACAAGCACCCAATGTAGGTGGGGTGGAGTATGTCTGCGAGCTAAAAATTGATGGTTCTGCTTTAGCCTTGACTTATGAAAATGGTGTGCTTGTCAGGGGTGCCACTAGGGGCGATGGAGTGACAGGGGAAGACATTACCCAAAACGTGCGGACTATCCGCTCAATTCCTTTACGGTTAAATGTCGAAACATTGCATGAAGCATCTCTACCGGAAAGGATAGAAGTACGGGGTGAAGCGTTTTTGCCTCTAGAAGTGTTTAAACAAATTAACCAGGAAAGGCAAAAAGTCGGTGAAGCAGTGTTTGCCAATCCTCGAAATGCCGCAGCTGGTACACTCAGGCAATTAGATTCTCGGGTTGTAGCGCAACGACGGTTAGATTTCTTTGCTTACACGCTCCACATTCCCGGTAGAGATGATGCCAGTATTGCCAGTACCCAGTGGGAAGCGCTAGAATTGTTGCAAAAATTGGGATTTCGAGTGAACCCTAACAAGCAGTTATGCTCGTCCCTAAAAGATGTCGGACAATATTACGAACACTGGGATACAGAACGGCTGAATTTACCTTACATGACTGACGGGGTTGTGGTAAAGCTTAATTCTTTCAAGCTTCAAGAACAGCTTGGGTTTACGCAGAAGTTTCCCCGTTGGGCCGTGGCGCTGAAACACGCGGCAGAAGAAGCACCGACGCGTGTGGAAAATATTGCTGTTAATGTGGGCAGAACAGGAGCATTGACTCCCCTGGCAGAAATGCGCCCCGTACAATTAGCAGGGACAACAGTTTCTCGCGCAACTCTACATAACGCCGATCGCATCGCCCAATTAGATATCCGCATTGGAGATACTGTTATTGTACGTAAAGCAGGGGAAATCATCCCAGAGGTGCTGCGAGTTCTTCAAGAACTCCGTCCTGAGGGTACCCAACCTTTTGTTATGCCCACTCATTGCCCTGTTTGCGGTCAACCAGTGGTGCGCGAGATGGATGAAGCAGTGACTCGCTGCGTGAATGCTTCTTGTGCGGCTATCCTTAAAGGGGCAATTGAGCATTGGGTAAGCCGCGATGCCTTGGATATTCGGGGTATGGGCGAAAAGCTAGTACATCAACTTGTTGACAAAGGAGTCGTGCATTCTGTTGCAGATTTGTATGACTTGACAGAGGAAAAGTTGTATGAACTAGAACGGATGGGGAAAAAGTCGGCTCAGAAGTTGCTGGAAGCTGTAGCCCAGTCAAAAAACCAACCTTGGTCGCGTGTGTTATACGGTTTGGGTATCCGTCACGTTGGCAGTATCACGGCACAGGTTTTGACTGAAAAGTTTCCTACTGTGGAACAATTGGCTGAAGCCACACAAGCCGATATTGAAACTATTCATGGTATTGGTGCTGAAATCGCTCAGTCGGTTTACCAGTGGTTCCGTATTAGTGCAAATCAAACTTTGATTTCTCGCCTCAAAGCTGCTGGGTTGCAATTGGCGATCGCATTGGAAGATACAGTGGTAAGTGATGGAAATCCAAAATTTGCTCTGAAGACTTTTGTCATTACTGGTACGCTACCCACTTTAAAACGGGATGAGGCAAAAGCTCTGATACAAAAAGCAGGTGGTAAGGTAACAGATTCTGTCAGCAAGAAAACTGATTATTTGGTTGTAGGAGAAGATGCCGGTTCTAAGTTAACAAAAGCCCAAGACTTGGGAATTACTCAGTTGAGTGAGGCGCAGTTGTTGGAGATGTTGGAAAGTTAAGGAATTACCAAAACCCGGAGGAGGAAAATCTAAGATGTTGCAGTAGTCAACGGCAACTGCTTCCTCCCTCTTTCAACTCCAGTACCAGAAATTGATAACTTTAACTTATATCATTGTTTAATATTTTTTAACTTTATTGTTTGCTTAACTGTCCTAACTGTCTTAAATTTCCTTGCATTTTTGCTCTAAGAATGAGATTCTAGAAACGCTTAAATTAAACCTCAAATATTTTAAGGATTAGTCGTTTGTGATGTCAAAACCCGAGGAAGTCAAACCATTAATTTGCCTTGCCGTAGGGAGCTTGAATGTCGGTAATGCGGTAATTGAGAGATTTCTGTAGGGCGGGCTATGCCGTACAACGGTAAATGGTGGGCTTTAGCCCTACCTACTACCGTGTCCACACAAATATGTTGGGTTAAGGCAGGGGTGCAGGGGCGATCTGGAGACGGAAAACAGCCCAATTAATCGATTAATTCCTACCTAACAAATTAGGCTAGACGCGCTACTAGTTCTGTACGATTGCTACCGGAAAGCTTTCTCCTATAGGCTCAACTAATATGAAAATGATGTAACTTTAGCAGTTGATTGACAATTTGAACCAACTACAAAGGGAGTTGTTCAGAGCGGCGTTCTATCAGCTCGTACTCAGCTAGCACTCTCAAATTCTCTACCCTTTGTCTTCTGATTTGCGCTCGCTTATCAACATATAACTTGTGAGATGATAGAGTTGTGAAAATCCTACTAGTCGAGGACGATCTCCAATCAGCAACATTACTGCGTGAGGTTCTCACTGCTGAAAACTACATAGTTGAGTTGGCAACGGATGGTCAACAGGGGTTGGCATTAGCAACATCATTCAACTTTGATTTGATCTTGTTAGATCTGCTGATTCCCAAACTAGATGGTATCAGCCTGTGCCGTCAACTTCGCGCTTTGGGAGTTCAAAAACCGATTCTCTTACTTACTGCTAAAGAGCGGAGTGTGAATGCGGTTCAGGGATTAGATGCAGGCGCAGACGATTATCTTACCAAACCCTACGATATTTGCGAAATGCTAGCACGGATGCGGGCGTTGCTGCGTCGAGGACAAAACGAGCTACTACCTACCATACTAACATGGGAAAATCTTTGCGTCAATCCTGTCTCGGCAGAAGTGACTTATGGAGGGCAGCCTATATCCTTAACCCCCAAGGAATATAGCTTGCTGGCGCTGTTTCTGCGTAATCCGCAGCGTGTCTTTAGCCGCAGTGAAATCATCGATCGCCTCTGGTCATTTGATGCTACACCTAGCGAACGCACTGTCACTAATCTGATTAAAGACTTGCGGCAAAGGCTAAAGGCGGCAGGAATGTCTGCTGAGCTACTGGAAACTGTATATGGCTTGGGCTATCGTCTTAAGGCTCCACCCAAAACTGGGGAAGCAAAGGGTGTGTTGTGTGAGGAACAGTGCGAACAACAGACACACAGACTGGGAGAAGTAGGCAAAGGAAAATGTCAGGCGCGTGCGTCAGTCAACAAAGTCATAGAACGTTATCAAGATACTTTTGCCCAACGGTTAACTATACTGGAGCAAGTCGAACAAACCTTGGCGAAAGGGAAATTGCAGCCCGAACTCCAATACCGTGGGAGCAACGAAGCACACAAACTGGCAGGGACGTTAGGATCGTTTGGCTACGAGACGGGCTCAAAGTTGGCGCAGGCGATAGAACACCTCTTAATGAAGAGTAAGCCTTTAGCACCACAGGAAGCTTCTCGATTCTCAAAACTCCTGAGCGAACTCAAACAAACCCTCAGTAAACCTCCTACACCACTAACTGTTGAACGGGAAACAACTCAGATTCCCCTAGTGCTGGCAATTGATGATAAATCTTTTACCAATCAATTAAAAACCGAGGCTGGGAGTTGGGGAGTGCGGATTGAAGTAGCTCCTAATTGGGCGAGCGCTCAACAACACATTTCTCAATCTCCCAACGCTGTTTTGCTCAATCTCAATGACATGGAGCTGATTGAAAAGGGTTTAATGTTGTTGCAAAAACTTAAGGAACAACTTCCCAATACACCAATTGTGGTGATAGCTGAGCAAAATAATCTAACGCAGAGAGTTGCTGTTTCTCGTTTGGGAGTACAGCGATTTTTGTACAAACCAGTCACCACTGCCGAGGTTTTTGAGGCAATCGATCGAGTTCTGTCTCAGTCTCAAGCTTCCCAACCCAAAGTGATGATTGTAGATGACGATCCAGTAGCGCTGGAGCTATTGAGCAATCTGCTCCAACCTTGGGGGCTGAGGGTGAAAACCTTGCAAGACCCCCAACAATTCTGGGATGTACTAAATGCTACAAAACCTGACTTACTGGCAATTGATTTGGAAATGCCAACCTACAGCGGTATAGACTTGTGTCGTGTAGTGCGACAAGATACGAAATGGGGGAATTTACCGATTTTGGTAGTAACAGCATATACAGACATAGAATCAATCCAGCAGGTATTTGCAGCGGGAGCCGATGATTTTATTAGCAAGCCCGTAGTGGGACCAGAGTTAGTGACCCGTGTCATCAGTCGCATCGATCGCTCCTGGTTGCAGCAAGAACTCAAAACCCTAAAGTGGAGGGTTGGAACGTGAAACTCTCCAATCTTTTTAGGCAAGGGCTGTGGCAACGCCCAAAGCTGAAAATTCCCCTAAGCCTCGCCCTTACCGTTCCCTTTGTGTTGCTAACAATTGGAACAGCAGGGCTCGTGGGTTATCTGTCTTTGTACAATAGCAAGCATTCAGTGAATAGCTTAGCATATCAGTTGATGAGCAAGGTGAGCGATCGCATACACCTCTATCTTGGTAACTACTTAAAGACCCCAGACTTAATTAATCGCCTAAATGCTAGAGCGACCGAGCTTGGACAGATAGACCTAAGCGATCCTAAAAGTTTAGAAAGCTATTTTTTAGGTCAAATCCAAGAATTTGACTCAGTAAGAATTCATTTTATCAATCCTCAAGGCGGACTCGTTGGAGCCGGAAACGATGAGCGAGGTATTACCGTTTCCTTAACAGAGAATTTTACCAAAGGAATGCTACTCGTGTATAGTGTAGATAGTCAAGGGAAGCGGAAAAAATTACTAGTTAAACGGCAAAACTATGATGGAAGCCAAAGACCCTTCTATCAAAAGGCACTCTCAGCAAGGAAACCAACTTGGACACCTGTTTATATATATGTACCAGCTTCGAGAGGTCTGGGAATTGCAGCAACTTACCCGCTATATAATCAAACACAGCAACTTCAGGGTGTTTTAGCTAGCGATTTAACCCTTGTCACCATTAGCGAGTTTCTCAAAAAATTGAAGGTCAGCCCTCACGGACAGGTATTTATTATTGAGAGATCGGGACTGATGGTTGCTTCTTCAACCTCCGAAAAACCCTTCCTCACAGATTCTAATGGGACACAACACAAACGGCTCAACGCAACTGAAAGTCAGGAACCCGTAATTCGCCTCGCAGCTCGGCATCTACTCTCAAGCTTTGGCAGCTTAACTCAAATTAAGACAGCACAGAAACTTGAGTTTGAAATAGAAGGCAAAAAGCAATTCTTACTGGTCACCCCTTACAGAGATCGATTGGGTCTTGACTGGTTAATTGTGACCATCGTGCCAGAATCCGACTTTATGGCAGAAATTGATGCCCATACCTACGTCACTATACTCTTGAGTGTTGGCGCGTTGGCAGGAGCGATCGCCCTAGGATTGTTGCTCACCCAATTCATTGTTCGACCAATGCAGAGATTGGGTCAAGTGAGTTTGGCCCTGGCAGACGGGAAATGGAATAAAGCAATTGAGCAAGATAGCCCACTCGCCGAACTCCAAATCCTCAGTGACTCATTTCACCGGATGGCTGGGCAACTTAAGCAGTCGTTTGAGCGTGTCAAAACTGCCCTACAAGAGTCGGAAGAACGTTTCACCAAAGTGTTTCGTACCTGTCCTAATGCGATTGGAATTGCTACTTTAGACGGGCAATGTGTAGACGTGAATGATGCTTTTATTGATTTGTTTGGCTATTCTAGGGCAGAAGTCATTGGTAACGTAGTAACCAAGATTGAATATTGGGCCAATCTAGAGGAGCAACAATGTTATTTCCAGGATTTGCAGGCAGGCAAACAGGTTCATAACTGGGAACTTACCGTTCATCACAAAACAGGTCAGCCTTTTACCGTCCTGATTTCAGCCGATATCATCGATTTGAAGGGGCAACCCCATATCATTGCAGTTATTCAAAATATTACTGCTCGCAAACAAGCAGAATTAGAACTGCAACAACAAAAAGACTTGCGCGAGACTATTTACAACGAATCCACCGATGCTTTGTTTCTGGTCGATCCTGAAACATTGCTAATATGTGACTGCAATCATCGAGCAGTGGAGCTGTTTGAAGCGGACAATAAAGCGGAACTGATTGGTATCCAAGGTCACACACTTCAGCTTCGTCCGTTCACCTCCAACGAGCTGGAGGAAATCACCGCACAAGTTCACCAAAAAGGCTTCTGGAGCCGGGAAATTGAATACGTAAGCAAAAAAGGAAATTTCTTCTGGGGCAACTTGGCTGCTAAGCGCGTTTCGATTGCCAATCAAGACTTCGATCTAGTGCGAGTCACAGATATCACAGAGCGCAAACGCATTGAAAAAGCTCTACTGCAAAGTGAAGCTCGTTTCCAAAAAATCGCGGCAGCTTCACCCGCACAAATTTACATCCTGGTTTATAACCCCGATAAAGGTGAAATGCGCTATGAGTATGTCAGTCCGGGAGTTCGGGAAATTCAAGAATTGGAACCAGAACAGGTATTAGAGGATGCCCTACTTACCTATAACCAAGTGCATCTTGAAGATCGCCGTCTCTACAATCAACTAACTAGTCGCACTCTCAAAACGCTAGAACCCTTTGCTCACGAATGGCGAATTGTCACTCCCTCTGGAAAGATAAAGTGGGTACGTGCTAATTCCCGCTCAGAACCCCGGAAGAATGGTGAGATTGCTTGGTATGGAGTGCTGTTAGATATTAGCGATTTCAAACAAGCCGAAGCAGCTTTGCGCGAGAGTGAAGAGCGATTTCGCCATGCGTTTCATAATGCCCCCATTGGCATGGCACTTCTGGGATTGGACAATCGCTGGCTCCAAATCAATCCGATGCTGGGTGAAATGCTTGGCTATTCCGAATCAGAGTTTCTCAGCCTGAAAGTATCTCAGCTCGTTCACCCGGAAGATGTTAACCAGCTTCAGCACTGTATCAACCAAGTTCTGAGCCACGAGAATCGTAATGCTCAAGTAGAGTTGCGCTACTTATGCAATGGAGGACGCGTTGCTTGGGGACTAACGAGCCTGTCGCTGGTACGAGATTTTCACAACCAGCCGTTGTATTATGTTGCCCAGATCCAAGACATCACCCAACAACAAGCCATTGAGCGAATGAAAAATGAATTCATCTCCGTCGTTAGTCATGAACTTCGCACCCCGCTCACAGCCATTCAAGGATTTTTAGGGCTGCTCAATACTGGTATCTACGATAACAAACCCGAAAAAGCCAAAAGGATGCTGCAGCAAGCTTTGACGAATAGCGATCGCCTCGTGCGTCTGGTTAATGATATCCTTGACTTCGAGCGCTTGTCTGCAGGTAGAGTACAGCTTGTGAGAGAAGTCTGTCATGCAGAAGATTTAATGCAACGAGCTGTTGAAGGGGTACAGCCAATTGCTCTAGATGCTGCCATTACACTCTCGATTATTCCTACCACTGCCCGCGTATGGGCTGACCCTGACTTAATCGTCCAAACTCTGACAAATTTGTTAAGCAACGCCATCAAGTTTTCTTCCCCGAACACGGTGATTACCCTGTCTGCCCAAGCTCAAGTTGACTCAGTTCTGTTTCAAGTCAAAGACCAAGGCAGAGGTATTCCCGCTGACAAATTAGAAACAATTTTTGAACGCTTCCAGCAGGTTGATGTCTCTGATGCTCGCGCCAAGGGAGGAACTGGTCTGGGCTTGGCGATTTGCCAAAGTATTATCCAACAGCACGATAGTAGCATTTGGGCAGAGAGCACCCTCGGTGAAGGCAGTACGTTTTATTTCACCTTACCAATACCAGTAGGAGAAGTATGACCAAACGCATCCTTATTATTGATGATGAAGAATCGCTTCGGGAACTTGCCTGCACTTGTTTGGAGGATTTGGGAGGTTGGGAGGTGATTTCTGCCTCCTCCGGTGACGAAGGTCTCCACATAGTTCTGGAGAAGAATTTTGACGCAATTCTCCTCGACGTATCGATGCCTGACATGGATGGCTTTCAATTTTATCAGCAACTTAAAGCTAACCCCACTACTCAAACCATTCCAGTGATTTTGCTAACGGCTAAAGTGTTACCACACGATCGCAACCGCTTTGCTCAAATGGATGTTGCCGGAGTCATTACAAAACCTTTTAACCCAACACTCTTGTGCGAACAAGTGAAGCAACTACTGGGTTGGACTTAGCAAAGTTAAGTTTTAAAGTTTATTTAATGAACTCTATCAGTTTCTTATTTTCTTAGTTTAATCTTGAATTGTTAATCGCCTCAACCTTCTTAAAACAAGCTCATAATGACAACTAAGAAAATATTGCTGATTGATGATGAAGCAACTATTCGAGAACTTGTAGAAGCCTGCTTGAGCGATTTAGCGGGATGGACAGTTGTAGCAGTCTCTTCGGCTCAAGCTGGACTAAAACAGTTAGCCGTAGAATCTCCTGATGCGATTTTGCTTGATGTTTTTATGCCCGGTATGAATTATGCCACATTTCTGCATAAACTTCAAGCTAGCCCTTTAACCGCAGCGATTCCAGTCATCCTTCTAAGTGTAAGAGCGGGTTGCTTTACATCACAAAAACTTCAGCAACTTGGTGTTGTAAAGGCAATCGCCAAGCCTTTTAATCCAGTGACTTTACCTTCGGCGATCGCTCGTGCTCTCGGCTGGACTTCATCGGCTGAAGATGAATCTACCGTTTAGCAAAAGTCGGTTACGAAAAAGTTTTGCCATCCCTACCAGTTCCTTATTTTTTATTGATACCTTTAGGGCAGGAGGTTAGAAAGGGGGCAGGAAAAGGGTAAAAATTGCTACTTACGTCATGGACGAGCGCGACCTTCACATAGGCTTATCACCAAAATCTTTGATTTTAAGGAGTAAAAATGCTTACTGCCCAACCAGTAATTACCGATTTGGTTGTTAATAGTGTCAACAATTGCTATCAACTCACAACAGAGCAAATAGAGAGTATCCAAAAGACAGGAGTAACAGCCGAATTAGAAAAAGGTATTTACGTTGTTCGTATTAAGACAGGTT
This sequence comes from Scytonema sp. NUACC21, assembly GCF_054684315.1. Lineage (NCBI taxonomy): Bacteria > Bacillati > Cyanobacteriota > Cyanophyceae > Nostocales > Scytonemataceae > Scytonema > Scytonema sp. NUACC21. The sequence continues at coordinate 198,693 of NZ_BAAFZH010000107.1, read as the reverse complement.
CCTTTGATTATATCAAAGACTCTCAAGACGCAGAAAGCGAACCTCTAGTCATGCTTTGGATTTATGGTGGTCAGTTCAAGAATTTAAAAACGAATAAGCAAGTTTCCGCTGGTTGGTCAACCTTAAACGGATATGATGATACTCTCACTTTAGCGGTATCAAAACCATCCAAACTATGTGCTTTCTTCTTCGATACGGAAACGCAAGATAACGCAGGAGAAGTGACCATTTCAGTGATTAAAGTTGACGAATATCGTAACTTTAACTAACTGGCTGTAGAAATAAAAATGGTAAGGACGACCAAAAGCTTTTAACTTCATTTGTACCAACCTACTTACTAGGCACAACCTAATTTGATAAATTTTAGTTGATGCAAAGCCAATCAAATGACCGCCATGCTCAGCTAGCTCAATCTCTGCATCGTATTGTAGAAATTTTGCGAACTCAGCAAGGTTCTACTTGGAGAGATTTGGTGCAGACAGTTTCAGGGAAAACTGCTGTCATCGATCTAGATGGAATTCAGTTACTACTGCGAGCCTCAGGCGGAGAACAACTCCAAGTTGAGAGCGAATATCCGGTAGCAGTGGCGTCAGTGAATTTTCGCACTGAAGCCGAAACTCTGCGAGATATGATTGCTGGTAGGTTAACTTTAGATACAGCGATCGCGCAACAGAGGATTGACCTGCGCGGTAGTTTAGAAGACTTACTCGGTTTTTATCGAGTGGCACTCTCAGTCTTAGCCGACAGTGCCATTAACCCGCAGTTGCGTCGTGTATGGACTCAGTTCGACCAATCATGGTCACGTCCCTCTGCTCCACCACTTTGTCTTGCTTTGGAACAGCAAAGACCATCCTATGGTGTACTGACTCGTCAAGTGCCGGAAGATGTGCTTGGCATTGAGATTAACCTTCCACAGTCGGACTCTACAGAGGAAGAGGACTAAAGCAGATTGGGTTAGGCTAGTCTAACCCAACCTCTTTACTCTTTAGCGACTACAGCGTAACAAATGAGCCTCGATCTCATCGCAAGCCGTTCCAACACCATCTTCCGCCTGCAGTAAACGACCGACTTCGGCAGCTTTAGTTGCATAAGTGGAGTCAAACAGCAGAGATTGGAGTTCGGTAGCGATACGGCTAGCAGTGCCATGCTGACGCTCAAGCATTCGCGCTACACCTAAGCGGATCAAACGAGCAGCGTTATCTGGCTGATCGAAGGCGTGGGGAATCACGAGCATGGGACGACCAGCACGTAAAGCCTGCGCTGTGGTTCCTACACCACCATGATGAACAATAGCTGCTGCCCGAGGAAAAATTGCCTCGTGGGGAGCAAAGTCAACGGCGTAAGCTCCTGGTGGAAGTTGCTCAGCTGGTACTGAATGCGCCCCTAGACCCATAAGTAAGACGCATCTAAATCCTAACTGTGCTGCAGCAATAGCTCCTTCAAAATAAAAATTCCCCGGTGCCCACACCATTAACGAGCCCAAGGTAAACACGATAGGAGGCGATCCCGCTTGCAAAAACTTCTCCAATTCCAAAGACAAACCTTTACTTTTTCGGCTACTGAAGAAAGGAAAGCCTGTCACCCGAGTTTGAGGGGGCCAATCTGGTTGAGCTGGGGCAAAAACCTTAGAGAACAAAGCCAGCACCAATTCAGGTGAATGTTGACCTTCAAACAGAGCATCGCTGCTTGGTGGTAAACCCAATTCCGCTCGCAACTGTCGTACTGGTGCGCTCCAATAACGTGTCTGCCAACGAAGTCGTCTGTAGTAGTTATCTTTAGCAACTAATGTCAAGGCTTTTTCATAAGCAGAACTGGGAGTGGCTGAACCATCTGGAGAGCCGTAGGCAGATAAAAACGAGACCGGTGAGAGGATGGTGGATATCCTGGGAATCCCGGTTTTCTCAGCCACAAGAATGCCAGCGCAAATAAGGGGATGTGTTATCAGTAAGTCAGCTTCTCGTGCGGTTTCCATTAAGTCAGAGTATGTTGCCCGTAAATGGGGTATCGTCAGATAGCTGATGCCGTAATCAAGCATTTGCCCTGATTCTGAAAGCAATTGGATAAACTGCCCTACTTGTTTAGCATCGATATACCCATCGGGTTTGATTGCACGAAACTCAACCCCTTCAGATTCAATGAGATGGCGATGAATTTCGTTAGTGGCGATGGTGACACGATATCTCCGTGCTTGTAACTCAAGAGCTAGGGCAATGAAGGGAAATACATCCCCAAAAGAGCCAGTAGTAGCGAGCAGAATATGTTTGCTCTTTCTTTTACCGTTCTGCAAATTAAAGGCAACATTGATTGATTGGTTCCTCATATTTAACTTCCACAATTTGTAAGTATGAATGGTCAATAACTTCTCGGACTTACTTACTAGATGGAGACAGAATTTTGAGTTGGATAAATTTACTGTTTCTGATTTCGCTCAACCCATATGGTTAAGGAAATAGCAAAATCTCAGACCGGAAAAGTTGTGTTTGATTAATAAATACCATATCTTGGTTTTTGAGAAATTGCAAATAACAAAGTTTTTTAATCGATTGAATTGCTTGCTCAATTTAATCCATTTTTTAATGGTAATTTTTCTTTTTTCAGATAACAAAAATATGTCATTTACTTAAAAAGTATCTTTTACTATAATTCTCATTAGATTGGTTTGGGATTTGAAATCATAGGCGCAATAAAATTTTGGACTTTGGACAAAAAAGAGTTACAAGATGATTGAAAATGTACGATTTGAATTTTTTGAATATAAAATACACTGATTAAACTTGCCCCAACACCGGGAAATACAGTGATGAAAAATCATTTGCTCCCGTCTGTTGGGAAGAGATATATTCTCCCAACACACTCAATCAAATAATCCGACAAAAATTGTTCAACTCAGGAGAACACATGAGTACGCCCAGCTACTTTCTTATCAAAAGCAAACTCAATGGTCTGGTACTAGATATTGCTGGGGGTAATCCCGCACCAAGAACACCCATCGTGTTGTACACAGCTAGCAATGGAGCAAATCAACAATGGACAATCAACGAGCAGGGGGTGATAGTTAGTAAGCTCAATGGTTTTGCCCTTGATGGTAGCCAGCCTTATAACGTAGCAGTTACTAACCCAGCCACGGGTGCAGCAACTCAGCAATGGATTATTACAGACCAGGGTGTGGTCATAAATCAAGCAAATGGCTTTGCCCTAGAGGTTTTGGGAGGCAGTAGTGACTTATTCACTCCGGTAATTGTTTCCCCAGTCAAAGACGGTGACTTGAGCCAGCAATGGGAACTTGTGCCTGTTCCAGAGGAAGTACCACCTCCGGTGCTACCAACAGATTGCGAGGCGCTGGCTAATTCACTCAAATCCTGTTTACCGCAATTTACTGATGTGGTGAGTCAGACGACCACCAATGACCTGGATGTGACAGGTACAAGCCTAACCTCCACCGTTAATGGCAAAGCCGACACCGTCGATCTCACCGGCGCTGTTGCCACAATTTTAAAATCAGGTAATGCCGATATTACCAAGGGATTAAAGCAAGCCACTACCAACACCCTTGCTTTGAGCGGTTCTAACCTGACATCTACCGTCAACGGTAACGCATCTAGTGTTGACCTAGCGCCCGTTATCGCTAGTGTTACTAATAAACAGCAGAGATTGTGGTACAGCAAGCTTACAAATTCTACTACAACAAAATCAACAGACTATACCGACATTAGCACCTTGTCTCCGCTAACAATCACTCTAAACAGTCCATCTAAAGTCTTGATTACCCTAAACTGTCCAGATACATGGATGAACACGAAAGGACTTCGGGCCTGGTTTAAGATAAAAGTTGCAACCCAGGCAGGCCAAGAACAAAGTAGCGCTACCGGATTATATACCTCACCAGAAACAGACTATAGAGTTCCTATTACAGTATCAACTGTCGTAGAACTTGCTGCAGGTACATACGTCATTACTCCACAGTGGCACGTAGATGCGAATGGAGAAGCTAGTATAGGTTCACAAACTACAATCCTAACTGCTCAGGTCGTTTAATTGCGAGATTTTCGGTAGCAATGAGAAATCCTTCTGCTAGTTAAACTTAATCAAATAGCAGAAACATCAAAAGATTGAATTAATTTATTTAATTCAATCTCCTAGCTGCATACACTTTCTAATATATTCACTTCTAAATCAGGGAGCAAAAAAGTAAGATTTTAAGTAAAAAGCTATATTTTTACTTAAATGTGTATTTAGAAGTGACATATTAATCATTCTCCCAACGCTCTCAATCAAATAATCCGACAAAAGAGGGAAAACTATGGCAATTACAATCAACCCCGTTAGTGAAAATTTTGTCCTATCAGCAGAACAAATTGTTGAACGAATTGTGACGGTTTACGTCCCTAGGTCTGCGCCAATTCCCAAGATAGATGTTTATTTCTTGGCAGATACAACAGCAAGTATGAAACCTATCATTGATGCTGTTAGGGCAGGGGCGGATACAATATTAAATTCATTAACAACCTTCGCATCAGAGTTAGATATCTGCTTTGGTGTAGGGAATTACAGAGATTTTTCTACACCAAATGGAAATCAGAAGTTTTTATACCCCTATGAGCATCAATTAAGCTTAACTGCAGATAAATCTCAGGTCAGTGCTGCAATTAATACTTGGAAAGTTGAGGGGGGAGATGATACTTCAGAGAATCAACTGTTTGCGTTAGACCAGTTGGCACAGGCTCCCGGTGGCTCAATCGGTTGGAGAGACAATAGCAAGCGCATTATCGTTTGGTTTGGCGATGCACCAGGACACGACCCAATTTGCCCTGCGCTTTCACACCTAGTAACGGCGGAGATTACTGAAGACTCTGTTACCAAGAAACTGGCTTCTGAAAGAATCTTGGTCATCGCCATCAGTTCGGAGACTACCATTGCTGGTGGGTTAGATGGAGATCCAAGGGCAAGTGCGGCAACTTATGTCGGTATATGCCCGATTGGCGGAAATCCAGGTCAGGCACAACGAATAGTTCAAAATACAGGAGGCAAGCACTACACCAAGATTGAGCCGAACAAGGTAGTCGAGACGATTATCCAATCAACTCAATCAGTTATCTCTGTTATCAATAATCTCAGCTTAGTGCCAACGGAGGAGATTGCGCCGTTTGTCACCTCTATTACTCCTGTAAGCGGCTACGGTCCGCTAGCAAACGATCGAGAACATATTCTCACCTATAGCGTGCGCTATGCAGGTGTGAGGTCTGCTCTGGTCAAGAAACTCGTTTTCAACGGCAAGCTCAATGCTGTCGCAGATGGTGCGGTAATGGCAAGCCAGGATGTGACCATTACTAAGGGCAAATCAACCATCACCATCAAAGCCGATTCTGCTGGTGCCAAGTCGGGAAATTTTGCCTTCATTAGCTTAAACGACTCAGAAATCGGTTTTGGTAACTACACTCGCGGGCTGAATGTGGCTGTGTTCGATGAGACGACAGGTCAGCTCCTCACGACCACTAGTTTTGATACTTTTATCTACAGCAATGCCAAGAGCTTTGCTTACTTCATCGAATCTCTGCCAAATGGACGAATTGTCGCTATTACCGTTAAAGATGACGCTACTGGTTGTTTATTCTCCGACCCAGAGGTCATAGAGCTTGTCACAAAAGCATTTTTATCAATTGGCAGCATCAAATTCTTTGACTTGAAATTCCAAGGTTCAGGGGCGCTGATTGGACAAAAAGGTGCTTCTGTCGGCAGCGCTACCGAAGAAGTGTCTGAAACTGCCCCAGTCAGTGTCACTCGTGGCTTTGAAATATTACCTGTGAGCGATTTGCGTCCGCTAGTCACAGTCACCTCCGTCACACCCCAGCATAAGGGAGAAGTCGAGATTACCCTCAACGGTACAAAGGTTGAAATTGAGGGCGGCTATTACAAAGGACTGAATGTCGCCGTCATTGATGAAGTTCAGGGCACCTTAATACTCGGTCGCGCTTTTAATATCTTTGAGAATCCAGCGAGCATAGATGCTTTTGTGGAACTGATTAACAGCTTGCCATCAGGACGGATAGTGGCGATCGCTATGAAACAAGGAAGTGAAACCGTTGCGCCAAATACAAACCCATTCCCAGACTCGGTTAAGACAGCCTGTACTAAGTTAGGTTCATTGCGGGTCTACTATGTCTGGGAGAAAGGAATTTGGGCAATGGTAGGGGCGAAAGGCGCTGCTATTGGCTCGGCTCGAGAAAACTTGGACAACGGCTCTCAGTACTACCTTGGCTATGATTTTCTCATTGAGGCTGGAGTCTCTATCCGTTCCTGGGGAACTCCACAGTAGAGTTAGCCACCCTCGGTTGGGTTCCGCTAACCCAACCCCTTTACTATTAAACTCGCCCCAACACCGGGAAATGCAGCGCTCGAAAATCACTTGCTCCTGTCTGTTAGGAAGAGATACATTCTCCCAAAACGCTCAATCAAATAGTCGTACAAAAGAGGGAAAACTATGGCAATTACAATCAACCCCGTTAGTGAAAATTTTGTTTTATCAGCAGAACAAATTGTTGAACGGATTGTGACGGTTTACGTCCCTAGGTCTGCGCCAATTCCCAAGATAGATGTTTATTTCTTGGCAGATACAACAGGGAGTATGAAACCTATCATTGATGCTGTTAGGGCAGGGGCGGACACAATATTAAATTCATTAACAACCTTCGCATCAGATTTAGATATCTGCTTTGGTGTAGGGAATTACAGAGATTTTTCTACACCAAAGGGAAATGAGAAATACTTCTACACTTTTGAGCATCAATTAAGCTTAACTGCAGATAAATCTCAGGTCAGTGCTGCGATTAATACTTGGACAGTTGAGAGTGGGACGGATTATTCCGAGGGTCAACTGTTTGCGTTAGACCAGTTGGCACAGGCTCCCGGTGGCTCAATCGGTTGGAGAAACAATAGCAAGCGCATCATCGTTTGGTTTGGCGATGCACCAGGACACGACCCAATTTGCCCTGCGCTTTCACATCTAGTAACGGCGGAGATTACTGAAGACTCTGTTACCAAGAAACTGGCTTCTGAGAAAATCTTGGTCATTGCTATCAGTTCGGAGACTCATATTGCAGGTGGGTTAGATGGAGATCCAAGGGCAAGTGCAGCAGCTTTCGTCGGTATATGCCCGATTGGCGGAAATCCAGGTCAGGCACAACGAATAGTTCAAAATACAGGAGGCAAGCACTACACCAAGATTGAGCCGAACAAGGTAGTCGAGACGATTATCCAATCAACTCAATCAGTTATCTCTGTTATCAATAATCTCAGCTTAGTGCCAACGGAGGAGATTGCGCCGTTTGTCACCTCTATTACTCCTGTAAGCGGCTACGGTCCGCTAGCAAACGATCGAGAACATATTCTCACCTATAGCGTGCGCTATGCAGGTGTGAGGTCTGCTCTGGTCAAGAAACTCGTTTTCAACGGCAAGCTCAATGCTGTCGCAGATGGTGCGGTAATGGCAAGCCAGGATGTGACCATTACTAAGGGCAAATCAACCATCACCATCAAAGCCGATTCTGCTGGTGCCAAGTCGGGAAATTTTGCCTTCATTAGCTTAAACGACTCAGAAATCGGTTTTGGTAACTACACTCGCGGGCTGAATGTGGCTGTGTTCGATGAGACGACAGGTCAGCTCCTCACGACCACTAGTTTTGATACTTTTATCTACAGCAATGCCAAGAGCTTTGCTTACTTCATCGAATCTCTGCCAAATGGACGAATTGTCGCTATTACCGTTAAAGATGACGCTACTGGTTGTTTATTCTCCGACCCAGAGGTCATAGAGCTTGTCACAAAAGCATTTTTATCAATTGGCAGCATCAAATTCTTTGACTTGAAATTCCAAGGTTCAGGGGCGCTGATTGGACAAAAAGGTGCTTCTGTCGGCAGCGCTACCGAAGAAGTGTCTGAAACTGCCCCAGTCAGTGTCACTCGTGGCTTTGAAATATTACCTGTGAGCGATTTGCGTCCGCTAGTCACAGTCACCTCCGTCACACCCCAGCATAAGGGAGAAGTCGAGATTACCCTCAACGGTACAAAGGTTGAAATTGAGGGCGGCTATTACAAAGGACTGAATGTCGCCGTCATTGATGAAGTTCAGGGCACCTTAATACTCGGTCGCGCTTTTAATATCTTTGAGAATCCAGCGAGCATAGATGCTTTTGTGGAACTGATTAACAGCTTGCCATCAGGACGGATAGTGGCGATCGCTATGAAACAAGGAAGTGAAACCGTTGCGCCAAATACAAACCCATTCCCAGACTCGGTTAAGACAGCCTGTACTAAGTTAGGTTCATTGCGGGTCTACTATGTCTGGGAGAAAGGAATTTGGGCAATGGTAGGGGCGAAAGGCGCTGCTATTGGCTCGGCTCGAGAAAACTTGGACAACGGCTCTCAGTACTACCTTGGCTATGATTTTCTCATTGAGGCTGGAGTCTCTATCCGTTCCTGGGGAACTCCACAGTAGAGTTAGCCACCCTCGGTTGGGTTCCGCTAACCCAACCCCTTTACTATTAAACTCGCCCCAACACCGGGAAATGCAGCGCTCGAAAATCACTTGCTCCTGTCTGTTAGGAATGTCCAAAAAATAAATTATCCTTTGAATGTGGGACGGGCGTCCTCGCCCGTTCTATAGAGGTGGCGCTCAAGACGCCCGCACCACAAGAGAAAGTAGGATATTTTTTTATTTGGAAGTTTGTTAGCACGACATATATTCTCCCAATACACTCAATCAAAGCAATGCTTGACTCAATGCCATTATCTTCTAAGGTGAACTCAGACATCGCTGTACTTGATGACATCGCCACAAATTTGTCAACTCAAGAAACTGTACAAAACGGTAAGGTTGAACAAGTCACCAACACCGTTCAAAAGCAGTCGATGTATGACAAGACAGTTATTGATGCAGCGGTGCGCGAATCCCAGCTGGCGATCGTTAACAAAATCAAAGAATTTGTTGCAACAAAAAGTCATATGTCAGGTGCTTATGAACCCTTATATGACTTGTTAACAGATTACCCGTTTCGCAACGGCAAAATGATGCGACCATCTATATGTATTAGTGCTGCTAGGGCTGTGGGAGGAATGGGACACGATGCTTTGACATCAGCAACAGCTCTGGAACTTTATCACAACGCTTTTCTCATTCATGATGATATCCAAGATGGTTCGCAAGTTCGACGGGGTAAAGAAACTTTACATCAAATGATTGGTATTCCCCGTGCCATTAATGTAGGTGATGCAACAAACGTTTTAGCAGTTGGTTTATTGTTAGAAAATTTGTCTGCTCTTGGAGTTGGTAAAGCCCTAAGTATTTTGCATGAAATCGAGTTGATGGCGCAGCAATCTGTTGAAGGACAGGCTATGGAATTAGATTGGATTGCTACCAATGCCTTCAACCTAACTGACCAAGATTATTTTAAGATGTGTGTCAAAAAAACTTGCTGGTATTCGTTTATGACTCCCTGCCGAATTGGTTTAATCGTTGGACACCCATCCGCAAATATTAGAGATCTGGTCGAACCTTTAGCAGGTCTAACTCGATTTGGTATGCTTTTGGGAATTGCCTTTCAAATCCAAGACGATTTGTTGAACTTACAAGGCGAACTTGAAAATTACGGTAAAGAAATTGGTGGTGATATCTATGAAGGGAAACGTACTTTAATGTTAAATCATGTGTTAGCACACAGTGGAGAAAAAAATCAGCAGAGAATATTAAAAATACTCGCCTTACCCCGCGTTAAAAAAACACCCAAACAACTGAATTTTATTATGGATCAGATGCTGCGTTGTGGTAGTATAGAACATGGCTGGAAAATTGCACGTTCGCTTGCTAACCAAGCAGCAGAAATTTTTGAATCACTAGATTTTATTCAAGCAGAAACCCCATTACGTTCAGAAGAAAGATGGGAATGCTCCCTTCACGATCGCCGCTTTCTTAAAGAACTGATAAATTATGTGATTTATCGAAATCAGTAAATAAGTAGGCGGGCAAAATTAAAGGCAAGGTGCGGGTTTCCTAAAGGAGCAAGATGAATAGAAATTCAGAAATTTTACAAGACATTCCCGAGGTTGCAGTCAAAGTTCAGCCAGGGACAAACTTGGTATTACAGTTGTCGATCCACAGCCAAATTGCTGAAAACTGGTTTTTTCGTCCTGCTATAGACGATTGGGTAGTGGATAATGGTCAAATTTTGACTATGGAGAGTCATATCGACCCCCCGTTTGTTCAACTTACTTGCGGAAATAAATTTACCCAAACAGTAACAATCCCAATTCCCTCTGTTCTCAAGCCAGGGCAGTTGCTTAAGAGTTGGTTACGCTTCCCTGCACTTGCTGAAGTATCTATTCCTATAGAAGCAGAGATTTTGTCACCAGAACAGGAAAAAGATAAATATCAGGTCGTTGAAGTTTCTTTGTCAGTCACGTTGCCCTTTTACTTAGAAAAAAACTTCTTGCCCAAAGCCTTAGAGCCGACAACATTTGGGGCTTTTGATTTGATGTCAGGTTTGATGGATTTAGATAAAATCCCATCTCGTTGGTTGGTGGCTGAACTTTTAGTCATTTTGTGCCAAAGAGGAAATGAATACGCTCAAACTGAAGCAGGCAAGGAGTTACTTAATCAACTCAAATCCACTCCCTTGTTTCAAAATGGAGTCAGTGCTTTTGCATCTGCTCAAATTCCCAATTGGATTGCTAGTAGCCTCAAAAGTATGAAGACAATCTTGGGAGATAAGAGTTTACTATCTGTTTGGGAGCAATGGTTGTTGAGTCTGGTTGGATCTGATTTAGAAGTCGCTCAGAAAGTAGGAACAACTTTTGTTTCTGCTGTGTCGCCAGAAGCCATCGCCTCCAAGATAGGAGATGCCGATCGCTGGTTTGCTGGAATAGTCCTCGGACTGGCACACAGTTTGCCCAGAATTGCCACAACCTTAAGTGCGATCGCCTCAACTGAAGTCTCTCACTCAACTCAAGGGAAATCGCGGAAGACACAAAACAGCGCCAGTGCAACACAAGCAACTCAAAGTCTTATTACCAAATTACCAGGTCTAGATCTACTTCCAGTGCGTTGGCTGGTGGTAGAACTATTGCTTTTACTGTGCCTTAAAGGTGACGAGTACGCTAAAACTCAAGCAGGAAGCCAATTACTGGCACAGCTGAGAAACACGAGCTTTTTTAACAACGGGGTCATTGCCTTCACTTGTGCCCAAGTTCCTCGTTGGTTAGTTATCAGTCGTGAAGCAGCCAAAGCCTATAAAACCTCCGCCAGTCCTCAAATAGGGCAAGGTAGTTTGCTTGAACTGGGGGAACGGTGGTTGTGGAATTTGCAATCAAGCGATATCTCGGTACCAGATGCTGCGGTAGATAATTTCGTGGCATCCTTGGGGCTGAATTCAGAACACTGGTTTAGTTGCGTTGTCTTGGGACTAACGTTAGTGTCGCCCAGAATTGCTGAGACTTGCCGTGCGATTGTCAACACCCAAGGTGACACCTCCCTCGTTTCTCCAACGCCATCTGAACAAATAAACCTCAACTCAATTTTCCCAGAAGGAGGATCGCTGTAGCGATGACTATTGACGAACAACTGTTAGCTCATATTGAAGCATTACGCATCCCCTTGGATGACCCAGCTTTGCCTATGGACTGGAAAGATTGGTATCACTTCCTGCTTTGGGATAGACAGGGAAAAATACGGATACTGGTCAACATCGCTTTCATTGGCGGACCACAACAAGGAGAAATTCAAGTAAGTTTTTTGGTCAACATCGCCAAAGAACTGCTGCCTCCAGAATACCAAGTGGATATTCCCATAGCAACTTTCGGCACAGCCTTGAGCTTGGAATGGCAACCTGATATGCTGCACCGACATCCCTTGCGTCTTTTAGGAAACGGGCTTTTGCTGGAAATAAATGGTAAGCACTCGACATTGGAAGTCCAAGATGAAAGAATGCAGTTATCCATTCGTTTTCAAGGGGAAGCGGAAGCTACACCCATACTCGTCACTGAAGATTCTCCTTTTGGCAGTGGTTTTATTGGTTGGGGTTTGGTTCCGGGTTTACAGGTTATGGGAGAGTTATCTGTAGGCTCAAGAAACTTTAGTATTGACGAGAATTGGTTTAGCTATCACGATCGCAACTTTGGTCGTTTTCGCTGGGGTGAAGATATTGGTTGGGAATGGTTTGTCGCTTTTGCCACTTGTGATGATGGTCGGCAAATAACATTGGTTCTAGACCAACGTACCAACAAAGATCATTCTTTCAAAGGTTTGCCCTACATTTTTGTCTATATTAATAATGTGTTCACCAAAGTTTTCATTGGCTCTAGTTTACACATTGACTGGGAGTGGTCGCCTTCTTCGGTAATGCCTGTACGCTTACCTGGAATTATGGCTTCTGTGTTTGGCGATCGCACCATAAAAGTTCCTGAAAGGTTAGAGGTGCAAGCTGCTGACGAAGAAGCTCGATTGTCGATCGACGTTCAATTTGAAACGATAGCAGAGTTAATCGTACCTGACAATCAAGACCGTCAATACACTTTCATTGAGGAAGCCAGCGGCACAGTTGAAGTTAGCCTTTTTCTACAAGGAGAAACTCTGCGAGCAAAAGGATTACTTTATGGAGAATATGTACTTTGATTGTCCTGCCTTGGAAATGCAGTTTACTAGAAGTGTTTGTGAGCTTTCTCAAACACATCAAAAACTATTCTTGCAAACTTTGTAGTTGTCAATTTTTCATGAGAAATCTAAACACATATACACAAATAACTGTATGACATTTTCTAAAATACAACTGATATGAAAAAAAGATAATAAGCAATGGTCAATGGATACAAAATCCTCTTAAAAGATATTGGGAGAGTATAAAATGGAGCGGTTATAGCCTTTCCCGATTGAGTGAGATACGTTGGTAGGAGTTCTCGACCGAGAGCCCTTACAATTGGGTGTACCTCACGCATATGAAAGCCTCTATAGGCAAGCCTTCTGGGCATTAATCGAATAATGACAACTTGTACAAAAGTTTCATTGGTTTCCAGATTTTCTAATCTTTCCTTAAACGATAGTATAGGGTAGTATTTCCACATAGCTCGCATAACAATAGTCTGTCGCATTTTTATTGATGACAGATTATTGTTATGCGAGTTTTTTTGGCTTTTTAAGAATTTTCTTATAGGTGGGCTTAGTTACAAAAGAACTTACACTTTAAACACTGACAAATGTAATTTATTTACTTTTGCAGTTTATAAAATAGCCCTGCTTAAAGACTTGATTTACTCATTTTATATTAACTGTCTTAACTGTCTTAAGTATCTTACAATTTTTATATTAACTGTCTTAACTGTCCTTGACTTTTCATAAAAGTTTTATCACAATAATAATTGTCAACTGCACTGATACAGCTTTCAAGTGACATCAACCTTTATAAGGTGCGAGCTAGAAGTTACTAAAGACATACAAGTAGACATCGCCAATAACGATAGTAAAGACGTCATGAACTTTAAGTACAGTTCTGTTTTCTGGCGATGTCTAATAAATTCTTTTAAATTCAATGTTTAGTCTCTTCTAGTTTTCTTAAATAACTTTTTAAAAGGTTGTATGCATTATAACTTGAAACTTTGTTTTATTGCAGAGATGAAGAGCATCGAGCCACATTTAGAAACAATAGCCATGAAAAAGCTTAGTTCATTTGTGTTGGCGGCATTTTTATTTGTGAGTGCATTATTGTTAGCATCTCCACCTGCCTTTGCCAGCACAACGACTTGGATACCGGGAAACCCAGGAGGAACTGGAGTACTTGCATTTCTTTTCCGTAATCCAATTTATATTCCTATAGATCTGAAACTCCCACCACCACCAGCTAATCGCAACCCCATAGTTGCTAATGCCATTAGTAAGCAAATAACAACTGAAGGGGAGAATCTTCAGTTCACCATACCTGCTAATACATTCAGCGACCCTGACGGAGATCGTCTTACATACAGCATCTCAAGCCTACCAAGTGGAGTAAGTTTTAACTCCAGCTCGGGTACCATTAGTGGCACTCCATTTGGCAGTAAGGATTACACGTTAACAGTGGTTGCATCTGACGGTCGTGGCGGCAGTGCTAGTACTTCCTTCACACTTACAGTCGCTCCAGGTGACTACATAAGCGACAAACAGAGATCGGGCGAATTTGCTGTTCCTGCTAACCTGGAAGGTGGTTTTCCTTTTACCAATTACACTAACAAGCAGGTCACAATCTCTATTTCTGCTCAAGGAGCCCTTGATTACGTCAATAGTGGAGCGGAATTACGTAACATCAGTCCTGATGGTATACCACCAGAATATTTGAAAGACTTCATACAGTATTTTGAATATCCTGACTACACACCATTTTCCTTAGTAGGTGTACATCAAGTCAATCCTCCCCAAGTGTCGCAATTAGGGAAGGCTGGTAAACTAACTTTACCTCCCAACGGAAGCGTTTTCCTTCTGGCAAATAGTATTAGAGAAGGACACAAATTCAACACAGGTAGTTTTACAGTCCAATGGTCTGTAGACCCTAGCTAAATTCGGCACTTAAGAATTTATTAACTCTAACTGTGTGAAAAACTTGTGGTTGAAGAATTCTTTTTGAAACTCAACCACAAGTTTCACTGATAGAAGTCTGCACAGCAACTTCAGACCACATCTTCTTCTTAAACAGTTTCAAACCCTTTCCTTGGAAACTGTCGCGATACCACGCTCAATGAGACCTGCCTCAAGTTCTCTGATAAATCTCAAATCTTCCTCCAGTAGGGGTTGGCTTGAGTTTTCGCTTCCTGAGGGTGGCTTTTCTAAAAAAGCAAACGCTTGCCGAAATTGACTCGGATTTGCTGGAATTGGTGCATCAAAGTGACAGGGAATAATCCTCTGAAAATTCCAAGTTGCAACTTTGTCAGCCCAATCCAGCACTTGTTTTGGTTCTTGGGGAAGAATGAGGGTTTGCAGAATTGGTGCCACAAACGGACGCCCATCTCTTCGTAAGGCATCGAATGAGTACTTCCAGTTGTCTTTCCATCGGAACGGAAATAAACCGAAGTACGCTTTTGGCGAGCGATCCGGTGCTTTAAGCGCTTCGCCAAACATCTCCAGAAGCCCAGCCATCTCTAAAGCACTGGGACGAAAGTAAATTGCGAATAAGGAAATGCGCTGCCATCCTTTGCGACGGTTTGCTTCATTATTATCGACGACTTGAAGTGCATTGTCCCTGGCATGGAACAGCAGGGGGTACGGATCTAATTGGACGATCGCGGGTGGCTGTTCCGGTACAGACAGTACAGAATCGGTTACAAGTAGAGTGTGCGATCGCTTGTGAAAGAAGGCAACTTCTGCAAAAGAGCCCCTTCCAAGGTCAATGTCCAACACGGCATAATCGAACTCATCAGCAAAGGGGGCTTGGCTGCTGTTTTCTGGAAGCACCTGGGTTCGTTTACGGGGAAAGCCCAGCCAACTCAAGGGTAGGTTGAACGGGAAACTCCACTGATTTGGGGCAACAAAAACCCGTGCTTGGGGAAAGCGTCTGGCAAAAGGACCCACAAAAACTTTGTGCTCCAAACCAGAACTGGTTGGCAGGATGATGTACTTAACATCACCGTGCTTTGCCACCAACTCATTAACCAAGCGGACACATTCCCGTGTTGGGGCAACAGGTGCATAGACGAGAAGACCGCCCGCAGAAAGCTTCACAACCGTCATGCGAATCGGTACGATGGTGTAAAGGATACCTTGAATCTGCTCAAATGTCCAAATAGTATCCTTAACTATTTCCCTGCAAAGTGTCCGCCGGGTACCGTAGGGGTAAAGCGGTACAACAGGCCAGAACGTCCATGACCAATCCCTGGAATGCATTGGTTGCTCCTGTAGCTGCGCCTCTGATTTTTTAAGTCGTTGTGCGTCCATCTTTAATTTTACCCCCGACCTGAAATGCTCCTTTCCAATTTCTACCACTGGAAACTGGAGGACTACAAAAACGACTGGGTCTAGTGTCCGCTTTGTGTAACACCCGGTTAACATAGTAAGTTAACCAGCTGATGCACAAACGCAGTTACCAGACCCAGTATGGAATTTTAGGTATTCAAAGATGAAATCTTAGCGTTTGCCACGATTGGGCACTAAGTTGAGATAATCGAGGTCAAAGGCAGAAACACGTTGAGCGTAATTGCCCTTAGTGTTAATGGATTCTGCCATATCGCGGTACTTTCGTGGATCGCCTTCTGCCAATCGCTTTTCTTGGGATTTGCGGCTGTAGAATTTGTCCAGAGTGAAGCGCCAATCGGTGGTGACAGTGCCAGCTGTTTCTTGGAAATCTTCGCCGTAGCGAGGAGTCACCAAGTTGAAGGGACGTCCTTCCATGCGCTTGCGCTGGTAGGGGACAGTGTTTTCGCCAAAGTTTTCAGTGTACTCTTGACTATCTACAAGAGCATCAATAAAACCTGTAAAGCCCAAGGTAGCTATTTTAATTGACCAAGCGATTTCCTCGTCTTTGTTGTAAGGCGCACGACCTAACAGACGCTTGAGACAGATTTCTACCAAACGGTAGTTGTTATTTACAGCAACTACCAAACGGTAAAAAGCTTCAGACTGAGCTAAACCGCGAATGAAGTCACGTACAGTGATGGAACCATTTTTCAGCTGGGATTCCAGATTCTTCTGGCGATTGAAACTGAGAATCTCATGCTCGCTGAAAACTTGACGATATCCAGCCCAAATGATGTTTTGCATGTCAGTGTAACTGCTGACGTCTTCTAGGCGATAGATATATGGTGTATCTTCATTTTGGTCGGATTTGCCAAAGCTCTTAACACGTTGATTTTGGCTGCTTGGCTTGTATTGAAGTAATGGCAGTGCCATGTTCTGTTCTTCCTCGTAAATTAACTATCTAAACCAAGAACTGGCTTGTGAAGAGGCTTAACTGCCTCATTCTCTATTGTCCCGTATTTGGTTGTTAGTTATTAGCAATTGGTTATTAGTTCTTCTACCACTAACCACTAACCACTAACCACTAACTAACCTCCTATCGAATAGGAAAACTGGCAGTGGGGCTGATAGAAACAGGAATTCCCCCTGGCTTTGTTTCCCTTGTGGTATCGGGAATTTTGATGTTTGCCGTGTTAACTGGTGTGTATTTAACTGGATTTACCCGAATGGAACTTGCCATGTCCAAGAAGTTGTTGATATCGCCCCACTTGTAGCGCTCATCTTCTTGTTTATCACGCCAGTAGTTACCGTAGCGAGGTGTTACCAGATTAAAGGGTCTATCTTTAAAGCGACGGCGTTGGTAGGGAACTGTGTTTTCACCAAAGTTGGTGGTGTACTCTTCGCTGTCTAATAAAGCATCAACAAAGCCATCGAAACCCAAGGTAGCTATTTTAATCGACCATGCAATTTCTTCGTCTTTGTTGTAGGGCGCACGTCCTAAAAGCCGCTTCAGGGTAACTTCTACAACACGGTAGTTAGAGTTTGTCTCAACTACCAGGCGACGGTAAGCTTCTGACTTTGCCAAACCTCGAATGAAGTCACGCACGGTAATAGCACGGTTCTTCAGTTGAGATTCTAAATTTGTCTGGCGATAGAAATTCAAAATTTCGTGTTCGCTGACAATTTGCCGATAAGCAGCCCAAATCAGTTGTTGAATCTCGCCATCAGAAGGAGAATCTTCTAGGCGGTAAATTCTAGGAGTTTCTTCGTTGGGGACTTCATAACCCTCAACGCGCTGATTTTGGGAACTGGGTTTGTATTGCAGTAGAGGTATTGACATAATTATTATTTGTCCTTGGTCATTTGTCCTTGGTCATTTGTCCTTGGTCATTTGTCATTGGTTTTTCCACTAATGACTCATGATTCATGACTCATGACTCTTCAGGTTGTCTTATTTCCAGGAATGTAACGATAAGGAAGAGCAACTTTTGTTGGTTTCACTGTGGGTTTGACTGGTGCTTCGCTGTATGACTCAGGAAGCTCTACTGAAGCGATATAATTTCTTGCCCTGTCCTGGGTACGCTGGTAGCTTACTCCGCCTGGAGCAATACTTGCAGCCATTGATAAGAAGTTATAAGGAATGCTTCCACGGACTCCCCGTTGTACTGATTGTCCTGTCACAGCAACCTGATAGAAGGAGCGTCCTGCTAGGTTGCGTGACATTTCCTGATTGCGCCAGTAGTCATTGTAGCGGGGATTAACCAAGTTAAAGGGTCTGTCTTTGAAGCGACGGCGTTGGTAAGGAACTATATCATCGCCGAAGTTTTGGCGGTATTCGTCGCTATCTACCAGTGTATCAATGAAACCATTTAAGCCTTTTGTAGCAATGACAATCGACCAGGCAATCTGTTCATCTTTATTGTACGTAGCCCGTCCTAAAAACCGTTTGAAGCTGATATCAACTAAGCGGTAGTTAGAGTTGGTGTCTCCTACAAGAGATCGATAAACGTCGGATTTGCCCAATCCCCGGATAAAATCTCGGACGTTAATTGCCCGATTTCGTAATTGTGATTCTAAAAAGGGCTGGCGGTAGCTATCTAAAATCAGGTGTTCGCTGAAAATTTGGCGATATCCTGCCCAGATGATGGCATCAATATCGGCGTCTGAGATAGCGTCTGTTGAGCGGTAAATTTGTGGAGTGTCTTCGTTAGGCACTTCATAGCCCTCAACACGCTGGTTCTGCGTGGTTGGTACGGATTCAAGCAATGGTATTGACATCTTTACTTTTACCTTGTTTTATGGTATGCAAAGTGGTAACTAGGGGCTGGTAACTTGTTGCTGGGCTAAGAGCACCCGAGCACGGATTGCTTTTTCGGCATCGCTGGCTAGCATTTCCTCCAATTTGGTGTGGATCGAACTTTGGAGTTCGGGTATTTTGGCTAGTGCTTGCAAGCCAACAATGGCGGCATAGCGAATTGACCAGTCAGAGTCTTGCGTTAGGGCAATCAGGGCATCCATCGCTCTGCCAAGTGCAATTGCGCGATCGCTCTGAGGCAATTTGTGCCATTGTAAAAAGCCCAACCCCTTAGCAGCTGCGCGGCGAACAGTGGGTGCAAAATCTGTAGCAGATGCTGTTAACAACACTTCTAAGGCGCGGGGGTCACCGATCGCAGCTAAAGTGCGAATTGAGTAAGCCCGTGCGCCATAGTTATAATCATCTATGTTTTCCAGCAACTGTGGCACTGCAACCTCTCCTAATTCTGTCAGTCCAGCAACTGCCACTACTGCTGCTCCTGGGTTGTTGTATCCAAAGGAAGCAATTAGGGTGGGAATTGCTGCTGGATCTTTTGCTGCTGCCAATTTTTCCACTGCCGCTACCATTCGCGCAGGAGAGTCTGCTTCGGCAACGGCGCGAATTAATTCTTGGGTGTCACTCATTGGTTACTACAACAATGAATCCATCAAGTTTAGGACTCGAATAGCATCATCAGTTAAAGACAATGCTTCGGACTTCTTATTGAGTTGACTTTCCAATAAGCCTTTAAGAGCTATTAGTTTGAAGCTATTTTCTACTGTGGCATTGGCAATTGCATCTGCAGCGGCTATGTACCCTATTGCTCCTAAATCTCCTAAAGCTACACGGCGCAATTGTAGGTTAGTGTTGTCCAGCACTTTCACCAAACGTTCCCCGTACTGGGGGTCTTTTGTAAGCTGGTACATTGCCCTGTTTGCAGCACATTCCACTCTTGGAACTGGATGCTCGGTAAAGGGTTGAATTAAGGGAATAGCCTCAGTAGCACCAATTGCTCCTAAGGCTTCAAGCACCGCTTCATATGGCTGGGTTAGGTGGGGGCGTCCCGGTACCTGGATGGCAGCTGCAACACCCCCTTCCAACAGTTGCATAAGTGGAGTGGCGGCGCTAGGGTCACGTAGCATTTCCAGAGACTGGGCTGCTGCTTCCCTTACGTAAAAATCGGAGCATTCCAAACACTTAATTAGCGCTGGTACTGCTCTCGCGTTGCCTATTTTCCCCAGTGCTCTTGCGGCATTGCGTCGCAGGGGGTACCCTCCAAGTTCTGTTCTATCAGCTTCATCCTCTAACGCTGCAATCAGAGCATCTACAGCTTCTGTTGAACTGACTCGAAATCTACCCAGCCACCAAGCTGCGTAGTAGCGGAGACTTAAATCTGGCGAGCGCAAGTTAGCAGTTGCTTGCTCTGGTGTTAGTGGCTGCGTGCTGTCTACTGAATACTCTTCTGCACTGGGTTCTATCATTGATAGACTTTAGTTGGATTCTTCGGCAGTTAAAGGCTCAATTTTTACAATCCTACCACCCATACGGGTAATGCGCTGCATTTCTTCATTCATCCGGCTGTAGGGTACTGTGATATACACGCTGCCACTGCGGCGGATGTCATAGTTGTTCTTGTCGTTCTCTGAGTTTTGACGCAAACCTACGACTTCGTAACGGAACATCCGGCTACCTGCACTAGAAAGACCACCGGTTCCAACTGTGGTTTGTCCGAACATAACTGCTATATCTCCTTTCGTTCAATAGGTAACCATGATGGGTAATTTGCGATTGGGGATTGGTACTGAGTCAATTCTTCCCTATCCCCTATCCCCTATCAAGCGGGGTTGATACTGACGATTTTGCCGCCTTGGCGCTGAAGTTGTTGTAACTTCTCCGAAAGTCTTTCGTATGGCACAAATATGGCGGTGCTGCTGCGGCGTACCTTAGGATAACCCGGACTCAATAGCCCTGTGACTTCAATTCGGTAAACGCGATCGCCTTGACCTACAGCGTTCCCCAAATTCTTCCGGGGTGCGACATCATTGGATGCACGGTAGTTCCAGTTCTCGTTGCTTCCAGAAGGTCCGACGATGGAGGATGCAGTGTTTGTTGCCAGTTCGCGAGCCAGACGAGCAGTTTTTCCTTCTACTTGTGCGCGATCGCTATTGGCATAACCACGATATAACCGGAACATCCGGTTAAATCCTACTGTTTTTTGTCCTGGTTGAGTTGCAAAACCGCGATAGTATGGTACTATATTGTCGCCGAAGTTAGTTTGATACTCTACAGAATCAATATAAGAGTCTATTTCGGCATCATACCCTTGGTTTTGATACAAGTCCAAGTGGTAAATCACTTCCGACTCATCGTAGGGAGCGCGACCCAACAAATGTTTGTAGTTGAGTTCGATTAGTCGAGTTTGGAAACTGTTGTAGAAAAACTTCTTCTTGTAAAGTTCTGATTTGGCAACGCTACGCACGAACTCCCGGACTGTTAGATTCCCATCTCGCAGGAGTGATTCGGCGCTCTTGAGACGTTCTGATGTGGATCGAAAAATGAGGTCTCTAGGCTATCAATGAGGTAGGATGCAAAAGCCCATCAAAAACGGTCAATAAATCGCTCGTTAAATTGGGTACTTTTTTGCACAATATCCTGTGAATCTGATTGCATAAGGGTTAATTGGGCATCAATTTTGGGGGAAAATTTAGTACACTTGAACGCGTTGAAAGGGCTGGCAGTGCCCATCCTACGAAACTACGAAACTATAAGTACTACGAAACTACGAAACTATAAGTACTACGAAGCTACGAAACTATAAGTACGATCGCACGTAGTACTTAAACCGCTACCTTTTTAAAGTTTCATGAAGTCGAGCAGTGAAGATCGGTTACGGCTTTATTAGCTGCACCTCTTTTTGACTTATACTAACCTTCTAGTTCTAGTGGGGTATGGTGTGGTGTTGGAACCCTAAAAATATTACCTCATATCTTGTATACCCAGCATTGGAAGGGGACATGCAGTATAGCTCGAATGAGAAAATAATAATTATTAATTTATATGGATTAGTATCAGCTATTTGTGAAGTTAAGTTACTTAAATATTAATTTAAAATTAAATTCATGGAATTGGCTAGTATTATGAAAAAATGTCGAAACGGCAGTTTTCAGGCTTGCTTAGTTATAACAACTTATTAAATGAATAGTGATGTAAAGAAAATGTGTGCAATAGTAAAATATGAATTTTAATTAACAGAAAAATCTAAATTTAAAAATATTAATTATGTCTTTTGAGAGATGCATTATTTAGAGTATTTTTACAGAATTAAGTCGGAGATAGTTGTGTGAGTTTCTAGGCTTTATTGCTGCAATTTACTGCAGAAGTCAATAAATCTTTTATCTATTAATTAAGTAGGCAAACTTCAGTCTATAAGGAGGATGCAATGGTTACAGCCACAGCACCAGAAAGGCAGGCGAAAATTGGTCCGACTCAATTACTTATTAATAATGAATGGGTCGAAAGTGCAAGTAATCGCCGATTTGAAACGATTAACCCAGCTACAGGTGAAGTTATTTGCGATGTTGCTGAAGCTGATGCTGCAGATGTTGATAAAGCAGTGCAAGCGGCTCGCAATGCCTTTCAGAGCGGGGAATGGCGAAATATGTCTGCCCGTCATCGCGGAGAACTACTTTACAAGCTAGCTGATTTAATTGAGGAGAATAAAGAAGAACTAGCAAGGTTGGAAAGCCTCGATAACGGCAAACCATTCATGGAGGCATTGGGTACAGACTTGCGGCTGGTAGTCGATTGTTACCGCTACTATGCAGGTTGGGCAGATAAAATTCAAGGCAAAACTATCCCAATTAACGGTTCGTACTTGTGCTATACACGACATGAACCAGTGGGTGTGGTGGGTCAAATTATCCCTTGGAACTTCCCCCTACTCATGCAGGCTTGGAAGCTTGCACCAGCACTGGCAGCTGGTAATACAGTGGTTCTCAAAACTGCTGAACAGACTCCCCTGTCAGCGTTGCGAGTTGGGGAATTAATCCTTGAAGCAGGTTTTCCTCCGGGAGTTGTGAATATCTTATCAGGATACGGCCCAACAGCTGGGGCTGCGATCGCCTCCCACATGGACATCGATAAATTAGCCTTTACTGGCTCTACGGAAGTGGGACGCTTGGTTATGGAAGCAGCAGCTAAAAGCAACCTCAAGCGCGTCACTTTGGAATTGGGTGGGAAAAGCCCTAACATTGTTTTTGCCGATGCTGACTTAGACGCAGCGATCGCAGGTTGTCACCACGCTCTCTTCTTTAATCAAGGTCAGTGCTGTAATGCTGGTTCGCGGTTGTTTGTAGAGGAAAAATGCTACGACGATTTTGTTGCCAAGAGCGTTGAGCAAGCTCAACAGCGCACTGTAGGCGACCCTTTTGACTCCAACACTAAGCAAGGTCCACAGGTAGACCAAGAGCAGTTTGATAAGGTGATGAGCTATATCCAAGCTGGACACCGGGAAGGAGCAAAGTTAATGTGCGGTGGTAGTCGCGTAGGCAATCGCGGATTTTTTATTGAACCAACCGTATTTGCTGATGTTGACAACAAGATGAAGATTGCCCAAGAGGAAATCTTCGGTCCAGTCATGAGCATTATTAAGTTCAAAGATATTGAGGAAGTCATTCATCTGGCAAACACCACCATGTATGGATTAGCAGCTGGTGTGTGGACGAAGGATATTACAAAAGCTCATGCGATCGCGAATAATGTCCGCGCTGGTACTGTCTGGATAAATTGTTACCATGTCTTCGATGCAGCTGCACCCTTTGGTGGTTTTAAGCAGTCTGGTATTGGTCGGGAACTCGGCGAATATTGCTTGCAGAATTACACCGAAGTGAAGACAGTGACGATTCAACTGTAAAGTTTTTTGTCTCAATGGCGTTCCTAGATTTGTGGCGGGCAAGATGCCCGCACCACAAGAAATCTTGGGACATTTTTTTATTTAGTAGGTGAGTGCAAATAAACCTATCTATGTAAACAAATATTGAGATGCTCTCAAGCCTACTAACCACTAACTACTAACCACCATCGTTTAATCACTTAAATTTATAAATTTGAAAAAAAATAATATTTGATTTTATCAATCGACTTATTTAAAGTTAAGAAATCAAGCAATTTATTAACGGCTCAAGAAAAGCAAAGCTGGCAAAGTCTAATGAATAAATCAAATTCAAAAAACTTAATTAACTGGTTCTTAACTACAGTATGTCTGGTACTGGTAATCGCATTTTCTCTACTCAATCAACCCAGTGCTAGTGCTCAAACACAAACACCATCTGTCACCACTCAACCTACACCTGCTCCCGTAACATCTGTAGCAGCCAACGTTCAGCGTTTACTGCAAACCAACGAATGTGTAGGGTGCAACCTATTTGGAGCACATCTAAAAGATGCAAACCTGCAAGCTGCAAACTTAGAGAATGCGAACTTGCAAAATGCTGACTTAGAGAGAGCAAACTTACAAGGAACTAACCTACAAGCTGCAAACCTGCAAGGTGCAGATTTGGGCAAGGCAAATATCACAGGAGCAAACCTAGAGGGAGCAAACCTCTTTGATGCGGACTTAGAGAAGGCAAATCTAACCAACGCCAATATTGTTGGGGCAAACCTGCAAGGTGCAGATTTGGAAGATGCAATCGTGCCCCCAGGATTTTATACCGTTCAGTAATAAACAGTGCATAGCGATCTGCCCTGCGGGCAGGAGCGAAGCTATCGCGTCATAAAGGCTTATTGAGGACATCAAGCCCCTACTCCCAGGAACGGCAGTAGGGGTTTTTGCTAGTCTCGGTAATTCATTTTATACCAACAACTTCTGTTTCCGCAGGCTTTGAATAGTAGAAATCGCGTGCTGCGCCGCCGTGTCAATTTCCTCAGTCGTGTTGAATCTCCCTATCCCAAACCGTATTGATGCATGAGCCAATTGTTCCGGGTGTCCCAGTGCTGTGAGAACATGGGAGGATGCAGTTGTTGCTGAAGAACAAGCCGAACCAGAAGACACTGCCATCACGGGTTGCAACCCTAATTGCAAGGCAGCGCCATCCACTCCTTCAATACTGATATTCAAGTTCCCCGGTAATTTTTGTGTAGGGTGCCCGTTGAGATGAATGCCCTCTAGCTGGGAAAGTTGTTCCCACAATCTTTGCCTCAGTTGAATCAGGCGTTGCGTTTCTGTGGCTTGTTCTTGTAAAGCGATTTCTACAGCCTTACCAAAGCCGACAATTTGCGGTGTATACAAAGTTCCAGAACGCATTCCTCGTTCGTGCCCACCACCATGTTGTTGGGGCGCAAGTTGTACTCTGGGATTTTTCCGGCGAACGTACAATGCACCGATCCCCTTTGGCCCGTATACTTTATGTGCTGTCAGCGACATCAAGTCAATTTTCATCTCCTGCACATCCAAAGCAACTTTGCCAATGGCTTGGGCTGCATCAGAATGGAAAAGGATATTGCGAGATCGACACATTGCGCCAATTTCTGCCAGTGGTTGCAACACACCAATTTCGTTGTTAGCAGCCATCACTGAAACAAGAATCGTGTCGGGGCGGAAAGCTCGTTCCAACTCATTTAAATCTATCAATCCATCCTTTTGGACGGGGAGGATTGAGACATCAAAGCCCAAGCTTTTCAGATACTTACAAGGGTCAAGTATGGCGTTATGCTCGGTTGCAACAGTGATGATATGCTGTCCTTTTTGGAAATAGGCTTCTGCAACACCTTTGATAGCTAAGTTATTTGCTTCTGTTGCACCGCTGGTAAAGACAATTTCTTCTGGCGTAGCGTTAATAGCACCGGCCAAAATTTCCCGTGTCTGTTTCACAGCAGCCTCCGCTTCCCATCCATAGACATGACTCATGCTGGAGGGGTTGCCAAAGTGTTCTGTGAAGTAGGGGATCATTGCTGCCAGCACCCTTTCATCAACAGGTGTAGTCGCGTGGCAATCCAGGTAGATAGGACGAGTAGACATAATTTGTACAATCTATAAAATCAAAATTTGAGCTAGTTTTTTTACCACACATCAATGGAAGCCAGTACGGATGTCAGTTACGGAACAATTTCTACCAATGTACCTTTTTGTACAAATTGATACAGTTCATCTACATCTTTGTTCTTCAAAGAAGGGCAGGCCAGCTTCCAGTTCGTTCGGTCGTCTATCATTTTGTCCCCGCCTTGAGGGACTCCGTGAATACCAACTTCACCACCGATAGGCTGATACCAAGCAATTGTACCTTGAGTTTTTGCTTGGAAATGTTTTCTCCAAGATTGAGGGTGAGGATAGTCTAACCACAGAAACTTCGACCATTGAGGGTGCGGGTAGAGGTCTTTGATACGCAAGATACCTTCTGGAGTGCGATTATCACCTTGTTGTAACTTATCCCCTGTTGGATTGCCACCGAAAACGACAGGATAAGACTTTAATGGTGTTTGATTGTAGTAAAATGTAAGCCGATGCTTTGACTTTTCAATCAAGATAGAGGTTTTCTCCTTAACATTTGCATTATTAATAAGTTGTGAAAGAGGTTTGTTGTAGTTCAATAATTCTTTCCCTGCGGGAGGAATATGCAAGACCTGTTGTGGTGGACAACCCGTTAAACATAGCACCTCTGGAATTGCCGTTAAGGGCACAACAAATCCTTGACGAGCTAAAAGAAGATAGAATGCGGAAAAACTGACCCCTAACAGGGCGATTCCAAGAATATTCCTTTGATTATTTCTGTAAAAGCTTTTCCAACTCACTGCAGTTAAAAATTATATCTCATGATAGCAGATTTTATTCGCTAGTTTATTCGAGGGAATTCCAATCTGCAAGGAAATTTGCCTTTGCGATCGCGCTCCTCCTACAACCAACAATTGTCAATTTTTGTAATTTTTCAGATACTTGCAAGGGTCAAGGACAGCATGATGCCTGATTGAGACAGTGATGATATGCTGTCCTTTTTGGAAATAGACTTCTGGGGGCTGCCTACTTTCTCAATCGGAAACGCACAGGCATTCCATCTGATGGATAAATCAAAAGGTTCTGCTGTAACTGTTCCACAGATGAACGACCATTGACCAATTACCAATCGAAGTAACGCAGCATTAGTGCTAGCATCACCGTTGCTTCTAACATGGACAGATGCTCTCCCAAGCAACGATGAGAACCCGATCCAAAATCTATCATTGGTAGTTGATTGGTTTCTTTGCTGTTGTCTAACCAACGTTCTGGCAGAAATTCCTCAGGGCGATAATAAACTTCCGGATCTCGTCCAGCAGCAAGCATTGACCAGAATATTTTCGTACCAGGAGGAATCACCTTACCCTCAATGACTATCTCCCTTTGAACCTTCAATGAAGTTGAGCCGGAAGCAACAGAATAAAGGCGCAAAGTTTCCTTAATAATCGCACGGATGTAACCCAATTCTTTAAAGCTTTCCGTGTTAATACTACCTTGGCTTTGCCAAACTTTATCGACAACGGTTTGTGCCTGTTGAAAAACCCTCTGATTTAAGGACAACTCTGCTACCGCAAAAGATAAAGTATGGGCTGTTGTATCAGTACCAGCTATTAATAATTCAACAGCTTCTGCTAACAGTAATTCCCGATTATATTTTGGTTCTTTAGCGGCAATTTTCACCAACATTGATTCCTGGAACAAAGAACTTACCTGTGCTAAATCGGTCTTGTTTTGTTCTCTCATTTGCAAAGCCAAGTTTATACGGGGAGACAGAAACTCCTCTAAATATCTCCTTGCTGCCCAATAATCTTGTGAATTTTTAGTTGGCAGATATTTCATCCATATCTTTTCGCCAGTCGCTACCCGTAAGAAGCGATAGCTTAAAATAGATGTCACTTCGTACACCTTAGCAACGTCGAGGGGTGATCCCTCAGGACTAATGGCTTTTTTATCCACAGGAATGCCCAGTACCAAGCAGGAAATCACCCTCATTGTCAGTTCTACAAACAGAGGATCTACCTGAAGCTCTTTTGATGGTGTAGCTTCCTGCATTTTCTCAATAACTTGTTCACAGGCTTGGCTAATAATATCAACATATTTGGAGAGACTACTAGAACTAAATTCAGGATTCCAAGCTTTTCGTCGCCACTGCCATTCGGTTCCACTTTGACCCAAAAGAATGGGGCCAGCAATATCGTTCCAAGCTGTGCTGGTTCGCTCAGACCTAATTAAGCTGCCGTCTCTCATTCCATTGATAATGGTTTCTTCGATAACTTTTGGCTGACTCAAAACAAGAACTGGCTCGTTAGCCCAGTAAACATACATTGAACCTAGCTCTTTGCTCCATTCAAATAGTAATTGGAAAAATTTTTTCTGTTTAACTGCTGCTAATACTTGAGGAATATTTCCTAACAACCAGTGTTTTGGAGGAGAGGGAAGTGACTTGAGGAATTTGTAAGCGTTCTTTTTTTTCCACCACCGCCAACCAACTATTCCTACTGTGCTAGTCACGCCTAAAACTGTAGCTAAATTTAAAGATGAGGCAGAAAAAGCAACTCGATCGGCAATTTCTTGGAACATAAATTTCCTGTCAACAGTAACATGAAGTTATCCAAATAATAGCGTATCTTGGATCTCGTTTGAGAATAGCAATCACTAACTAGAACTGCTCGCACTTTTTCAAAAATCATTTCCTACCCTGTTTCAGCAATCTATCTTGATTAAGAATTACTAATCGCCTCTTCCCCAGTGAAAACAACAGTCTGATTAACTTATTGAAACCAAGTTTGTTGATACGTATCAGCAGCGCTGTAAATCTTTCTTTTGCGCTCCTTAAGTTCACCCCTGTTTTCTGTTCCAGTGCTAGAGCATAACCCTAACCAGATTCCTGGTGTCACAAAACAAATGACAAATATTGATTTTTGTCATTTGTTTTGTTACAGTAGGTTTGTTACTACAGTAAACAAATTGCTATGCTGTCACGCCAACTTGGAGCGAACGGACCAACTGTATCGGCAATCGGACTTGGCTGTATGGGTATGTCCGATTTTTACGGACCTGCCGATCGCGAGGAAAGTATTGCAACGATTCATACAGCGTTGGATGCAGGTATTACCTTGCTCGATACGGGTGACTTCTACGGCATGGGACATAATGAACTGCTGCTGCACGAAGCACTTGCGGGACGGCGACGGGAAGATGTGTTCATTGCCGTCAAATTCGGTGCGTTGCGATCGCCTGACGGTAGCTTTATTGGCTTTGATGGTCGCAAGAGTGCAGTCAAAACCTCCCTCGCTTACACATTGAAACGTCTGGGAACTGATTACATTGACCTCTATCAGCCCGCCCGCATCGATCCAATGGTGCCAATTGAAGAGACTATCGGGGCGATTAGTGAAATGGTCAAAGCTGGATATGTTCGCCACATTGGCTTATCGGAAGCAGGTGCAGATGCAGTGCGGCGTGCCCATGCGATTCATCCCATTAGCTGGCTTCAAATTGAATACTCGCTCTTAAGTCGGGGCATTGAAGCGGAGATTCTGCCAACAGTTCGCGAACTGGGAATTGCGGTCACGGCATATGGTGTGCTGTCGCGGGGGTTGTTGAGCGGTCATTGGTCCAAAGAACGCTCCGAGCAAGCACGGGATTTTCGGGCACATTTGCCACGCTTTTCTGGAGAGAATCTGGAGCGCAATTTGTCATTGGTCGAAGCCCTGCGCCAAATTGCCCAAGAACAGAACGTGACGGTTGCCCAAGTGGCAATTGCCTGGGTGTTGTCGCGGGGTAACGACATTATTCCACTGATTGGCGCACGGCGTCGCGATCGCTTGAATGAAGCATTGGGTGCAGTAGATCTACACTTGACGGAGGATGAGCTAGCCCGGATTGAGGCAGCTATACCACCAGACGCAGTGGCAGGCGATCGCTATGATGCTGGGCAAATGGCAATGCTAGATAGTGAAAAGCCCTAAGGAATTAATTGCGTGAATAATTCAGTGTTGACACCAGAACGGATTCTTGATGCAGCCGAAGAAGTTTTGCGTCGTTACGGGCCGGCAAAAACAACAGTTGTGGATGTGGCTCGCTTTCTAGAGGTGAGTCACGGCACAATTTATCGACATTTTCCCAGCAAGGCAGCCTTGCGCGATGCGGTGGCAAAACGATGGTTGCATCGGGTTTCAGTGCCATTAGCGGTAATAGCAGAAGAACAAGGTTCTGCTACTGAGCGGTTGCACCGATGGTTTGAGCAACTCATGACTCTGAAACGTCAAAAAGTTCTGGACGATCCTCAGTTGTTTGCAACCTATTCGGCGATCGCAGAGGAAGCCCGAGGTGTAGTTCAAGCTCACGTTGATGAACTGGTGCAGCAACTCGCTCAAATCGTTGACAGCGGTATTTCCAGCCAAGAATTTAAGGTTGCTGATTCCCATAAAGCAGCAAAGGCAATCTTTGATGCAACAATCCGGTTTCATCATCCCGCTCACGCCACTGAATGGAGCAATCCAGATATTAACACTGACTTTGCCCAGGTTTGGCGCTTGATACTTGCTGGTCTTGTAGCTGATGACTCGGCATTCCATTGAATCAAATGCTAGCAAAACTAGCCAACAGGGAATATAGGGGACTTCCAGATTAAAAAATCTACAACTGTTTCTTGTGGGACAGGCTAGAAGCCTGTCCTATAAACTGAGATCTCAAGGATGCCCACCCCACATTCTGGAATAATTTAGCTCTTGGAACTCCCTAGCGCTTCTTTTTTTATCCTTTATCCTTCATACTTCATACTTTTTTGGTCATAATAATTGTTGAGGCAGCGGAGGCAAGCTTTAATTGCTAGCGCCACTTAACCAACTAGCTTTTCTAACGTGCAATTTTGGTGAAACATGACTAAAGATATGCGACGCGAGTTTAGCAACCGCGATGAACTCGTAGCCTACCTCCGCGAACAATTTCCTGAAGCCGCACAACGCGATAACAACGTCAGCGAAACCCTAGGTGGACGCAAAGCCGCCAATAAAGCACTACAAAAAGTAGACCCAGCAAGATATGGAAAAACACGTAACTTTTTCACAGGTGCTGTCACCAGGCTTTCTCCCTACCTGCGCTATGGCGTTTTAAGTTTGCGTGAAGTCAGGGATTATGCCCTTGAAAAAGTCAGAAACCAAGATGATGCCACAAAATTGGTTAACGAATTAGGCTGGCGCGACTATTGGCAAAGGCTGTATGCCAAACTAGGGGATGGTATTTGGAAAGACCAAGAAGAATATAAAACTGGTTACACCGTCGCTGAATATGCACCCGAATTACCCGATGATATCAAAGAAGGAAACACAGGGCGAGTGTGCATCGATAGTTTCAGCCGAGACTTGCGGGAGACAGGCTACCTGCACAATCACGGACGTATGTGGATGGCAGCATATATGGTGCATTGGCGGCGCATCCGCTGGCAAGCAGGCGCAAAGTGGTTTCTCGAACACCTACTGGATGGTGACCCGGCTAGTAATAATATGTCATGGCAGTGGGTAGCCAGCACCTTTAGCCACAAACCCTACTTTTTCAACCGAGAAAACTTGGAACGCTATACCGAAGGTGTTTATTGTCGCCAATGTCCCCTATACGGTCATTGTGATTTTGAAGGAAGCTATGAACAATTAGAAGCAAAACTTTTCCCCAAAGGAGAATTTACCAAAAAACCCAACAGCCAAAGCTGGCAAAAAGGGAAAAAGCGAAGGTAACATAGCAGAGGTGCAGAAAATGAGATGAATTTAAAGGATGCTGGAAATTGCTGCGTATAAGAAGCTACAGATGCTCTTACCTACGCAGAAATTTTCTCAGCATCAACGCGATGTATAACCTGCTCTCGTATAGAATTTGCAGCTGCTGTAGCGATCGTTTCCCAATCAGAACTAGTCAACAATATCGAGAGTAGCGTTTCTAAATTGTCATAGTCCTCTTCTGAACCATAGTCGAGCATTCCTTGCTTTTCATAAAACCTTTCAGCACCGGGCAAAGAATGTAATCCCACTCTCCCCTCATAGCCTAACTCCACGCTTAATAACCTTGCAAATCTTAATAAAGCAGTACCAACACCCTTAAACATTGGCGGATATTGAATTTCTATTCTATTCCAAGGAGCAGAGGCAATTCCTTGAACGTAGACAAGCCTTTGACCTATAGTACTTTTGTCAAAAAACCTCCTTCCTGTTAAGAGTTGCCTTCTTGTTAAATAAATTACAAAATTAGTTTATATGTACTATAATTCTCTAAGTCAGTTCTTTGAGGAAAAAAATGGTATCGGCAAATACACTAGTTAAACCTTTTTTGAAATGGGCAGGAGGAAAAAGACAGCTAATTCCGTCAATCATAACAAATCATCTTCCCAAAGATTTTAACACACAAGAGAATACATATTTTGAGCCTTTTATAGGTGGAGGAGCGCTCCTTTTAGCTCTACAACCCCAAAAGGCAGTTATTAATGATATTAATACAGAATTGATTAACTGCTATCAAGTGATTAGAGATTCAGTAGATGAACTCATTAAAGATTTAGAAAGACATGAAAATGAAAAAAATTACTATTACGCAATTAGAGATTGGGATAGGGGAGAAGATTACAAGTACAAAACTCCAGTAGAAAGAGCATCAAGAATCATATTTCTAAATAAGACCTGTTATAATGGACTGTTTAGAGTTAATTCCTTAGGGCAGTTTAACGTACCTTTTGGTAAATATAAAAAACCCAATATAGTAGATATAGCTGTTTTAACAAGCGTTAGTAAGTATTTAGATGAAAATCAAGTAGAGATATTAAATGTAGATTTTCAAGAAGCTGTTAAAAATGCAAAAAAAGGAGATTTTTTATATTTCGACCCTCCTTACGATCCTGTTTCCGACAGTGCATCCTTTACTGGCTATTCTCTTAACGGATTTAGTAAAATTGACCAAAAAAGATTGAAAGAAACTGTGGACGAATTAGACCGTAGAGGATGTAAGATTTTACTTAGTAATGCTTATACTCAATTTATTGTAGAGCTATACAGTAATTATCAACAATTTAAAATATCTGCAAGTAGAGCTATCAACTCAAATACTCTTAAAAGAGGAAAGGTAGACGAAATATTGATAAAAAACTATGAGTGATATATTAGATAGTAAAGATAAAAACAGAAATGATATTGCTTGGCAAATATTGTTTGAAGAACATTCTATTTTAGAAAATGTAAATAAAAATGGTTTTTTTGAAATAGATTCTTCAACAATCAATAAAGTCAGAGAAAGTAGGTTGATGGCGAAATTCGACCATCATGCAAACTTACCAAGATTATTTAAAAATAATAATTTATCTATCTTACCTGTTTCTAGAAAAAAGTACGTGATAGGCAATTTCAATACTTATTGTAAAGTACAATACAATCATTCTTTGAAACCAAATCATGTTAATTTTCCCTCAGAAATAAAGAGTATAGACTATACAAGCTTATCATCAGAAAGTATGGCTTTAAGTTGTGCGTTTAATACAGGTATCATAGATGCCGTTCTTGGAGGTGAAAAATCTTTCCACACTATTTTTGGCAGAATGTCTACAGGTAGGTTTAAATTCTCTATTAGCAACCTCTTAGAGAGTAAATCTTATGAAATTTGTGTTGATAATTCCCAATGTGAAATAGACGCAGGCTTTGAAAGTGAAACTTACCTACTGATACTTGAAGCAAAGCTATACAGTGTTGATGACTTTTTAATTAGGCAGCTTTATTATCCATATAGGCTTTGGGCAAGTAAGATAAACAAGAAAGTCATTCCTGCTTTAATGACATATTCAAATTCTAGTAATATTTTTAGCTTTTTTTTATACGAATTTGATAATCATCTTGATTATAACTCTATAAAGTTAAAAGAACAAAAGAATTATATTATATCTTCTGAAGAAATAACCTTAAAGGATGTATCAGGGGTGTTTCAGTCTGTTATTCCAGGTAGCGAACCACCAAAAGTTCCATTTCCACAAGCAAATGATTTTGAAAAAGTTGTAGATTTGCTTACACTGCTGTTAAATAAAGAATTAACGAAAGAAGAGATTACAATAAACTATCAATTTGATATAAGACAAACGCATTACTACACTGATGCTGCAAGATACTTGGGATTAGTTAATAAATATAAAGATATTAATACGAAAGAAACCATATTTCAGTTGACGGATGAAGGGAAATCTATTCTAAATAGAACCCGCAAAGAAAAGGTTCTGTCTTTAATTAGAAAAATTTTAGAACATGAGGTTTTTTACAAGTCTTTTGAGACTACTCTTTTTACTAAAGTAGTACCATCCAGTCATGCAATCAGCAAAGTTATGTTATCCTGTAACTTGGATTTAAATAACACAACTATCATCAGACGCTCTAGTACGGTTCGTGGATGGCTCGAATGGATATTAAAGATGATTTCAGATGAAGTAAAATAAGTAGGTAGGCGGGAATAAACAGAACTATATGACAAAATGAAAATCTGCCGGAAAGCCTTACTAATGACTTTTGACCAATGACTAAGGACGACCATTCCCACCTACCTAATACTCTTTTAATTTAACAATGACTAAACCAATTATCTGGATACACGGCGATTGTCTCAGTCCCAAAAACCCCGCACTTGAAGAATACCCCGACGCACCCGCCATTTGGGTTTGGGATGAAGCTTTGATAGAAGAATGGCAACTGGGCTTAAAGCGCCTCACCTTTATCTACGAATGCTTGTTGGAATTACCCGTAGTCATCCGCCGTGGCGATGTCGCAAAAGAAGTTTTAGCCTTTGCCAAAGAGCATAATGCTAACCAAGTAGTCACAGCAGATAGCCCCAGTCCCAGATTTGATGCTATCTGTGATGAAATAGAAGGTTCTTTGGAACTGGAAGTCTTTGAGGTTGAGCCATTTTTTGACTACGACGGTTACATCGACCTCAAGCGCTTTTCCCGTTATTGGAAAGTGGCAGAACAGTACGTATTTGATTGACACTTCCTGCAAGGGAACTGAAATAAGTATACGCCGGACTTACATACAAATTTCGTCACTACTAACCATTCAGGGATGTTCAAAAAATAAATTACCCCGGAATGTGGGACGGGCGTTTTCGCCCATCCTGTATGAGTGGCGGGCGGGACGCCCGCACCACAAGAAATTTTGGGAGATTTTTTTATTTGGAAGTCCCTAACCACTCACAGCCCTGTCAAAAAACAGTAGTTATCTTGAGGAACGTCAACCTTTACAAATGACTAATGACAAAGGACGACCAAAACCAGTTAACCTTATTTTTACCAACCTACTCCTTTAAATTCTGCAACAGTTCTATCGACTCCTCACACCAACTATTCCACGCCTGGTCATAGCAAATGCCCATCTTCAAAACCATGTATCGGCACAACTCACTGTAAGACAGTTCTTCTGGATGAGCAAAACGGCTCTGTTCTATGTCTTTATAAGCTTCTAACCTCTTCAAGTGAAGACGGCGATTCTGTTCTAACTTTTGAGGTATCAGGAGGTTGTTGTTCATTCCACCCGCCATATGATTGCCACAACCATTACTGATACTGCTGGCTTTACACCCCTTTTGTTCGATCCAACAGGTTTCTGGAATCCGTTGGCAATTGTCATTGCTGGTGGTTTGGCAGGTGCCACTCTCCTGTCACTCTACTTTGTGCCTTCGGTATACCTGCTACTTGCACGTAGGAAGAAATCTGTGCCTACCTCTGCTTCACATCCTGTACCGTTATCCTACAAAAAGATTTAGGTGTTTTGAATCTCAGCTTATTATGCAGAGGGGTGTTAGGTTTTTTACTTGCTGAAATCTTAAGGAAATTAATTCTGCAATAGGTAAGTATGCTAAAATTAGCACTAGAACAAGCTAAAAAGATTCATAATCACCATCAGTCAGCGGACAGACGAGCAGATGAATACTGGCGTTCATATGTAGCTTCGCCAATTAGGGTGAATGCAGCCCAAGATTTTGGGTTATCGGGATGTTGTTTCATGATAGTTAACATAGCCTGACGCAGGGCTTGAGCTTTATCAAAACCTCTACCCAGATTTTGATAGAACTCTATCATCAAGTCTGCAGTTGAGGTATCTGGCACAGCCCATAGAGATACAATAACGCTGGGCACTCCAGCCGCAATTAGGGAGCGAGATAGTCCGAGCACACCATCTCCACTTAAACGACCCCGACCTGTATCACAAGCGCTCAAAACTACCAGTTCTGCATTAAGTTTCAACGACAAAATTTCGACTGCCGTGAGCAGACCATCATCTTCCTCTGAAGGAGCCAGTGCGATCGCGCCTGGTACATCCAATCCCTTTAAGTCTTCTAACATCCCGTGGGTCGCTAGGTGAACAATCCTTGCCTCAGATAGCCTGTGGATGACCGCTAGCTTGGTGGCTTGGTCACCAGTAAGAGCTTTGGTATTGAGAAGCTTAGCAATAGCCTCAGCTTCCCGTTTTGCGCCAGGAAGCGGATTTAATTTCTGGGGTGGTTGTCCCAACTCCAGCAAAACTTTGGGCATTTTAGGATTACCGACTACCAAAGCTTCTTTTTTTGCCACCATTTGGACTTGTTGTTGTTGCCAACGGGTTAAGTTGAGAATTTGGATGGAAGGGGCTATAAGAATAGTGTGTTGTTCAATTAGATATTTGCCGCCAGCATCTTGCAAAGCCGAAAAAGGAGCTAGGAATAAGGATTCGTGAGGGATGAAAATCACTCGTTCATTTTCATCTTGAGGTAAACAATCAGCAATAGGCTGGATTAGCTTGTCATAAAGTTGCTGTAAACGTTTATTATCTGTGTTTTTTAAGGTAATTGTGCGAACTCGAACAGCATCACGCTCCCTGACTCCAATGGATTCACGGCTGATAGCAACAAAATCTGCCAAAGTAGTTTTATCTTCTCGCCACAATGATTTCAGGTCAACCTGTCGAAATATAACTGTACCTTTTGGCTGGACTAGCCAAATAAACAGTTCTGATTCCTTAGCCTGTAATTTTCCTTTAATCCTGAACTCATCATAAATAATCGAATACTCTACTAAAGTCGCATTTTGCTGCCTAGCAATTTGTTTGATGTGCTCAATTTGGGTTGATTGTACAGGCGATTGAGACTCAGTTAATCGTGGCGATTTCCTAACCAAAAACTCTACAAAAACACTGGAACGTCCCCGTTCGCAAACTTCAAGTGCCTCTTCAATTTTATTCTGAGCGATCAAAACTTTTTGTAGAATTCGGTAAGTTAAATCTTGTGTTTCAAAAAATGAAATTTTTTGAGCTTCACTTTCACCTAATTCTGAACGCAGAGATTCTCCTAGATTGACGGCATCGTAGAGATGTTTCTGTGCGGCATCAAAATCCCCACATTTCAATAAGGCTTCACCTAAATTTTTTAGAGAGTCTAATTCCCCTAAACGGTATTTGATTTCTCGACTTATCGCTAAACCTTGTTGATGATGTTCAATAGCTTGGTTAATGTTTTCTAATTCACTGTAAACTAATCCTAGTCTGCCGACAATATGCACCTCTCCTCGACGATCTCCAATTCTTTGCTTAAGTTTCCAACTCAGTTCATAATACTTCACTGCTTGGTCATAATCTCCTATTAAATAGAAGAAATATCCTAAATTATTTAGAATATTTGCTTGTTCTTGAGTATCGTTAACTTGTTGAGCCAGTACTAAACTTTTTTGAAAGTATTCAATGGCGTGATTAAAATCTCCTTTGATCTGATAAACATTTCCTAAATTACCAAGAACTGATGCCCGCATTGAAATGTCTTGAAGTTCCTGTGCAATCTCTAACCCCTGGTGGTAGTAACTAAGCGCTCGGTCATACTGTCCCAAGTCACAGTAAATATTTCCTAAATTAATCAGGACATTGCCTTCGCCTTTATAGTCTTGAATTTCTTTAGCAATTACAAAAGCTTGCTGATGATACTCAATGGCTTTGGTGTAGTTTCCTATGCCTTCATAAGCCAGTCCTAAATTTGATAGACTTACCCCTTCTGCTTGTCGCATACTTAGTTCCTGATAAATCTTCAAAGACTGTTGCCAGGACTGTAATGCTGCTACAAATTGGCTGTTATGATACTGGTCATAGCCTTGCATCATCAGAAGGTCAGCTCGTTGCACAAGACGGCGATTGAGAGAAGGATTAAACTCTTGGTTTTGGTTCAAAGCTTTTACCTTTGTTTATTGGAATAATTTAAGAGTATTTGGAAGAAATTTAGAGAGTTTTTGCGGGGTTAATTTATAGTAAGTAGAGAGGCACAAAAAAACCGAACTATGTAACGAAAAGTAAAGTAGCCGAAAAACCTTTTCCCTTCTGCCATCTGCCCTCTGCCATCTGCCTTGTTATGACGATAATTTTTAATGCCGACCTACTTAGAACCACTTTTCTTGTTCACTCTGCTTCACCTACTAAAGTAAAAGCAGCCCAGTTCCTAGGATGGTGTGCTACATCCATTGTTTCTAGCATAGCTTGACGCAAAGCTTGAGCTTTGTTGTGATGTTGAACTAAGTTTTCATAAAACTTCTTCATCAGCACCGCAGTAGGAGCATCCGGTACTGACCAAAGAGACACGATGATACTAGGGACACCAGCTGAAATAAATGCGCGGGATAGTCCTATGACTCCGTCCCCTGTCAATCTGCCTCTACCTGTGTCACAAGCACTGAGAATCACTAATTCAGCATTCAGTTTCAAATCTAAAATTTCTTCGGCAGTCAGCAAACCGTTATCTTTGTCTGAGGGAGCAAGAGCAATGGCACTTCCCAAACCCCGGAACTCATCCAGTAAACCGTGAGTAGCTAAATGAATAATTCGTGATGACGCCATCTGCTGCACAACGAAAGCTTTGGTAGCACTGGTTCCGATGATAGGTTGGGAATTAAACAGAGATGCAATAGCGTGGGCTTCCTCTTCAGCATTAGGTAGATTCCGTAATGGTTGAGGAGGTTCACCAATAGATGGCGGTACGCTGGGCATTTTTGGATTACCGAGAATCAGGACACTGTTCAAAGCAGCTGTCTTAACTTCTTCCCGTTTCTTGTGAGTTAAATCTAAAACTTGAATTGACGGAGCAGTTAAGATTGTATGTTTTTTGAGCAGATATTCGCCGGATTCATCTTGCAACGCGGGAAATGGAATAAGAAACAGGGAGCTTTGAGGGATAAAAATAACTTGAGCAGTTGGATCTGTTGGCAGTAAATCTACTATCGGTTGAATTAAGAGTTGATAGAGTTGTTGCAAATATTGCTTGCTATTCTTGGGAATTTTAGTTCTCATTGCATCGCGTCCCCCTACGCCCATTGCTTCACGGGTGCTGTTAACCAGATTGACTAAAGAAGTATTTTGCTCTTGCCAAAGGTGTTTCAGGTCAATGCTACGAAATCTAATTTCACCTGAAGGCTGAATTACCCAGATTAAAATTTGTGATAACCAAGAAACGTCCTGATTTTTCAGCCTGAAATCAGAATTGTAAGTTATCGAATATTCAACAATTGTAGATTTTTGCTTTCTGGTAATTTGTCGAATCTGCTCAATAGTGGGCGGATTGTTAGTAGCTTGCTCATTTTGAGTAGCAGACAACTTCCTAGTTAATAACTCAACAAATGCACGAGTGCGACCTCGCTCAGCAACTTCTAAAGCTATCTCTATCTTGTTCTGAGCGATTAAAGCCATTTGCAGGAGACGGTAAGACTTAGACTGAGTTTCAAAAATTGACACTTTCTGGGCATCGTTACTACCTAAATCAGCACGTAAAGATTCCCAAAGATTAATTCCTGTAAATAATATTTTCTCTGCCTCTGCAAAATCCCCCGATTGGAGAAAGTAGCAACCCAAATTGTGCAAGGCTTGTCCTTCTCCAAGCTTATCTCCAATTTCCTGAGAAATTTTTAAAGCTTTCTGAAAGTAGCTAATCGCCTCAACATAGTTTCCCAAGACTTGATAGGAGTTTCCTAAATTGAGTAAAGCACGCTCCTCCCGCCAAGGGTCACGAATTTTTTGGGCTATTTGCAGGTATTGCGTAGAATATGCAATTGCTTTTTCGTAGTCTCCTAAAAAATAGTAAGCACCTCCCAGATTCCCCAACACCCCCGCCTTTGCATCACTATCTCCAATTTCTTCGGCTATGGTCAGACTTTGTTGAAAAAACTCAGTAGCTTGCTCCACGACTCCACAGTCATGATAAGCAATTCCCAAATTTCCCAAAGCCAAACATTCACCTCGGCGGTCGTCAATTTCTTGTGCTATTGTTAAACTCTGCTGATGGTGTGCGATCGCTTGTTCATAATCACCTAGAGCATGGAAAGCGTTGCCCAAATTCATTAGAGCCTGTCCTTCGCACCACCTGTCTTCATTTTTTTGAGCAATTTGCAAACTCTGTTGATGATGTTCAACGGCTTTTCCGTAGTCTCCTAACGCTTGGTAAGCATTTCCTAAATTAACCAAAGCTTGACCTTCACCCCAACTGTCTTCGATTTTTCTAGCAATCACCAAGTTCTGTTGAGAACACTCAATTGCCTTCATGTAATTTCTTGAAGAGTAATAAACAGTTCCTAATATACCTAGCGTATTGCTTTCCCATTCATGGTCTTCAATTGCTTGGTATATGGTCAATGCCTGCTGCAAAGATTGTAATGAAATGTCATATTGACCATGATTGTACTGGTCTATAGCTGTTTGAACGAGACGATCTGCTCGATCTTTAAGTTGTATACTCATCTCGCCACTCTCCGAATTTATTCTGATTATAAGATTAATCAATAATTCAGTTAATTTAATAATTAATACAAGCTAGGTAGACAGGCAATGGTCAATACAGTTCAAGAACGCCAAAAGTGGGCATTATTAATTGGCATTAATAAGTATAAATACTCCAATATTAACCAACTCCAAGGTTGTGTCAATGATGTCGAGCTGATGTCCAAAATCCTGCAAGAGAACTTTGGCTTTAGTGCCAACAACATCACCCGCAAGCGCGATGAAGAGGCTACTCGCGACGGCATCTTAGTTGCTATGGATGAGTTAGTTAACAGTGTTGGCTCTGACGATATTGTAGTCATTCATTACAGCGGACACGGCTCCCAAATGACCGACCGGGAGGGAGACGAAAAAGATGGCTTAGATGAGACCATTGTGCCTCACGATAGTGGACGCAGCCCGTATCCTAACCGGGATATTACTGATGACGAAATTTACATACGTTTGTTGCGTCTGAGCGAAAAGACTCCGCACGTCACCCTCATCTTTGACTGCT
The DNA here is from genome assembly GCF_054684315.1 of Scytonema sp. NUACC21. Taxonomy (NCBI): domain Bacteria; kingdom Bacillati; phylum Cyanobacteriota; class Cyanophyceae; order Nostocales; family Scytonemataceae; genus Scytonema; species Scytonema sp. NUACC21. The sequence goes on along the minus strand of NZ_BAAFZH010000107.1, from coordinate 157,668 downwards.
GCCATTCCGGTACTATTAGCCGTGACCCCTTTGGTGCTGACGAACGCTGGGTGGAACCTGACCTTAGACCTGTTGAGGAACTGCCACCATCGCCCGTTGCTGCTGAGCTAGCTAGAGAAGCCAAGCGAGATGTCGGACCCAGTGGCTGGTTGCCTCTGAGTCAAAGTTACGTCCTAATTGCAGCTTGCCGCGATGAAGAAAGAGCTTATGAGTACACAGCCAACGAAGGCGACAGTCAACTAACCCACGGAACCTTAACGTATTTTCTAGCTCAATCCTTACATAACGCTCAGTCTGGCACCACCTACCGAGACATTTTTGAACAGGTGAACCACCAAGTCACGGCGGTACGACTGTCCCAGCACCCGCAGATGGAAGGAGCACGTGACAGGCTGTTGTTTGACGTCCAAGACATCACACCTATGCGCTTTGTATCTGTTCGACAAAGGACAGGCAAGCAAGTTACTTTGGCTGCGGGTGCAGCTCATGGCATGACGGTAGGTTCATACTGGGTAATTTACCCATCCGGTAGCAAACAAATCACAACGGAAACTTCTAGATTAGGACTAGTGGAGATTACTCAGGTTAAAGCTGTGACTGCCTTTGCAGAAATATTAGAAGAAAGTGATTTGGATGCGATCGCACCTGGAAGCAGAGCTGTAGAAGACGCTCACTTCTATGGTCAGATGTGTCTAAAGGTGGAAATTCTAACTCCAACTGGTCATGAAACTGCTGTCAGCGAATTGATTGAGCTGATAGGAGTCTCTACTTTGTTACAACAAGCATCAGTAGGGGAAGCAGCTGACGCAAGAATCTACTTGATTGCACCCCGAACTGAAGTTAGAGAAGGTGAGCCTGTACCACAGTTGAGGAAGGTGACTCAACCCACTTGGGCAGTCATTGGGCAAGATGGTCAATTGATGGTACCTCCACAAGTAGTAAATCATCCAGGAGCAGCACTTATACTACGTAACAACTTGGAGAGGGTGGTACGATATCGCCAGACGCTATCGTTGCGAAACCCCAATGAGGAGAGCCTGCTGAAAGACAAAGTGGAATTTATTCTCAAGCGGCAAACTATTGATGGTACCTGGGTAGTGGCAGAACCGGAAAATAGTAGTGGGCAAATTGTCTTTAGCCATAGCGAACAAATTGCCATCAAAATTGTCAATCACTATGATGCTCCCATTTACATTGGTATTCTCGACTTTGGATTGACAGGGAAAGTTGATTTGATTCACCCTATTGAAGGTTCTAATGAACAATTGATGCCGGGACAAAGTATCGAGATTGGGGTGCGAGCGGGCGACGAAATCAAACTGCAAATACCGCCAGACTTTCCCTTTGTACCAGTTGTTGATGCTCAAACACCGATTGGGGAAATTGAAACCTTTAAACTCCTTGCTACCGTTCAAGAAGCTGACTTCAGCCTGAGAGTACAGGAGGGATTTGAACGGCAAAATAGGAGTGATGACGGCAACCCTTTAAGATTATTGCTAGACCTAGCATGGATGGGAGATGAAGGGCGGGATGTGGTCCGCCGCCGTCTACGCAATCATCGCCGACCGGAACAAGAGTGGACAACAGTGGAGCGCTCATTTTTTCTACAACTAGATAACTAGTGAATATCAACTAGCATCTTACTTTACTCTTCTTAATACTTTCTTAGTAGACTTTTTAATATTTCTACAAATGGAGGAAAATGCAACTGGGGAGTTGAGTGTGGGGTGTGGGAGTTTATAGAAGATTTTAAATTATAAATATATTTTATTTAAAAATACATTTTCTATCTAATTAGTAAATAAAAAGCTCAAATAATTTGTGATATTTAATACTGTAATCGCTCAAAAATAGTTATTTTTACCAGTTATTAGGTTTTTGATTCTATAATTTTAAATTATTAAATGTATGTTATTCAAAGAGTTTGATTAATTTTACCCCCTAGTGTAAATTGTGTCTAAAAAAAATTATGTACGAGTTAATACCAATTGTTAAGACTATGAAGTATAGTTAAATTAGGCTTGTTGTAACTATTGAGTGTTTATGTTATCAACAACTAAAGATTTGATTTTTGGCTTTCTAGCCATTGTTGCATTGATAGGGTTACTCGGTTTATCTGTGGTAGACCCGTTAGCGAAAGACACTTTTCTCAAGGTTGCAGAATGGTCACTGGCAGCATACCTGGGTTATTTAATCCCAAACAAATAACCCCCATTGATATACATAGGGGTCACTCGATTATTTACTTTATTGTTCTTATCATACCCCTATAGTTTCAATTTGAATCACTCCCTGAGACATTAGGGAGTGTTTTCTAGTGAGTATATATGCTTTTTATTACAGCTTGTGAGGTAACTGGTGAAGGGCGCTGATAGAGCTTAGGCTGAATGTGTAGTTAGACTTCCAAATTAAGGCTAGGGATATTTGTGCATAGAATTAGCAAGCACAACAAACTCAGAGAACGTAATACCCGGAAAATCTTCTCTTGATGAGTTTATGGGTGATGATAACAAGGTGACACAAAACCGCTCTGTTTCTATTAGAGGTAATGTCACTGACAGTGCAAACAGGCTTAATAACTTTCACCCAAGAAGACAGGCTGACTCCAGGTTCAACTGATGAACCCTTAACCTCTAGAGGTGTAGCTGTACTAAATTTCTCTATACGAACTCCTCAAAGAGTTCCAGAACCAGCAGCTACAACGACGTTAGTCGGCTTGGGTGTTACTGGAGCAGCTTTGTTGCTACATCAATATCGTCGTCGGCTTAATAATTTTTAACGTGAGTTCGACCCACAAAAGAACTTAAAGACCCAAAAGCCCGATGAGCAAGGCTATGGGTGCCGCAATTAATAGCCACATCGTCCAGTGCAAACCATACTGTTGGGCAACCAAGCCAAGCGCAAGCGGCATTAAACCACCTACTAAACCAAACAAGTTGTTTAACGTCATCACCGTACCACTCTGTCCCGGCATCGCCTTGTACAACTGCCCTTGGACAATTGAATACCAACCCGAATTGAAGAAACCCAGGAAGCCGAGAATGACCAATTTGGCATTGATATTGGGTACAACCAAAAAAGTCGGGTAAACAAACAAAACAACGATGGCACTGAACCTTAAATAATCTAATCCCCGCACCCGTTCTAGTAAGGGAATCAGGAAAAAATCTCCCAGCAAGCCAATCCCCAACCATACCGTGACAGCAAAACTTGCCTGAGTGGTGGGAGTACCCACTACATCTACAAAGTACAATGCCAAAAAGCCACCCAGAACATCCAGCATTAAATCTGCAAACTGCAACAAGGTTAACCAACGTAGTACGTTGCATTGTTTTAATGCGCTCACAGCATTATAAATGCCATCTTTGAAACTAAGTACGGGTTCGTCAACATGAGTTGATGTCGTTGGAGTTGCAAACCCATACTTCCACAGTATTCCGACAAGCAATACCGTCAGTACTGCCAATATTAGAAATACAGCCCGCCAGCTTTGATGAAATGCAACAGCACCTGCTAAAGCCATTGGTCCAATGACATTGCCGACAGAACCAGCTAATGCCCAACGCGCCATGTTTTGCTCGTGGCGTGTCGGTTCGATATCCATTAAGGTGGCTTGGGAAAGGCTGACAAAGGAACCTGATGCTGGGTAAAACAGCACAAAGGCGGCTAATAACAACCCAAAGCTATGGCTGAAACAGATGAGTAGCAACGCAAGGGCGAAGGCAACACCGCCTCCCAAAATCAACTGCCGTCGCTGACCGATATCCCCCAATATCCCTAGAATAGGTTCTATGAGGCTAGCGATCGCATTGGGAATGGTCAGCAGCATTCCAATTTGCACGTAGGAAAGATGCAAGTCATGGCGGATTAACGGCCAAGCTGCACCCCTCACTCCATCTACAAGCTCGTCTAATAATTCAATAGCCAGAAAGATAGTGGCTAATAAAATAGCAGTCTTGGTGGTTTTGTTTTTCCCATTAAATGGCATTTTTGTTATTCTCCCGTCCTCAAAGTTTGACAACCAACGCAAAATCACGAGCAGCGCTGGTTCTTGGAGGGGGAATCCACGAACCAAAATTTCGCCTTCTTTGTAAGGCTACAAGCTTGTTGGATTGAAGTTCACTAATTTACCAAGGAGGAAAAATCATAGAGCTAAGAAAAAATGACTTGCAAACGTGCTTGTACTATATTGTAGTATATATTGTCAGAAAATAGAAAAATTAAATAGAGGTGTCAGCAAATGAGTTGGAACCAGACATCTGAAGAAATAAGTTTCATCAATACCATTTCTATACCTCAATGGTAAAAATTGACCCCTGTGGCAAGTTGTTTTCTACTATGATAGATCCTCCGTGAGCTTCTACTGCCATTTTGCAAAAAGCCAGCCCCAATCCCAGTTGCGATGACGGTTTAATGGGAGTGCCAATTTCGTATTTTTCAAAAATGATTTGGTGCAATTCTTCTTTAACTCCGAGACCCGAATCAGCGACTTGTATTCTGGCTCTTCCTGGTGCTGTGTAATCAGCACTTAAGACAATCTCACTGTCTGGGGGTGCGAATTTAATAGCGTTGGATAGTAAATTATCAATAACTCGACGGAATAGAGCCGTATCAACACAAATAGTTCCACCAGGTACTGGCAAATTGCCGATTAATTTTCGCTTGTTTTGAACGGCAAGTGGTTCAAGATCGGAAAGTGCAGAGGCACACAGATTGTGGAGATCGACCTCTGTTTTAGTAAGAACCATCTTCCCGGATTCTAATTTTGCCATTAACAACAAATTATTAATCATCAATTCCAAGCGTTGTCCTGCTACAATAATGTTCATAGTTTTCGTTTGCAGGCGTTCGGGAGAGCAATCAGCCGTCTGTAAGATTGCTGCTGATGACATTATTATGCTGAGGGGATTTCGCAGATCGTGGACGATTGACTGGGAGAGGTCTTCTCGCAAACGCATGGTTGCTTGTAGGGCATCGTGTTGTTGCTTGATACGCAACATGGACTTCACCCGAGCACGCAGTTCAATCCCGTTAACAGGTTTGCTGATGAAATCATCAGCTCCCATAGCCAAACACTTTGATAGGTCTTCTTTGCTACTAAGAGCCGTAACAATAATTACTGGGATATGCTTCCATTCTAAATGAGATTTGAATCTCTGGCAGAATTCAATACCGTTCATCTGAGGCATCATTACATCCAGCAAAATCACATCCGGCAGAAACGTCTTGAGTAAATTAAGAGCTTTGTTTCCATTGGAGGCATAACTCAAGTGATAACCTTCACTCTCCAATAATGTATCAATGACATCGAAGTTATCAGGTTCATCATCGATAATGAGAATTTTGGGGGAAGTTTTCATAGCTTAAGATGTCTTTTGATTTAACAGGTATTGAATTTTTTCTACGAGCAGTTTTAGCTTGACAGGTTTGGTCAAATAGTCATTTGCGCCTGCTGTTATACAGTTTTCCCTATCTCCAGGCATAGCTAACGCAGTCAAAACGATAATTGGGATATGATTCACCTGCAAATCGGCGCGGATTTGTCGCATTGCTTCCAATCCATCCATTCCCGGCATTTGGATGTCCATGATAATTAAATTGGGGTGTTTGGCTTTGCTAAGAGCGACAGCTTCTTGCCCATTAGTTGCTAGTATTAGACGAAATCCCCGAGTCTCTAGATAGCTAGATATTGTTACTATGTTAGCTTCATTGTCTTCTGCTAACAAGATGAGAGGAGGGGAAGTGTTTTTGATTGATGCTATAGGTGGGGGAATGATAAGAGTCGTTTTTGATGGTTCTGGATGCTGAATTTTTTCTAAAACATTGCAAAAATTTTCACGGGTAATGGGTTTAACCAAGTACTCAGTTGCTCCGAAAAACAATGCCTGCGATCGCTCATCCACTACCGAAATCACCAATATAGGAATGTTTAGCGTTTGTGGATGTGCTTTAAGTTGTTTGAGAACTTCCCATCCAGATAGTTTGGGTAACAGAAGATCCAGAATAATCAGTGACGGTTGAATGCGGAGCGCTTCATCGATTGCTCCTTCACCCATAGAATAGATAATAGCCGACATATTCAGTTCGCTTAAATATCGGGCAATTTGTTCTGCTGCAGTAACGGAGTCTTCGATAATCAGCACTTGGGATTTCTCAGAGGAAAGAACACTGAGTGTCCTTGGTTCTGCAATAATTGGGGTAAATAACTGAGGTTGACTCACATAAGGTAAGCGGACAGTAAAACAGCTTCCCGAACCTACTTCACTGGTCACCTCTACCGTCCCCTGATGCAGTTTTACCAATTGTTGTACGAGGGCTAAACCGAGACCTGTTCCAGAATACTGACGGTTTAGGCTGCTGTCAATTTGGACAAAGGGCTGGAACAATTTATTCATGTTTTCTTGAGAAATTCCAATTCCAGTGTCCACAACTGAGAAACATAGAAAATCAGCGTTTGGCTGCTGTTCAAGTTGTACTACTAGCTCAACTCTGCCATCGTTGGGAGTGAATTTCACTGCGTTATTGAGCAGATTAATCAGTACTTGACGAATACGTCGCTCATCCACCACAATATCGGGTAGTCCTAAAGCTAAATCTATTGAGAGTTGAATATTTTTCTGCATTGCCTGTTGCCTGACAAAGGTCAAACTGGATTCGCATAGATAGCTAACGGCAACAGAATCCGTCTGCAATTCCAGTTTTCCAGATTCAATTTTTGATAAATCAAGAATATCGTTAATCAATTCTAATAGGTGTTTGCCACTGCGTTCAATAGTTGCTATTGCTCGTTTCTGGCGATCGTTTAAAAGCCCGTAAACTTCTTCCTGAAACCCTTCTGACATTCCTAAAATAGCATTGAGGGGAGTCCGTAATTCGTGGCTCATATTGGCAAGAAATTCATCTTTAAGCCGAGTAGCCCGATAAAGTTCGGTATTTGTCAAAGCGAGTCGCTCGTTCATCTGCCGGAGTTCTTCCTCAGCTTGCTTTTGCTTGCTGATATCAAAGTTAATGCCTATCATGCGTTGCGGTTGACCCTGTCGATAGCTTCGCTCCTGCCCGGAGGGTAGATCGCGTTGAATCAGACCATTGGCTTTAACAAAGCGGATAGCACCATCAGGATGCAGGATGCGGAATTCCGTATCAAATTCCTTTTCACCCCGTATGGCTTGTTGAATGGCAGTTTCGGCTTGAAGTCTATCTTCCGGATGCACTCCATTTGCCCATGCTTGGTATGCGCCACTAAAGTGTGACGCTTGTATTCCGTAGAGCTCGTACATCCGGTCATCCCAAATCAGTATATCGTTGATAATATCCCACTCCCAAATGCCAATTGCCCCCGATTTGAGGGCTACCGCCAAGCGATCCGAGAGGTTAGAAAGCTGTTCTTCAGTTTGTTTGTGTTCGGTGATATCGGTTTCAGAACCAGCCATGCGAATCACGTTACCTGCTTCATCCCACAATGCCTGCCCCTTATCCAAGATCCACATATAAGAACCATCTTTCCGTTGGACTCGATACTCTTGTTGGAAAAAGGGAGTTTTTCGGGCAAAATGGTCTGCAACAGCCGTAAGGACACGGTTGTAATCGTCGGGATGAATCCGGCTCGACCATTCCTCAATAGCATCCCCGATTTCGTGCTCTTCAAAACCCCGCATTTCCTTCCATCGAGTTGAGAGGAAAACTTTATTGGTTCTTATGTTCCAGTCCCAGATCCCATCATTACTACCTCGGAGGGCAAGGTGCCAGCGTTCCTCGCTTTCACGTAAAGCAGCAGTCCGCTGCTCTACCCTTGCTTCTAGCTCCTGATTAAGTTGACGCAAGGCTTCCATCGCTTCCTTGCCCTCAGTAATATCAGTAATTGTACCGATGTATCCTGCTATCTCTCCATTAGCTCCTTGTTCGGCAACCGCTTGACCAAAAACCCACGTCATTTTGCCATCTGACCGCTGAAACCGATATTCCAGACGAAAAGGAGTCAGTTCTTTGACAGAACGGTTCCACTCTTGAACAATTGGCTCTCGGTCATCGGGATGTAATGCTTTGACCCAACCGATTCCCATTGCATCTGCTGGTGTTAGTCCGGCTATTTCACACCAGCGCTCATTCACATACAGGCAATACCCTTCCACATTGGTACGAAAAATCCCCACGGGAGCAGCTTCTGCCAGCGAGGCATATCGATGCTCGCTTTGACGCAGCGCATTTTCTATCTGTTGTCGTTCTACCAGTTCTGCTTGGGCGCGTTCGTAAGCTTTTGCCTGGGCGATCGCAATTGTTGCTTGAGTAGAAATTTGTTGCAGCAGATTGACTTCCTCCGATTGCCAATGTCGTGGTGTGTACGCCTCAACGGCGCTTAACATACCCCAAAGAGTCTCTCCCTGAAGAATGGGAACAAGTATTTTTGCCCGTATTTGCAACTCCTCTAACATTGCCAAATGACAAGGAGACATAGCTACTGCATAAATATCAGGAACGACACGAATATTTCCATTGATACAAGGAGTTAACCAGTTTGAGGTATTGGAGTCATCGATAATTCTGCCTAAGATAGAACTACATTCTGGCGCTGCGGATTCTGCTACGATGGTGCCACTCAAGTCAGAATGAAACTGGTAGACGTACACGCGATCGCATTTCAGAAATTGCCGTACCTCAGTGACTATAGTGTTAAGAGTGTCTTGCAAATTTAAGGAAGATCGGATGCGGCTAGCAATTACATTCAAAAGTCGTTCCCGTTCTGCCTGTGCCTGTAACTCCAGTATATGTTCCTGCACCTGCTGTTCCAATGACTTATTGCGGCTTTGCAATAATTCCAGATTTTCTGCCTCCAGTTGGCATAACTTCTGCTCTAATATTTTTACCCGCTTATAAATCTCTACTGGGTTTAAAGTTTGTAATAGTGTCGTTTTAGTAACAATACCTACTAAATTTCCTTGTTTGGTCGTGACCGCAACCCAACCTATTTGCCTTTGCAGCATCAGCATTAACGCTGACATGAGAGAGTCATCCGGATACATCGAAAAGACAAGAGTACTCATGACTGCCTGTCCCTGAATGCGCTCAATATCCAGTTCTAATGCCTGAAATTGGACAATATCTCTTTCAGTAATAATCCCAATAGGAAACAGTAGAGAATTGTTTGTCGATTCTTGAGCCTTCTGTTCGGCAATCACTACCGTACTCACGTTCTTTTCTGCCATTAACTGCGCGATTTCCAAAACTGAAGCTTCTGGTGAAGCATGGACTACTTGCGTAACCATGACCTCCGACACCAAACCCAATCGCGGCAGGTCAGCAGGACGTAAAAGTTGACTGAGACTGTCATAACTTAAAAGTCCGATTGCTTGTCCACTCTCATCTGTCACGGGAAGATGTCGAATTCGATAGCGCTGAAACAAGTTGAGTGCTGCAAAAATGTCTGTCAACTCAGATTTCTGCAAAGTAACCACGGGGCGAGTCATGACATTGGCGATTGGAACTCCTGCAATCTGTTGCCTCTTCGCACTCAGGCGTACCACTTCCCGTTCAGTGAAAATTCCTAAAAGCTGATTTCCCTCCTTAACCAACACACAGCTCGTACAAACATCAGTTAATAGATAACCGTTTTGATTCTCTGTATCTTGCAATACACACATTCCTCTCACATTACTCATCAGTGCGATCGCATCGGTGACTGGTGTATCTGGGGTGACGGTGAGAGGCTTCTCAGCCATTGCTTGTTCTAAAAAGGAGGTGAAAAACATTGGTTATAAGTTGACGGGAGATAAAAATGGTTTTTAAATTTAATTAGTAATTTATTATACTGCCATCAATAATTTGTGTATTTTCTACAGCACTTATTTATTTGATATGTTTGCTTTCACTAATACCAATTTGAAAAAAGAATACAACAGATATAACAGCCCTAAATCACATTGTAAAAGGCGAGAACCCCGGTATCTTAACAATCAGTATACTGAAAACTTTTGCGATACCTTCGCTCCTACTCCCAATTCCCAAATTTCAAGTTCCACCACTAGCAAATTATACAGACATGATAACAAGCACTTCTATTTTGTTGTGGTTATAGCGTGAAAACACGCCCCGGTACTTAATAGAATTTTCTGAGAAACAAAACTGGATGGATAGGTAGAATACCTAATGTAGACTCTTAAATTGCTTCTATTCACGGTGTAGAGGTCTGGGAAGGCGAGAGTTTCAGAATTTCGAGTTTTTTCGTACCGTATAAAAAAAGTATAAATACATTAATCAAGTTTTTAACTATGGTAAAATTCTTTACAAAAATTCGTGAGGAAGGGTTATTATGAAATTGCCATCAGTATCGCTAAGTATTGGTTTAAGCGTTCTCAGCATCTCAACTCCTCTATTCAGTGTACTGCGAGTTCTCGCTCAAGAAGCTGCTACTGCCTGTCCTTTGCCAACGGAAATTGCCGTGACTTTCCTTGACTCTAAATGTCAGGAAGTCACACTAAAACAGCCTCAGACTTTTTATCGCTACTATAGTAGCAGTACAAACAAATACGGTAGATATTTAACTACAGACCAATATAAAACAAACGTAGAAGTCATCAGGAATTTAGCTCTCAATCAATCGTGGGGCAATAAAGCCACCACCATGCTCAAAGTGACTTTGCCAGTCGGCACGGTAGTTTATCAAGGCATTGTTGCTCCTCAAAATCCCTCACAATGTTACCCAGGGGGAGGTCAACAGACCTTCATTAAGGATACAAAAGATCCCAATATCAAATGGATTGAGGGAGAAAATCTTGTTGTCAAAGATTTCATCTGCCAATAAAATTTATGGAAACCAAGACCACACAATTGCTCAAACTCATAGAACAAGCGCTGAACATAGCAGAACAAATACGTTCTGAACTATCAAATCCAGAGCGTTTGAATAATGTGATTGGTGCCCTGCAATCAATCAGAAGTCAAACGTTAGCAGGTCAGCTTGAACCATCAGGAGGAAGCGCAACTCTTGGGTTGGCGCGTGAAGTAGCTGACTGGGTTGAACCTCTAGATTCGCCCTTATTGAAGGCTGTGGGCGCAATTGAGGAATATTATCAAAGGAATTTCTAGAGTAGCTTGCTTATGGGAGAACTGATTGGTTAGTGGTTGCGCGATCGCACGACTGCACCAATCTAGTTTTCCATAAGTTAAACTAGTGGTCTATCGCAAAAGTTTTGATAGGTTCGTAGTTGCGCTGTCTTCGCTATTACAACTCAGACCAACCCCCCAAAATTAATGGGACAGACCACTAGTTATGTTTTTTCTAACTACAAATATAGTGGGTTTTATTTAAATATTTTTCAACAGGAATTATTAATACTTGTATTTTCAAAAAAATCTACGGAAGAATCATCAGGTTTATTGTGCTGAATTACCGCCAAGCAAGCGATCGAACTCAGCTTTGACAATGCCGTAACACTCACAGGTGATGTCTTCGAGACCCTCTCTGTCAAGAATAGTCATTTTGCCACGGCTGTAGCTAATCAACCCCGCCCTTTGAATAGTAGCAGCAACTACGCTCACGCTAGCACGGCGCACCCCTAGCATTTGCCCTAAGAACTCGTGGGTGATGGGAAACTGATGTGACCCTACGCGGTCTTCAGTCATGAGCAACCACCGACAAAATCTCTCTTCAATCGAGTGCAGGCGATTGCAAGCAGCCGATTGGGCGATTTGATTAAACATTGCTTGCGTGTAACGTTGCAGCAGGTTGTGAAGGGGGCTACCTGGAGTTACTTTGCCTTTGAATACCTCTGCCCTCATCCGTAGGGCTTCCCCTGGGATTTGAGAAAAAGCTTGACCGGGAATTGAATTGGCTCCCAGAAATAAGGGCAACCCGACAAAGCCTTCATTGCCCACCGTACCCACTTCCACTGCCTCGCCATTTTCCATAATCGTCAGCAGAGAAATAACGCCGTTGTTGGGAAAATAGACGTACTCAATGGGTTCGTTGGGTTGGTAGAGAACTTGCTTGTATTCTAAGGTGATAAACTGCAGGTGAGGCAGGAGGCGTTGGTGTTCCTCTGGTGGAAGGGCAGCTAAAAGCCGATTTTTGGGATTGGGAGAACTTTGAGATCCGGACATGGGAAATCTTTTTGAACCAGTTCTATACCAATCAAATAACCCATAACATCCATCAAAGTCGTCTGGCAAAAGAAGAGCTATTGTAAAGAAGTTAAGTACGCAAGCGTACTTAACTTCTTTACAATAAATAGTAGGGGACAGATTATGTACGCTTGCGTACTAAAGCATTTCATCCCTAAGCCCATACTTAAACTCTCTAAAAGAGAAAACTAAAAACGTGGTTTTGTACGCGAAACATAAGGTTATCTCCCACTTTCCCAATATTGCTTACAACGTAGTAGCAATAGCAGCTTCCAGAGGAGGGCTAAAAGCTATCAGCACAATTTTGTCAGCACTGCCAGCTGAGTTTCCGGCAGCAATTACTGTAGTACAGCATCTGTGTCCCAATTACCGCAGCTATATGGCGGAAATTCTCAGCCGTCATACGTCTTTGCAAGTCAAGCAAGCGGAAGACGGCGAGGTGTTACGTCCAGCAACAGTCTACACTGCTGTTCCTGACAAGCACCTGCTGATTAACTCAGATGGGACTTTGTCTCTGTCAGATTCGCCAAAGGTGAATTTTGTCCGCCCTGCAGCTGATAAACTGTTTGCCTCAGCTGCCGCTAGTTTTAAAAGTCGAGCGATCGCCGTTGTCCTGACTGGAAAAGATAGTGACGCTACCCTGGGAGTGCTAGCAGTAAAAAAGTACGGTGGTACAGTGATTGCCCAGGATGAGGCGAGTTGTGAATGTTTCGGTATGCCCAAATCCGCTATTAATACAGGGAAAGTTGATTGGGTTCTTCCTCTAGATGCGATCGCCAACCATCTACAAAATCTGGTTATGGCAGAACAAGTAGTTTGAGCAAAACTATCTCTCTCATTAGTAAGATTCAAGCAAATTCAGATTAGTGTAACCTGTTAGCAAGAAGTTTATGTAAAATTGATTTAACTAATACCAATTTTCTGTAAACTTGAGCTTAATATTTGGTAACAACCAACCAGATAGACTAAGGTTTTCAGCTAAGAATATTACGAACTGTTAAGCTCATCTTCATAGGAAATTGGTAGAACAATAGAGCGTCTACTAACGGAACAGATGGGGCGTGAACGAGGAAAAATTTTTCCAGCAGCTCAAGATTCTGTACGAGCGCGTCAGTGCTTTACAGAAAGACACTAGTGGGGCTTCACTGTCGGCTCAAATGTGGCTGCCAACAGCTCTTGAAGAACTTAACTCCGCCTTTGAGGAATTAAAGGTAGCTGAAGAGGAACTGCGATCGCAAAATGAGGCGCTAGTAACGGCCCGCCATACAGTAGAAGCAGAGCGCCAGCGCTACCAAGATTTATTCGAGTTTGCTCCAGACGGCTACCTTGTTACTGATGCACAAGGGAAGATTTTGGAAGCCAACAGAGCTGCAGCCAAATTGCTCAACATCAATCCTAAATTTCTGGTTGGCAAACCGCTAGTCAACTTCGTCACCCATCAAGAGCGCAGAACCTTTCGTACCAAACTCAACCAGATGTGCCAGGTGAACAACCAATTACAAGATTGGGAAGTATGCCTGGTGCCACGCGGTGGGAAGGGCATAAGGACATCCTTTGACGCTTCTATGACGGTAAGCGCTATCTGCGATCGGGAAGGTTTGGTGGCTTTGCGGTGGTTGTTACGGGATATCACCGAACGCAAACGGGTTATGGAGCGGTTGAGATTACTGGAGTCGGTGGTCGTCAACATGAATGAAGCGATTCTCATTACAGAAACTGAGCCCCTGGACGAGCCTGGTCCGCGTATCGTATACGTTAACGAAGCTTTTACCCGCATGAGTGGCTACCATCCGGAGGAAGTGCTTGGCAAAACCCCACGTATGATGCAGGGATCGAAGACGGAACGCCCCGTGCTGGACGCAATTCGGACGGCTTTAGAGAAATTTGAGCCTGTGGTCACCCAACTAATTAACTATCGCAAGGACGGCTCGGAATATTGGGTAGAGGTGAGCCTGATGCCGCTCATGGATGAAACAGGCTGTTACACTCACTGGGTTTCAGTGCAACGCGATATCACTCTTGCCAAACGCGCAGAAGAAGACCGCGCTCAGTTGCTTCGCGAACAAACTGCACGTGCTGAAGCCGAAGCGGCAAACCGTACTAAGGACGAGTTTCTGGCAATTGTTTCCCACGAGTTGCGCTCACCCCTGAATGCCATCCTTGGTTGGGCGCACATAGTACTGCATTCTCGGAAGTTGGACTCAACTCAGACCAATAAGGCACTAGAAATTATTGAACGCAACGCCAAAGCCCAGAACCAAATCATTGAAGATTTATTAGACGTCTCCCGCATCATTCGCGGTCAGGTTCGCTTGTATCCCTGTCCAACTAATATGATACAAGTGATTGAAGCAGCTATTGATACAGTGCGTCCCACCGCTAACAACAAGAAGATTCAGATTGTGTCAGACTTTGACCCCGATGTCGGGTTGGTTTGGGGAGATCTTGACCGCTTAAAGCAAATCGTCTGGAATTTGCTCTCCAATGCCATTAAGTTCACCCCTACTGGTGGGCGGGTTGAGGTTTGGCTAACACGTGTTAATTCTCAAGTCCAAATTAAGGTGAGCGACACTGGCATTGGCATCAGCCCGGACTTTTTGCCCTATGTTTTCGATCGCTTCCGCCAAGCCGAGAGTGTAAGTACGAGGGCGCATGGCGGACTGGGGCTGGGTCTAGCCATTGTCCGCCAGCTAGTGGAACTACATGGTGGTACGATTCAAGTAGAAAGCCCTGGAGCGGGTCAAGGAGCAACGTTTACCGTGGAGCTGAGCGCGATGGCTCATACTTCACGGGTGAATGATTTGAAGCAACTCCCCCAACAGAACCCCACTCTGCCTGAGAATCCTCTGAATCTCAATGGTTTACGAGTCTTAATCGTAGATGATGAGAGAGATACCCGTGAGTTTTTAGTGACAGCGCTTCAAGATTGCGGAGCTCGAGCAATTGCAGCAGCTTCCGTGGGTGAAGCAATGCAGTTACTCGAACGCTCAAAACCAGATGTGCTCATCAGTGACATTGGTATGCCAGTCGAAGATGGTTACGCCCTCATCCGTCGAATCAGAGCTTTGACTCCAGAACAAGGCGGACAAATTCCGGCTGCTGCCCTGACAGCCTATGCCAGGGAAGAAGACCGCATTCAAGCCCTGAAAGCGGGTTTCCAGACACACCTAGCCAAGCCAATCGAACCAATGCAGTTAATTACAGCTATTGCGAACCTTACCGGAAAAGGCGCAAACGTTTAAAGTCACGAGAGAACCCTGACAAGTCATTCTACCGGGCGAACAATCGCAGGTGTTGTAGGTTGATTGGGCTTGAAGATAGCAGCAAGTGCTTGTTCTAAAGTTTCTGCCATCACAATCCTACTATTATAAGCAACAACTACCCTAACAAAGGTTGGCAAACTATTTTGTTCTGCTTCTAAATACAGGGGTTCAACATAAAGCAGAGATTTTTCAATGGGAATCACCAGTAAATTGCCTTGAATTACCTTTGAACCTTGGCGGTTCCATAGAGAAATTCTTTCAGAAATCACCGGATCTTGATTGATCAAAGCTTCAATTTGTTCGGTTCCGTAAACCAACTGCTGTTTGGGAAATTCGTACAGCAATAACTTGCCGTATTCTTTCCCATCGGAACGTGCTGCCAACCAAGCAATAAGATTTGCGCGTTGTGTGGGTTTAAAGGGCAGTAGTAAGATAAACTCTTCTGATTTTGCTTGAGGCAGTTTTGTAATCAGATAGTAGGGTTCTACTTGTTGTTGTTGGCTGCCATAAATTTCGTTGGGAATTTGCCACAAATCTTCTCGGTTGTAGAATACCTGGGGATCGGTCATGTGATAAGTTAGCAATCTTTCTGATTGGGTACTAAAAAAGTCCTGTGGATAGCGAATATGATTGCTAAGGGCAACTGGCATTGCATCCAAGGGTTTTAACAAGTTAGGAAAGATTGCCCCAAAAGATTGGATAATTGGGTCTGTTGGGTCAGCTACGTAAAAGTTAACCGAGCCATTGTAAGCATCAATAATAACTTTGACAGAATTGCGAATGTAATTAAATTTATTTTGTCCCGGATCGGAATAAGGGTAGCGATCGCTTGTTGTATAAGCGTCAAGAATCCAGTAAAGATAAGTTTCTTCGCCTTTTTTAGTTGTTTTTCCCCCATCAGCAGCGACAAGATAGGGGTCACTATCATAACGTAAAAAGGGAGCAATGGCTTGTGCGCGTTGCTTGATATTGCGGCGAAACAGCAGCTTTGTTTGTGGGGTGAAGTTGTTTGTCAGTAGCATTTGCCAATCCTTAAGATATTCGGCAAACAGCAAGCGCCGCCACATTGCACCAATGCCAATACCTCCACGTCCATCATAAACGTTGTATACATTATCATTCCCACTGGGATAGTCTAATTCTTTAGTTCTTGTCCCGGTCATGACATAGGTATCAGTAATTTCACCGTAATAGATACGTGGTTGACCAACGGGAAGACTGACTCGAACTGATTCGCTGGTAATCTGTACCGAACCCTGGTTACCCGTATTATCAACGCCAATATCTTTGACGTAGTAATAAGGTAGCCCACCCGTATCAACAATATTCACAGGGCTGAGTGTAAAACCATAGCCGTGAGTATAAATCAGGTGTTTGTTCACCCAAGTCTGTGCTTGTTGGGGAACATCGGTATAATCTAATTCCCGTGCTGCTATAATTGTTTGTTGTCTTTCGGTTTTCTCCTCCTGCTTCAGGGTGTAGCGGTCAATATCAGCACCGGGAAATTTGTAGTAAGGTCGAATTTGCTGTAATTGTCGGTTACTTTGTAACAGGGGACGTGTATCCCAAAGACGAATATTGCGGAGTTACCGTATCCAAGTCTATCGTGTAAACAAACAACTCTGTAGTTTAGTGCTTTGAGTCTCTCTTCTAATGCCAGCACATCATCTACACAGAAATTTAAACGTCCAAAGTTGGGGTCGTTATAGCTGTTGACACCTACCAAAAGTGCCCAGCGATTTTTTATAGGGCGAAGTTCTGGTGCTTGGTTATTTTTTTGTACTGCATTACCTCTTGAATGAATTTCTGGTTGATTTGTTGGTTGAGGCTTATTTCTAGTTGATGTACTTACTCGCGCATTTTCCAGTTCGACTGCTAAATCTGCCAGTTGTTGATGGCGTTCATCTTCCTTATCTATTAAATTGCTTAAAAGATGCAATAGCAGAACAAGGGCATTTTCCTGTGTATCGCCACGACGTTTATCAACTAAGTAGCCAATTACAGCATCCACCCTGCTAGTGAGACTATCTGCCTGGGGTACGCTCGAACGCCAAGGTCTGAGAGGTTCGTAGCTGTTAAAAACAGACCTGAGTTTGCGATCGCTTTCAAATTGTTCGCAATCTAACAGCACGTCACGCAACTGGCGGAGCAATTCTGGTGGAATACCGGGCATATAGTTCTCTTATAAATCATGTTGCAGGAGAAAATAAGTAAACGTCCCGCCATAAGATGCATTATTTATTGGGGACAAATTAAAAATGTTTACGTAACTACTATACTCACACCTTGTACCAAGAAAAGTCGTTGTCTTTCCTTTGGCTAACAGCCAAATTATCTGGTTTTGGCGGCTTTCAACCTGTGGGGGTTACTCATCTTACTCATACTTTAATTAAATCTTTAGGATTTTTACCCGGCTGTTTACCAAGGTCAATTGAATATATAGTTGTCTTTTATACATTAAATTCGATGCGAGAAGACCCTAGAATTCAACTATGGAAAAAGAAATTAGGTATAATTGCTGAAGCCATTACAAACAAAGAACAAGAAGTAGTGAGAAAGCAAATGCAACTTCATATAATACAACAAGAACGTGATAATTTACAAACAGAAATTGTTAACTTGATCTCTGAAGCTGAATCTATTCAGAAACGAATCCATGAGTTAGGTGGTTAGAAAACACCTTTAGAGAGATTAGAAATTAGAATTTCTAGGCTCTCTTTTACTTGTTGACCATCTTCGCCTATTTCTTCCAGTGCAATCATTCCTGCAATTTTAAGCACCTGTTGATATGCAGTTACAGGAAGACACACTGGAGAACCTGGTTGTTCGAGTAGATTCTTGTTGTCACTCAAAATATAGTAATAAATTTTTTTCAAGTAAATAGATATCTCATCGCAAAATCCTTCAAAAATCTTATCTGGTGGTAACCCTGTCTCTAAAATCATTTCTTCCAGTCTTGATGATTTATCATTAAAAACTCGCTGAACAGCTGTCCTTGCAATTTCTCTTCGTTTAGTTAACCAGTTTGAGGCTGTTATGGTATTTTGCGGTGCAACACTTTTAACTTGCTCTTCTAAAAAGGCACTTTCATTTTCTTGTTGCTTAATTTCTCCATTAAGCCTTGTTATGTCATCACGATATCTGTTTTCTTCCTCTTGAAGTCTGCTGTCTTGCTCCTGACGCTTGCTTATTTCTTCTATTAGTCTGCTTTTTTCCTTTTGAAGCCCTTGCTCTGAGTTGTGAGCTACGTTAATTTTTGCCAGAATCTCAAACGCAAACGCACTGGCGTTACGTGCGGCGATTTCTTGCCAACCTGCTTTATCTGTTTTACTTTTGCTACTAATTAAATCCGAAATACCACGAACAATTAGTGCTGATACTGGCTGATTAGCATGGGCTGCTTGCAGCAAACCCCTTCCCTCCATCTCTACTGCGATCGCATCACCATAATTTGAGTGGAGAAATTTCAAAAGACTAGAGCGTTTCGAGGCAATTACTTTTTCTCCAGCTGCAATAGGTGCAACTAATGCATTAGGTACTGGACTGGGGATGTTAGGCTTGAGCCTTTGCAACCAATCTTCTTTCTTGGCTTCGGCTCTGGCTCGCTGTATTAGTTTATATGTTGACAAACCAACATCTGGTCTGGGTTCAAATGCTATATTTGCCTTACCTGATTCGTAACCATATACTTTTGTTGCAGCTACTACATCACCCAAAGAAACATCCTTAAGACCACCCGCTACCCCAACGAAAAGTATTACATTTGGTTGAAAGTGGTTAATTGCACGTTCAGCTTCCACTGCGGCTCCAGTATTACCAGCGCCAATTTCAACAATTGCCAAATTCCAAACTATGCCGTTGGCAACAAATTTACCTCTTTCGTAAACTGTTCCCTGGGGATGTAACTCTTCTCGCAGTTCTGTTAAATGGGCGCGAACAGCTTTATACTCAACAGGTATAGCAGTAATAATTACTGCACAAGGTAAATTTTGTTCTCGTTGTTGCGAATTTTTATTTCCTTGACCAGCACTGTGAACTTGAATATTGATTGCTGAATTAATATTTTGTTTAGAATTTTTTGTAGTTGTGCTGCTTACAATAGCTCTTTCAAGCTCCGAAGCTAAACCAGCCAACTGCTGATGACGTTCATCTCCCTCATCTATCTGCTCACTTAATAACCGTACAAACAGCACAAGGGCATTTTCCTTGGTATCGCTGCGATGCTTATCAACCAGGAAGCCAATTAGATTGTCCACCCTGCTAGTCTGACTATCTGCTTGGGGTAAACTAGAATGCCAAGGACGGAGTGGCTCATAGGTGAAAATTGCTCTGAGCTGGCGATCGCTCTCAAATTGCTCGCACTGTAACAGTGCTTGACGTAATCGGTTAAGCAGTTGCGGGGGGATACCTGCCATATCTCCGTCTAAATGCCTTATAAATATATAAAATTGTACATGGGAAATCTAGCTGCAACATTCTGCATCACACCAACACCTTGCAAAAGTCAAAGGATTGTTGATTACAATGGATATAAAAGGTTGCTTGGAAACCGCAGTAGAGGTAAAATCTTACAAAGATACGCTACATTAGTCTCAGTAGCCTCAGTATCTGAAAAGTATTATTTGTTTGCAAAGAAATGAGTGCAGGACTGCCGAGAGAGCTAAATAATCAATGTCGCCAAGTTCTCTTGCAATGCGATGAGTTTAACGATTACGAGACTCTGATTGCAGTTTTCGTCACTGATGAACTACTTCCATTTAAATATGAAATTAGAAAGGCAAATAGTCGAAAGCAACTAGTTGACTTTTGTATAGGAGATTTAATAGGAAAATTTACAAATAGCGGTGAGCCTGTTTTAGCAATTTTGTTAGCTACTTTACGAGATAAGTACCATCCTGGGGATCGGCTACATGGTGAATTGAGAGAACTGTATGGGGCTGTAAAGCAATTTATTACCGTGGAGAGTAACCAAATTATGCTCCACAAAACTAATGCTATTGAAAATCTTTGCCAATTAGCAAGCTCCTTAGAAAAATGTGTTGAAAAACGAGTGGTAGGGTTAGAAGAAATTCCGGAAATAGCTGTGTGGGAAGGGCGAACTCAGTTAATAGAGCAATTAAAATCTAAATTGCTGCAACCTGGAATTAAGACAGATTCTACAAAGATTCTACCTAAAGTTATAGTATTGTTGGGTCAAGGAGGAATAGGTAAAACAAGTTTAGCTGTTAAACTTTTAGAATCAGTGGGTGTGACGTTTAAACCACCTTCTCTAGCTTTTGAAAGTCCTTATGATGGTGTGATTTTCTTCCGAGTAAAAGAAGGAAGCAGATTTGATGAAATTGCTCAATTCTTCTTGAATGCGTTAGAAATTGAAACGGCAAAATCAGCAAATAATGCTCAACAAAAAATTAACTTTATATTGGCGAAACTATTACAGCAGCGATTTTTAATCTTGATTGATGAACTGGAGGTAATGTTACACCCAGCAAGCCATCCTTTAGCTGGATATGCTATTTGTGAAGAATTGGGTGTTTTGCTAAATGATTTAACGTATAAAAACCACCAATCTCAAATTATTATAACCTGTAGAGAAAAACCATCTAATTTGGCAGATTCGCGTCATGAAGGTTCCCAACCAGACTCAGAGTTAGTGCATTTAGAAACTCTGGCTGGTGTATCAATTGAAGCAGGTATGAGAATTTTACAGCAACGTCGGCTTACAGATAGTGACGAAGATTTGCAATGGGTAGCAGAACGTGTAGATGGATATGTATTTTTACTTACTCAATTAGCTGCTATTGCTAAAGGTAAACCTGGATATCTTCGCAAACATCCAGAATTGATAACAAAAAATGCTGCCAAACTTTTGAGAGTTCAATTTGATCGTCAAAGTGAAGAGGGAAGGGAACTTTTACAACGTATATGTGTATTGCGTGAGTCTATTAATATTAAAGGTCTAACATTTTTACGTTTATATACAGATGATTGGGTTAAAGAAGGTGACTTAATAAAGCCTATTAAACTAGAAAAAAGATATGAAAATAGTGATATAGAGATTGATAAAACACAGTTAATTATAGAACGATTAGTTGATAATTGTTTAGTTGAATCGTATTACAACAAACAAGAGTGCGAACATTATTATGGCTTGCATAGGATTATTAAAGATTTTTTACAAGAAGAGTTTATAAATAAGTTACCTGCTCTTATACAAAGAGTTTACTTGTATTATCGGGCAGCTAAAAATATATATGATACTCCTAAAAGCATCAAAGATTTATATCCATGTTTAGAAGCTCAATACTTATCGTTCTATTTAGGAAATTACAAGGAAGCATACAAATTATTGAACTCCAGTGCAAAAAAATATTTAAAGCGTTGGGGTTACTGGCATTTATTGCAAGAACTGTATGAAAAACTTTTGCCATATCTAAGTAACATTGAACTCTCTGAATGTCTACACTCATTAGGAGAAAGCTATTTTGATTTTGGTGATTGGCAGTTAGCAGAAAAATACTTCAATATGGCTTTGTCTATAGCTCAGGAGCAGAGTTATGAGAATTTAGAAGAGATGTCTACTCTTTCATTGCAATTAATTGAAAGTGAACGTCAAAGCTGGGATTTAGAAGAACAAAGTTATCAGTTAAGACTGCAATCACAGCATGAAAATTATGACCGGGCTAGAATGCATAATTTTTATCAATTTTTGGATGATTGCAATCGTCAGAGTTGGAGTATAAAAGCAGAAACATACAAAAAACAATTACAATTTTACGAAGAATTATCTAGTTTTCCTGAGCTTGAAATTAATATTGCTGAAACTACAGGAAATTTAGGGGAAGCTGAATTTTATATTGGTAATTTTGAATCAGCTGAAGAAATTTTAAAAGAAGCTTTAGCTAAGATGCAGGAGATGTGTATGGTTAAACATATTGCATTGACTAACTATCGGTTAGCCAAGCTAGAACATCGACGTGGCAATGTAAAAATGGCAGAAGGTTATTATAATACAGCTTGCCAAATATATCTAAATTTAGGGGCAGTAAAAGAGTTAGAAAAAATTGAGCGAGAATGGAGACGAATGTAGTAATTGTAATTTTCTCGCAGATATCAAGTATAGTAAGGTTTTTCAAATTATTTTTATTCAGTGGTTATCATCCAAATACAGATAGATGAACTCATATTTACTGGCTTAAATTTCATTCTTTTTTCGTTTGAGACGAAGAAGAATCTGGCTGGTTTGACTTGCTACTTTGAGTTACCGAGTTTTCAATCATCTCCTTACTTTCTGCACCTGTGATGGGAGTCCTACGACCGCCCGCAGCTCGTAAACTGTCTAAATCCTCAACTGGTACGTTGAGGATAGCATCTAAAATGTGCGGACGGGTTTCGTACCAGAGGGCGATCGCATTTGAGATTTCTTCAACATCATCTGGAAGGGTTGAAAGCAATTCAAGTACATCAGTACGGTCTTCTGCCGTTAATAGCTCAGGTTGGGTTTGTAATATGTATACAAAAGTTAAAATATTTCCTTCGTAAGGTGACATTTTTGACTCCATCTGACCAATATAACAGAATGCTGCCCAGTCCAAAGGGTCCTTAAATGGATGTTCTTCTGTGTCAAATCGGTTAAGCTTACTAAGTAGATAGAGTCTACGTGCCGGATTTAATGATGATAGCAGATTTTCTTGAATCCATTTTGATAGTTCACTTCCTGTGCTATCCCGAAGCCATATTTGGGCTTGATTAAGGGCAACTACTACCGTCGTATTACCTATATGTAGATTCTGATAAAATTTAATCATCAACAAAGCTGTTGATAAATCATTAGGTGACCAAAAACTGCCTACTACGCTAGTAGTACCTGCAACAATAAAAGCACTGGGAAAGCCGATATATTCATCACTAACACTTGTAAAGTCTGTTAAGGCTGTTTCAGTAGCTGAGAGAGTAACTAAGCGACATTCACTTAGGTTGAGATTAAAGATTTCTGCTAAAGTAAGGCATTTGCTTAGGTCAATATTTTCAGTAACTATGGCGTCTGCTAAGATTAAAGCTGACTTTAGAGGAGAGTTAAAATTAAAGTAACTGTGACCAGAAAAATGTACACAGTGGGCAGACTGGAGTAGCTGGTTGGTAACTGCTGCCTTGTTTGCAGCATTTCCTACTAACACATCCGCATGGGGAAAGTATTGTCTAATAGCTTTTACCTCTATATTGGTATAATCCAAGTCTTGGGTGGGATTTTGAATAGCAAACAAATTACTAAATTTAGGACGTTGCCTAGTTTGGACTAATTGCAATATTTGACAACTGGGTGCATAGCCTACGCCGTTAAGAAATAAGTCAATTAAGTATGATTCCCCTACAGGTAATGCATGGAGCGGTAACAAGTGCAAGAAGCGATGGGGAATGAGGATTAATCGAGCGCAGCGCCTTGGTATTAGGGCTAAGATTTCATCAATGTGCAGAATGGAAGCTAATTTTTTGAGTTCTTCCCCTAAGAAGCTTTTCTTCCATTGGTTTTTTTGCTCCCATTGATCTTTTTGCTCGTAGTAGTTCTGCAAATATTGATTTAACCAATTTTCTAAAGCTTCTCGGTCTTCTGGTTGGGACTTCCAAACAGTTAGCCCTCCTCTTTTTGTGACAATAAACGTCAGAATTTTCTCCTCCAGAATATACCACTCGATAATGGCTGTATGCTCATCCAAAGTAGCCTGGAATGAGTCAAAGTTGAAACCATAACCAACTCTTAAGTAGCGGTTTTGCAATTCATTACGCTGCTGTCGCAATTCTTGGAGATGTTGTGCTAGGGCTTGTGGATTTTCAGCTTTACCATTTTGGATTTGATATTGTCCTGTGACTATTTCATCCCTGTATTTTTCTAGTTGAGTGACAACATCTAGGGGGAAGATGGTTTTAGAGCCCCGTTCGAGAATCTGTTCAACTAAGTTGCGGGTTTTGATACGTTCAATATATTCAATCGCTTCCTTAATATTACTTAATTCCACGCAAACTTCTACCATGAAGCTATAAAATTTGTTCCATTCTTCCGCTTGTTTGCGCTTGCTTTCCTCCCCAGAAACTATTTCTGACCGTAAAGATTCTACTGTGGCAATGGCAGATTCAAGGGTGTTGTAAGCTGAGGTAAACTGGTTTGCTTTTTGGTAAGCTATCCCCATGTTAAATAAAGTTTCTGCATAGTTTTGGGGAAAAGCATCAAAGGTATAAACTCTCAAAGTTTCTTGCAAACAAGCAATCGCTATTTCTAAATTCTCAGCTTTATTCCCTCTGATTCTATTAAGGTAAGCAGTTGCTAGATTATTTTGCGTTTCTGCCCAATCAATGGGAAAAGCGTCAATAGTTCTAACTCTCAGAGCATCTTGGAAACAAGCGATCGCCAATTCAATATTTTCGGCTCGTTCTCCTAAGATTCTGTTACAGTAAGCAGTTCCGAGATTATTTTGCGTCTCTGCCCAATCATAAGGCAAAGCTTCGAGAGTTCTTACTTGCAACCCGGCAGCAAAAGCAGCGATCGCATTTTCGATGTTATCTGTCCTGTCTCCTTTGATTCTATCCCTGTAGGCAAGTCCGAGATTATTTTGCGTTGCTGCCCAATCTAGAGGCAAAGCTTCCCTGGTTCTGACACTCAAAGCAGCAGAAAAAGCAGCGATCGCCTTTTCCAGGTTTTCTGCCCTCTCCCCCCGAATTCTTTCACGGTAAGCGGTTCCCAAATTATTTTGTGTCAAAGCCCAGTAATATGGGAACGATTCACGGGTGTATACTTGTAAGGCAGCAGAAAAAGTAGCGATCGCCCTTTCCAGGTTTTCTGCCCTCTCTCCCAGAATTCTCTTAAGATAAGCGGTTCCTAAATTATTTTGCGTGTCTGCCCAATCATAGGGTAAAGCATCGCGGGTTCTGACACTTAAAGCAGCTTGGTATACAGCGATCGCCTTTTCCAGGTTTTCTGCCCTCTCCCCCAGAATTCTCTCACGGTAAGCGGTTCCCAGATTATTTTGTGTCAAAGCCCATTGTTGAGGAAAGCTAGTGCGGGTAAAAATTTCTAGTGCAGATAAAAAAGTGGCGAGCGCATTTTCTAGATTTTCAGCTTTATCTCCCCGAATTCTGCTAATGTAAGCAATCCCCAAACTATTTTGTGTCAAAGCCCAATCTTGGGGAAAAGCAGTGCGGGTTCTCACTTCTAAAGCCGCAGCAAACGCAGCGAGCGCATTTTCTAGATTTTCAGCTTTATTTCCCAGAATTCTGTTAATGTAAGCAATTCCTAGATTAATTTGTGTACCTGCCCAATCTTGGGGAAAATCATCGCGGGTAAGGATTTGGAGCGCAGCCAAACAAGATGCAATTGCCTGTTCTAAATTCTCCGCTTTATTTCCCAGAATTCTGTTAATGTAAGCTTCCCCCAAACAAATTTGTGTCAAAGCCCAATCTTGGGGAAAATCAGCGCGGGTGAAGATTTGGAGTGCAGCCCAATAAGATGCAATTGCCTGTTCTAAATTCTCCGCTTTATTTCCCAGAATTCTGTCTCTATAAGCATTCCCTAAGAGTGCCTGTATGCCTGCCCAATTTTTAGGAAACACCTTGCGGGTAAAGACAGTCAGCACTATTTCATAACCAGTAATAGCAATCTCTATATTGCTGGCTCTAGAACCCAGGGGAAACTGAGTTAGCAAAATACTAAAATTGCTGATGACTGTAGCTCGTGATTGCGCTTCATCTGGCTGCGCTTCTGTCAAGTTATTTTTTGCCCAAAGCCGCAATACTTCTGCTAAATGTTCATTCAGTTTCCCTATATTCTTTTGCAGAAATGAGTAAACTACTTGTGCATCACTATTACTTTCCGAAATTATTTGCAACAATCTTTGCAAGAAAGCTAATTCTACTTCAATTAAAGGCTCTTCAACTTCATCAGGAATCGATAAATTGACTCCAGCAATCTCAACCTGAAGTTCCCGCCTTTGCAGTTTGCTAAATTCTTCTGCCGCACCCTCTAAATCCCCAGTAGTGTAACTCAACATTCCGCGAGCATAAGTCATCAGTGGTGCTTCAAATTCGGCCAATGCTTCTGGAATGGCTTCTATAGATGATGCTATACGAAACAGTTCTTTCCAGTTTTGCTGTTTGAATCTCGACTCAAGAGCTTTTGCTAATTCACGATTAACTTGATTGGGTTGACTATGAGCAAGTACTATCCAATGTTGAGGTTGGGTTAAATCTTTTTCTTCTCCTTCTTCGCTACCAAATTGCTGTCTTAAATAATGGCTATAAAACTCGGCTAATTTATCTAATTGCTGCTTGCCAAAGCGCTCATCTTCCTTAAGTTCTGTTAGTAACAGATTTCGCACAGCGACATCCATCTCGTAAAGTTCATAACCCACCTCACGACACAAACGAGACAGAAGTATGCGAGCAACTGCTGTCCAGGGCGCTTGCGGTACAAAGCGTAACCAAATTTGGTAAAGTAAATCTGGTGTGAGTGTTTGCGGAAATGCTGCATGACAAGCCAAGTCCAGATGTGCCCGATCGAATTTTTGGGCAAATCCTACGACTCGCTCCATAGCTATGTCTAAATTTGTTGCACTTGTTTCACTCATAGTAACTATGACAACATCCACTGATAGGGATGCTCCCAGTAAACATAGCGACCGCGTAAAGTGTTAATAGCTGCACTAAGTCCTTCACGGCTCATTTCAAACATTGGCACAAAACGAGCAATCTCACCAGCTGTGGTATACTTCCAGCTATCGTTGGGCATGGGATTAAGCCAAGCATAATAATTAACTGACTGCTGTAGCTGTTTGATAAATTCCTGTGTATCCTTGACTCTTTCTGGATTATAGTTACCTCTTGCAGCACCAGCATCGCTAACAATTAGTACGGATGTTTTTTTGTCAATAGATTCTAAAAAGTTCGTAATTAGTTGAGCTTTCAGCCGAGTAGGGTCGCTATAAAGATATTTTTCAGGATAGTTCTGGAAGTAGTAAACACTGGTTTGCTTAATGTTTCCACCCCGTTTAGCTTTATCTATTAATTGACGGGAAAGATGATGAAAAGGAATCATTGAGCCGCCTTGGTCAACTAGTAATACCAGTTTAACTTGGTTGGTATAGCGTGGCACCATCACTGGTTCAGGTAAAATACCGTAGCGACAATTTTTTTCTATCGTACCTGCTATATCTAACTCCTCCAATGTACCTTCGCGCACGCGACGACGTAAAAAACGCCAACCCTGCTTTATCTCTCTGCTAGTTACTGGTAGATATTCAGCTGATAAATCTGTGGGGTAGTAGCTTATTTCAAAGCTGTTAGACTGATTGCTGCGAACTGCTTGAATTACCTGTTCCGGTTCAATTTCTTGCACTATGTCAGCAGGTGGACTTGGTTCAGCAACTGGTTTTGGAGGCTGAGTTGGTTGATTTTCAAGCGGTGCTTGATTAGATTCTTCGGAAACAGGTGTTGATGTAGAGGAACCTACAGTTTCTTGTGGCTTTGTTGATAAATTTGAAGGTTGAGGCGTTTCGGGTTCTTTGGGTATTTGGATCGCAGATTTTACTGGTTCTTTAGTGGAAGATTGATTTACATGAGTTTGGGGTTGAGCTAGCACTTCATTAAAAAGTCGATTGAGTAGACGGGCTTCTTGCTCAGATTTTGTCCATAGTGTACAGCACAATCGCTCTAATGTTTGGCGATCTCCCATACCAAATCCACCTTGCAACGCCTGTAGTGCCAACATATAATCATCAACACCCAAAGGAAAACCGTATGACCGCAATTTATTAAATAAAATTAATAAAACATTGAGTAAAGGAATTTCAACGGAATTCATTTTTTTCTCCCGTGTAATCCTGATAATCTTTCCAATACTTTAGTAAAACTCCAGCAAATGGCAGTTTTCCTTCTAGTTTACTCAAAGCCTTGTCTTCGGGATATTCTCGCAAGATTGTAAACCAGTCAATTAACTCACTAGTACTCACTTTTTTACCAGTTTTACTTTTCATATTCTTTCGCAGTTCTTGAAAGTGTTCAACTGCTTTTCCTATAACTGCTGGTTGTGAGTTCGGAAAGTGGGCGTTAATAATTTTGACTAACTCAGATTCTTCAGGAAACTTAATATAGTGGAATAAGCAACGACGTAGGAAAGCATCAGGTAAATCTTTCTCGTCATTGCTGGTAATAAATATAATTGGAGGTTCCTTTGGGTTTGCTTTGATTTCCTCTCCCGTTTCTTGAATGGGAAATCGCCCCTCATCTAGCGCTTGAAGTAAGTCGTTGGGGAAGTCAATATCGGCTTTGTCAATTTCATCAATAAGAACTACAGTACGTTGCGATTTTAAGAGCGAGTTTTGAAAGGCACGACCCAACGGACCAAGCTTGATATAATTTTTAGGGTCATTTACTTTTGAGCGTCTCTGTTCATCAAACTGTCCTAATTGGGCATCCTGAAGACGAGCGATCGCATCGTAAGTGTAAAAACCATCTTTTGCCCTAGTTGTAGACTGGATATACCAAGACTCATAAGGTAAACCTAGCTCATCAGCCACAGCACGAGCCAAGCGAGTTTTACCACAACCCGGTTCACCCTTGAGCAACAAAGGGCGTTTTTGTAAAAAAATTGTAAGATTTACTGCCTCAACCAACTCTGGCGAAGGTATATAAGGCTCACGTCCATCAATTTCGCATTCCTGCGGGGATGGTTGCTTTTCGCCTGTGTAAATGCTAGGTATTACTGAATCAACCATTGTGCTAATTTTCCCTCCCAACTAGAACCACAGTAGTGACAAATTCTTTGATAAACAAGTTCAGGAACACCTCCTTGAGACTCTACTAATAATGTTTCCGCACATAGACTTTCAGGTACTACCTCTGCGGCTTGTGCCATTCCTAACCATTCTTGCAGTTTCTTTTGTGGAAATCGACTAACTGGGGGTAAATATAAGGGAATCTTGGGGTATTCAGGCTGATTAAGTTGCCAAGCTAAAGA
The DNA here is from genome assembly GCF_054684315.1 of Scytonema sp. NUACC21. NCBI lineage: Bacteria > Bacillati > Cyanobacteriota > Cyanophyceae > Nostocales > Scytonemataceae > Scytonema > Scytonema sp. NUACC21. Next base: position 128,292 of record NZ_BAAFZH010000107.1, on the reverse strand, counting down.
AACTCCCGATTTATATACGTATCCTTTATTATCAACTAGGAACATTACTAAGTATGTTTCTTTGTAATTTTTTTGAGATATTTTATCTATAATTAATTGCCAAAAATCCTGAAGTAACTCAGACAAAAAACCAATATATGTACGGTTGACTTCAGAAATAATAAAAATTAAATTTTGTGTTTGTAAAATTTGGCAGATTATATCTATAACTTCCTCCGACAAAAGTCCAGCAGACTGATTATAAGTACAAAGGTATTTGGCAACTTCATTCCATAGGTTAGAAATGTCGTTCATGCCGCAGGCTTTAATTTTAATTTGCCGCCCATTCCGTAGTTGAGGTAATTGAGAAAGTCGCGTTACCAGAGTTTCTTGACCGAACTTATCCTCTCCATGAACCAGAAAAGCTGCTGTTTTTTTGTAGAAAGTTTGTGACTCTAAGGCTTGTCTTACCAAATCTTCCTGTTCGTCAAAGTCAATGCGTAGAAGTAATTTAAACAGTCGCTGTTCTGATTTAGGTTTTTGTGGTGTATATGCTTGAGGTTGATTTCTAAGTTCTTTAACCTTTACTGAGAGGTGATTGAGTTTTCCCCGACGTGCGTCCCCATCAGGACAAGCTTGTTTCAAAGCTTCCAAAAAAATAGGAAATATCCAGCCATGTTGTTCGTGTTCGCTCTCAAGTAAAATCGGTAGATTTAATTCATATAATTCCAGCAAATCAGCAGCTTGTCTCAACTGAAATCTCAAAAAATGTAGCTTCTGATGTCCTCTACAAAACGAGCGAAGTCGCTCATAACTACCAAACTGGTCGCACTCTAAAAGAATATCCTTACACAATATATAAAGTTCATCCGGTAGCCCTTTCACAGTCAAGACAATCTCCCTAGACATTGCACTGTTCCAGCGAGCGCTGAGATATCTCCAATGCATCCCGTTCGTTTTTTTCTAACTCCTGAAATTTTTGCTTCATCTTCGATGAACTAGATTTTCTATCAACATGAAATGTGATTATTAGTATATACCAAAAATTTTATATGAATTTCAAGATGATTAGTGACTCGTTTTTAGTCAAGTTATTTTTTTACATATCCTCACAGACATAAGGTTGCAGCAGTTCAAACTCTTTCGGGTTGGTGTGCTGGTTATCGGTCAAATTTACAGAATAATCTGGCACAATACTTCTCTGTCCTCCTTGTAGTCGTGCTTCACGAGGCCAAAATATCAAATTCCCTTTATTCTCGCTAACTTCTACTTTGGCAGCCGTGTAACCATGTAGACGTTTAACTTCTGTATTTTCCCTGGAGTAGTATTCTAAGCCAAAAAGCGAGCGACCTTGCCAAATGCGTCGAGTATCAGTCCCACCTTCTGCAATTTCTCCAGAGTATGCTTCGTGTAAGTGCCCGCACAGGTGAACTGCAAAGCGCCCATGAGATGTAATTTCCGCTTTGAGATGCCGTTGTGAATCTGGGCTTAACCATCCCGGTGGGTGATGTGTCAGCAACAGGCAGGCATTATGTTGTTTTGCCCAAGCTGAACCATCGCCGTTACAGGCTTGATGAAATTGGCGGGGATGAAGCGCTAGCTTGCCTTCATAGTTCTCACCAGTTAATTGGAGAAAGCTTGTATTTAAACCTACAATTCCCAGCTTTGCACCTTTCTTTTCAATGGTGGCTGAAAAATCGCCTGGTAAAATTCCGGGTTTTAGGTCTTCGGGCTTGAAGGTTTGGTTTTCCCACCATACCATGTAGTTTTCAAATGCTTTTGTAACCACTTGACGATATGGTGACTCTGCATCCTCCCAAAACTCTTGCTGTATATCTAGTAGGTTTAGCCACTGCTGCAAAAGTCGTACCGCAGGTTCTTTTTTATTAGGTCTAACTAAATCGTGATTGCCTGGTACTGCTAGTAGCTTGGGGGATGAACCTAATTTATCGAAACAATCCCATAGTTCTTTCATTAGTTGATTGAGTGTTTGGAATTCTTGAGCACTTCCTTGCTGAGTCAGGTCTCCAGTAAATAAAACTAAGTCCCACGGCCCACACTTATCGTGAAGGCGTTTCAAATCTGTAAAGAAGATGTCTCTTACACCAGGCCAAAACCAAGACTGCATCGTCATGCCTTGATGAAAGTCGGTGAGGTGCAACCAACTGAAGGTGCATTTTGTTTCTCTTTGATTTCCTATATAATTTTGATCCCTAGTGTTGATTTTAGTGGGAATATTAACTGGGTTTGAACCTTGATTAGATGTGTGGGGGGAAAGTACAACATTAAGTTCCTCTGCCAGTTTTGCTAAAGTTTGATGGCGGCTATCTGCTAAGTTTATTGACTCCGCTAGTAAACGTACTAAGATAACTAACACGTTTTCCTGTGTGTCGTCACGAAATTTATCATTTAGATAGCCGATGGCATCCTCCACAAGCACAGACGGGCTACCAGCTTGCCAACGGTGTTGCCAAGGTGTAAGTGGAGCATTTGCTCTAAAGAAATTCCGTAAATATTGGGCATTGTCAAACTGGTCACAACTTAACAAAGCATTGCGTAATCTAATGTAAATTTCAGAAGGAATTCCAGACATATTGTTGTTTACTAGTTCAGTATAAAGAGCTTGCTGAAGTATAACTTTTAGGCGTTCTATGCGAGCGTATCCCCGTTCTAAGAAGCGCAAGTCTGTTTGAAGTTGTAGTTGTAATTTATTATGGATATGCTGTAAAAACTGTTGCCATAAACGTAAGTTTGTCTCTGGTAGCGACTCCAGTTTTTCTAGCTTAGTCCTGTAATTTTGTTCATTTATAGCTATAGTATTTTCGTGGTCTGCCAGTTCCCCCAGGTAGCGAACATACTCTAATTCCGTCTGTCGGAGTTCTGCTAGCAACTGCCTTAACAGCCATTGCTGATTTGCAGCTTGAGAAATTTGATTAAAGCGCGACCTGTACTCCTCCAATTTGCCGTAAAGTTCTTTTGCTTGGCGATCGCACCATCGAGATTGATGATAAACATATTGAATTTTATGGCGATGCCACAGTAGATACAGTAGAATTTCAGCTACTTTATCCATATGTTCTGGATGTATATTTTGGCATTCAAACCAAACTAAAATATGCAGTTTTTGAGCAGGGTCTGTGTGGGTGCTTTCATATTCAAAAATAGGATTTTCTAGCAGATAGCCTGTACCAATTAACTCGATATCTTTTCTTACTGAAAGTATTTCTGCAACACACGCATCAGCCAAATATTGATAGTCTTCTTGTGGTTCTATTGGTTGACAAAAAAGCAATAATGTTTGCCCCAAAGAAGCTTTAACTTGTGGAGGTAGCAGTAGATTATAAGGATTGAAATTACTTAATTTAGACAGAGAGAACGTGTCTTTAGAAAATAGGGTTAAATCGATTGCATAAGTATCATGTAACCGAAAAGGGCAAAGGAATCCCAGAAGTTCTAACTCATTAGTTGTAGAAATTAACTGAAAGTTTAAACTTTCTTTTTGATTAGGCAGTAGATTAAAATATTCAATCACCAGACTATCTTCTGCTTGTGGAAAATATTGATTGTCTTGGTAACAAATAAGTTGTTGTTGCAGAGTTTGTAATTCTGTAATGTGGAGCTTATTACCCAAATCAACTAACTGTTCCCACAGCTGTGGTGCTTCTGCTACAGTCGGCTCTAGTCCCTGGTTGATGCTATTTCGCAGATGGAAAGCATAAAGAGTAATACTAGGACTACGCAGTCCAAAACTTTGGGTAATTTCGTTCATGATTTGAGCAGATTGTACCGATAACCGCAAGTGTATATTATCGATATTTTGTCATCATTGACTGATCGCACAAAATGCCGCCCAATATCGGGGATGTTGAAATAGTTTAGCATTATCATCTAACTGATGCAACCTCCGGCGTAGGTTCATTTTCAGGGTGGCATCAAAAAATCTCTCGTTAGTTTTGACCCAAACTTCCAATTCGGTTTTCGTAACTCCTAACAGCCAGCGTTGAGCCTCGTTGCGGAAGGCTCAAATTTCAGGGGAAGCTGGGAATACATAATCCCAATCTTTGAAATCAGCTTGCAAACATGGCTACCACTCAAAAGCAGCAGTTATTGCGTAAAGGCTTTGATTAAAAAGTATTTATTTACACGATTGACTTACTGAACTCTCACTCTCCTGGCAAAGAGTATATATTGTACTCTGCCTCAAGGAAATAAGTTTTGCTTTTCCTCACTGTCACATAAATTGTTTCTGTATAAAAACAATAAAGTTCAACTCTTGGCAATAAACTCTTACCCCAGACAATAAAGTTCTACACTGGAACCATCCATAGTTTGGTACGTTTGCGACTGGATTTTGTATGATGGGCCTCTATTCTCAAGCATTTTCAAAAACTTAGTGTAAAACTTTATTGTCACGCTCGCTCCTTAAAAAAGGAATGGGCAAGCGTCCCAAGGTAAAACTTTATTGTCAATCCAGTTTTTTTGGCTAACGTAAGATTAAGGCTTTTGGGCTACGCCAGTGTAAGACTTTATTGTCTCAATACAGTTTCAGCTTCTTTTTGGCGATCGCTAATCTCCTTAAAAACTTCTAAGGCTGTTTGTGCTGTCTCCCGTGCTTTGGCAAAATTTCCTTGCCCAAAATAAACTATTCCCAGGAGTTTGAGGGCTTCTGCTTCAATCGATTGGAGATGTTGCTGTTCCTGGTGACTGGTCTCTTTGGCAATTGCTAACGTTTGCTCAATCAATTCCAGCGCTTCAATGTATTTACCTAAGCGATTGTAGAAGTCAGCCATGCAGATGAATGCTTCTGCCTCACCTAAGCGATCGCCTGCCTGCCGCAGCATCTCTAAAACCTGCTGGAAAATCTGCAATGCGTCCTGCAATTGCCCTTTCTGAAACTCCCGATCGCTACGAGAATTCAGCAGTCTCTGAATCATATTAAGATAAGCATTTTGGTGTTGCTCATTCATTATTACTTTTCCCTCCATTACTGACCCATAGCACAGGAAGCTGCTAAAAGTGTTCTATGCAAGAATTCCTCAATTTTATTTACAAAATGTCCCACTTTATGCCGGAGATAAAGCAGGAATGATGCGATCTGCCGCTATGCTACAGCGCTACGCTATCGCCTCCTGCAAGAACGAGAGTGTCTGAAGCGCTCTGCCGTGTCGTAAACACTCTTTTTTCAAATTAGTTCACGCGAAGCGCAATTATTGAGTCATGAGAAACTGACTGGAATTTGAATCAAGTCTTGCCGGATTAAATCCAGTCATAGCAGCAATTGCCGCCCTCTTTTGGAGACTTTCCTTGGCACACGCCTTTAAAACAGCACTGGCTTTAGTATTGCCGTGGTTGGCGAAATACTCCCAAATTGTCAGCCAGTCGTCAATACTAAGAGTTTCCATTTCTTGGACACCATTTGGTGTATGCACGTAACAGAATATTGATAATCCAGAGAAACCTTTATTTTTTAAGGTTCTTAACTTTCTAGGGGAATTTTTTAATTCCTTTAACCAGTTTGGATTGGTTCCAATTACAGCCAGTCCAGATTGGTAACTGATGCGGTACTCCCCAGAAAAGATTGCTAGCACTTCTAGTTCTAGATTGATGGTAGAGTAAGAGCCTTGTAATTGCAATTTTATGGGTTGAGCAGATACCACAGTTCTCAAGTTTTGGGTATCTGTTTTGAATTGGGAGATGGGGCAAATTTCACTCTTCAAAAACTTGCTTGCCGATTGTTCTACCCATTCTAAAAATTCCTCCCAGTTGAAGGAATTAGAGCAACTGGTAACTAAACCAAGCTCTAAAAGCGATTTCCAATAAGCTACTACTGTAGAGAGCGGATTTGCTCTCATTAGGGTGTGGTTTGGAAGTTGTACAAGGATGGTGTTTAAGTTGTTGCTGCGTACAAAATCCTGAGCAGCTTTTTTGGATTGTCCAACAGCCAGTGCCATTTGACGATCGCTAAAAACAAGTTGTCCTGTCGAAAGTTTGTAAGCAGCCCAAGTGTAGTGCTGCCATCGCAGTTTGGTTACAGTAACGCTGGGAATTTCCTTTATACACGTAGTTTTTGTTTCTGCCTCCTTTGCTTTGTTAAACCAGCATTTGAATTTGGGGCAAATTCTAAATTAATGGTTCTCATTGCTGTTAATTCGGATACTTACTAAAAAATTTCAGTTCTATAAGGAAACAGTCAGTGTTTCGCTGCTAACTGATACAATGTGGTTTTTCTTTCTTTGTAATTTAAGTATCGTAAAGCTTAAAAGCAAGTGATATCAACCTTTAGATAGAGATAATATCTGTCTAAAGTAAGATTTAAGTATTGGTTTTTATTGATAAGTAAATTTACAGTTCTTAATCATAAGTTTACTTTAAAAATTAAGTATCAATACGATATAGTTCGTAAAATTTTAATATATTCGCTGATTGATTAAGTAAAAGTAAAAATTTACCAATAAAAACTTACACCCTCAAACGGAGAATGTGTGGATTGGTAAAATCACGTTCATTATCTAAAACATTGGCTTTACATCTTGGCGCATCGCTGCAGCGAAGATACCTTGCTCTTGCGGGCGTCGGGCGTTATAACCCCAAATTTTTACAGATGCGATCGCAATTACACAGACAATAGGGTTCTTTACTGAAAAAGCCGGAAACCCCTATTATGTCGGAGCCAAAATTTTTCGCGCCTTTACGGTCGAGCGATTTTTCTCTTAGGCTCGCCCAGTCACAAACAATAAAGTTCTTGACTGTCACAGAGTGTGAATACTTAGAATCATTGTGTTTTGATGGTAATGACCTCCATCTCTTCTTATGGGACAATTGTCACGATACTAAGTTTTGCAGCCAACGCCTGACAGCAAATAAACTTGTCCACTTACAACTTAACTGGCACCTTCACCAATGAACCAGTTAAGCGTATGATTTTATTCTTCAGTCAAGAACTTTATTGTTTAGGAAAGGACTTTATTATGAGGGAACAGAGCAAAACTTGTATAATTGCGCTATTCAATCAAAGTGGCGGCGTTGCTAAATCAACCCTCACTCAAAATATAGGCTACCACTTAGCACAAAAGAAGCATCGGGTACTGCTCATTGATATGGACCCGCAAGCCAGCCTCACCAACTTTATGGGAGTCGAACCAGAAACACTAGAGAAAACCGTTTACGATGCCATTGTTGACGAAGAACCACTACCCATATACCCAGAAAAAATTCACGGGCTTTGGCTTGCTCCCACCAACATCAATCTCAGCGCCGCCGAACTACTTCTACCAGCAGCCACCGCTAGGGAGTATCGTCTCAAAGAAGCGCTTTCTCCTATTCTGAACAACTACGATTTTATCCTGATTGACTGTCCCCCCAGCTTGGGAATCCTAAGTATCCTGAGTTTAACAGCCGCCACTCACATCCTAGTTCCCATCCAATGCCAGTTCAAATCATTCTTGGGAACAGATTTACTACTAGGTACGGTAGAACGAGTTCGCAAGAAATTAAATAAAAATTTGCAAATTGCTGGCTTTATTCCTACTATGTTAGATAGCCGCACGGCACAAGAATCTCGCACCGCTAGTGCCGTACAGGAGCAGCTCTCATCCGTAGCAACTGTGTACCCACCAATACCCAAAACCATTGCTTTTGCCGATGCTTCAGAGCGCCGATTACCGTTAGCATTGTTTGATAAAAGTCATTCAGCAGTTAAGGTACTAAAGAAAATTGTTAGTAGTTTAGAAAAACTTGAAGTCAAAACAACGCCGTGAGTAGAAAAAAGGATATACCTTATACCCAACTAAAAAGACCCGTTGACCTCCTGTTTGGAGGAGCAGATACTCCAGAGACGGACTCCGATTCCGAACAAGCACCAAAGGGCGAAATTGCTGTCTTCAAAATTCAATTACCCGCCTCCCAGCCCCGGCGCTATTTCGATCCTAAAAAGCTGGAAGATCTAGCACACTCAATCAAAGAGTTTGGCATTCTCGAACCGTTGCTCGTTCGTCCGCTGACTGATGGTGATTATGAATTAGTTGCAGGGGAACGACGCTACAAGGCTGCACTTATGGCTGGCTTGTCACAAGTGCCTGTCGTCATTCGAGACATGGATGATGCGATCGCCCGACAAGTCCGCCTTGTAGAAAACCTTCAACGGGAAGACTTAAATCCTTGGGAGGAAACTGAGGGGATTTTGGAACTATTATCTATGAAGTTAGATGTGCCTGTTGAGGAAGTTCCTCGCTTGTTATATCGCTTGCAACGCGAGCAAAAAAAAGCTTCTCATAACAGGATTGAGTCGAGTCACGAAGAAGCCCATAACGTTATGGGTAACTCTGAGTCATCTGCCCATAACGTTATGGGTAACTCAGAATTGTCCGAGCAAATGCCCGAAACATCAACATTATTCAACCCAAAGCTTAAGATCGTAGAAGAAGTATTTGCCGCTTTGGGTCGCATGAGTTGGGAATCCTTCGTCAAAAACCGTCTTCCCCTCATAACGCTTCCCCAAGATATCATTACATCTTTAAGAAGCGGTCAAATAGAGTACACCAAAGCAAAGGTAATTGCTCGAATTCCCGACTCTGAGTCACGAGCCAAAATCCTGAGATTGGCGATCGAAAACAATCTCTCATTGACAGAAATTCAACACTCTGTCAATGCCATTCTCAAGAAGACATCCGAAGAAAAAACTTCACCCCTGAAACTACAGTACAAAGAATTGAGCAAGCAATTAGGAACATCCAAAGTGTGGAACGATCCCAAAAAACGGAAATCTTTAGAGAAATTATTGGCTCAAATCAAAGCAATTTTGTCAGATAACCAGACCGAGCGGTGAAGGGTACTGGGTACTGGGTAATAGGCAGAAAACTTCTTCCTAATCGCCAATTCCTAATCCCCAATCCCTAGTCCCCATTTATCTTGTGTTATAAAAGAGAACTTAGCATTATGTTGCTGCATCAGGTAAAATTGTCCGTGATGAAAGTTATCGTGAGCTAAAACATTCTTCATGACATGAGCACTGCCCGTTATCCAGACAATTGGAATATATAGCCACGGCTGTCAAACAAGCCTCTGAATGGCGCTGTACCAAATGCGGTAGGGTTTGTTTGCGCCCTGGAGAAAAACCAGAAAATTGGACTCTATCCCAACGCAAAGCTTACACGCTTCAAGTCCATCACTGGAATCGCGATCCTTCTGATAACAGAAGAGAGAACCTAGTTTCCCTGTGCAGTGGCTGTCACCTTCGCTATCATCAATTTAGACAAGGTAATATATCTCCTGGGCAATTGTCACTATTTTTATAAGAGAAAGCTGTCTTGAAAATAGGGAGTAGGGATTAGGGTCAGAGGAATTTTCAATACGTCATGTAAAAAAAACATTTCAAAACGCAAAAAAAGCCGTTAGAGTATCCGATTTAGTAACTTCGCTATTCAACATTTATTTATGGCTTAGCGACTAAAGTTGTTCCGTTACTACGAAAACCCCGAGTTCTTCACCCACTGGCGACAATATCGCCAACGTTGAAACAGCCCCTAAGGTCTAGTTATCATTCCCCCCACACTCTTATTACCTAAGTAGGCGTTGTTGGTAGGAACTATTATTTGCAAAATCACCCATAAAAGCCATGTTTCTCATGCCTAATGTAGCATTTTTCATTCGTTGTAATGCTACATTCAAAGCTTGTCTTTTAATGGATTCTAAATAGATGTATTGACGAATATTTTCGCCTAATACATAGTCAAAGTTATTATTACCAGAAGCGCTTTTCATTGCTTCTACACAATCGTGAAATGTGGTTCCCCCTTTAAATAACCTGTGATAAAAAGACTGATAAGCCATGATAGCATCTTTAAAGCTGACTTTTGTATTATTTCCTATAAGAGCATAAAATGATGGTTTATTATCCAGATACATAGCCATTTGACAACCATGAATACCAAAGCAAGTAGACATACAAATAATTAGAAAAATATTTAATTCTTGTAATAATGGAAGAAGTAAAATACGTAATTCGTGCCATGATATAAAATCATTAGTCAGATGTATACCCCCTTTACTGCCATGCATACTAAAGTGAAGAATAGGAATACCTTGAAAATTTTCACAAGCTTGAATCAAGTGTGAAGTAAGAGCTTCAGCTAACTGTCCTCTATTAGTGACAAAGTTGTAAGAGTAAGGAATATCACCGCCCAATTTAAAATATTCTGTTAAAACTTTTCCTTCAATGCGACCGTTTTCAATATCTTCATTTGAAGGGGATTCAATAATATATACAAAGAAATTCATTTAACTTTACCGGAAATTACATATAAAGTATTCCCAAAAACTTTATAGAACTAACATACTATAGCAAAATACTACTCTCATCTCCTTATTAGAGGTTAGCTAGCAATCCTTCAGTCCGTTTTCGCAAGTCCTCTATATATCCTTCTAGTGCCTGCAAAACACTTTCTTGAGTAGCCTTCTCTCCAGAGCCAAAAATCGCCTTTAAAGCAGTATCGTATTCTCTGGCTGGCAATACTTTTGCTAAAACCTCATCAAATCCCTTTTGGTCAATCAACTTCAAGATTAGCTGTTCCAAACAAACAACTCGCCCTATCAGCCTTTGTCTAATCTCGACTAATTGCGTCGCCGCTGCTAAAGCAGTAAGGCATCGCTTATCCCCTGTAGTTAAATAAAAAGATGTCTCATACTTGGTGGCTGAAATTAATATCCTCTCACCAGGGTCAATTCCTTCAACTTCCAACTCTTGCAGTTCCTCACTGGGCGCAGGTTGAATTTTTGTGCATCTATCCACAATTAAAATTGCACTGTCCCGGATAGCTTGAGGATACTTTTGTGCTATCCGGCGACTTTTACGAAATACATATTTTGCGTCGGATAAAACTCGCAAGTCTGTTTCAGCCACACCCAGACAGGTTACTGCTTCTTCAAACAGACTGCAAGCTACTAACTTAAGAATAATGTCATTATCCAAAAAACAAACTGGTGACAAATACTACTCCGTAAGTGCTAATTCTAGATAATCCTGACTGTCTTCATCCAATCTATCTAAGTCCAAGTGCTGTTGGACATAGCGATTGATTTGTTTCGGAGCATCAACATCACCTTCAATGATTTTAAGAGCCTTGGTTGCTGTTGCCCAAATAATTTGTTGGTCTTTTTTGATCGCCGTCCTGTTAGTTCTACTCCAGGCATAATTTAGTACTACCACACCAGGGTCAACATCGTCCCTAGCTGAAATCTGTTGGGCGTAAGCTGCCAGTTGTTCTCCAGTGAAGTAACGTGGCGTGTAATACCCCATATCCGGCTTGCCTAACAAAAGTTCTACAGCAAACTCGTTGGCTTCTATTTCCTCAATATCTACACTTTCTGGCTCAATTTCCTCATCTACAATTGCACCATTATTTATATGACCTTTAATAATATGCCCCAATTCGTGCGCCAAGGTAAACAGCAACCAAGCTTGTGTTCGCCGCTTGAGACTAAGAACAATAACTGGGCGAGTGTCAAAAAACGCTACCATGCCATCAAAGGGACGCACCTCTTGAGCTTGAGGAAACCCATCAAAGTACACAACTGGAATTCCATAATTCCAGCAGAATTCTAAAACCCCCTCCAGGTTGACAAACTGTCGAGTTTTAAGAATTTCATCACGCACAAACAAAGCTTTTGCAGGCAAGAACTTAAACTCTGGCACACAGGTATAAGCAACCATTTCAGCGATCCGTGTTGCCATACAGTGTGCAACTAAAAGTTGTTCATTTGCAGTTAATTGCTTTGTCTTAAATTTAGCCTGACATGACTGCTTAAAAACTGGGGTAGCTTCAGGTTTTAGCAAGGAAGTCATGTCAAGGTTTAATCGACGCGAAACATATGCCGCCGCTTCTACCACAGCCCCAGGTGTGGCTTCAAATTCTTCATCCCACCAATCAGGCAGTGCTTTCTCCCGAACAAACTTTTCAGGAAAGCCAACCTCTTTAAGGCGCGAGTAGAACGTTGTCATCTTTAGTTGAGTCTGTGTCATAGGAACACCTCCTCTGATTCCTGTTGGAGTGGAATTTGGTAAACCTTTCAATCCCTAAAAGGGATTTGGAATATTTGTCATAGTTTCTTTTTCTTGTTTTATAGTATTAACATTCAAAATGTAGTGAACGGAGCTAATTCAATCGTACCACCAGATGACAGATGCGATGGGGTATTTTTCTTGTTAATTCCCACTTTTTGACTCGGTTTATCTACACTGTACCCCATAGCTTCATTGGTAGTCATGGATATATTAGTTTGACACCGTTTCCACCATTAGGAGTCTTACAATCCCAACGGAGGTCACAATTCTTACAATCTTGTTCGCTGATGTCACTTGGTGCCGCAGCTTCCCATTTATCAGTGAGACGTGATTGTTCAATTTGGTTTACAGTCTTAGTGAACTCATCTATTGCCTCCTGAATCTCAAGTGGCTCAATGCTGACTTCCATGAGAGCATTGACTGGGCGTTTAGATGGACAATTAGAACCATCAAGTTCATTTAGGAAATATAAAACAGCTTTTCGTGGCAGCACGCCATGCTTGCGTTGGTAGAGATAGGCGTAAACACGCATTTGAAACTCATACGTTTCTAAGTCTTTGGGATTAAGACCAACACGGCTACTGCCTTTATAGTCCCACATCTCACAATTTGCAGGGTCTACGTTTTCATAGGTTGCATCTACCAGCAAATCTACAACCCCATGAAGAATGTGATCGGTTTGATCTGCCTGTAATCTGTGTTCTGTATCCTTAACTCGTGGGTAAAGTGTGGGTCCTTCCAGTGCATTAAAATATTGAAGAATTTTTACAGCTTGCACTCGAGTATCCGATCTGATAGCCAGAATTCCTTTGCTATTCAACCCATTCTCAACCTGGATAAAATACCTGACAATATCGCTTGGAGGAGATGGTGCTGTTTTCCCAGTTTTCTGTGCTCCTTTAACTTCATCAAAATATTCACGAATATCTTCTTCACTTAGACTAAGCCCATTATCAGGAAGCAAGCCCTTCGTTGTCGGATCTATTATTCCATGAAAATGAGCATGACAGCGGTCTAAAACTTGGTGAATGACAGTACCGAAATAAGTCTGGGTTTGGTGTGCTGGTGCATATTTGTGAACATTGAAAGCCCCATATTGACGAGCACAGCGTCGAAAAGAAACGACATCTTGAGTGACGCTGTAGCGCCTCTTCACCACTGTTTTATTATGTAGGGGTACTGAAATCCCTTTGAACGGTTTTGTCATAAATGCTATCTCTAAATTACAAGTGTATTTCTACGAAATTCAGTGTAATTTCGTCCAGGCGCAGCCACATGATTCTTTATATTATCTTGTGTGCCGACTAAAATTAGACCATACTGTGCGCGTGAGTAAGCTACATAGAGTAAACGAATGTCATCTTCTAAAGCTAGTAGTTCTGGGCTTCTTGTACTTCTAAAATAAATGTCCTGTCGAAATGGCGCTAAATCACCCTCAAGAATTTGTGCCGCTCCAACCTGTCCCCCTTGACCTAATTGTGCAACGAACACAAAGGGAAACTCTAAGCCCTTTGCTTGGTGGATAGTCATTACTGGCAGGTATCCTTTAGGTACAATGACCTCCTCATCTTCGTCATCATCAATTCCAGCTTCAATAAGATAGCTGATGAACATTGTATAAAACCGATTTAGAAAAGTAGGATCGAGGTCAGTCCCAGCTGCATTTGAGCGTAAACCATCTAGTTTAAAACTATGATAACCGTCAAAAAGACGGCTCACTTTGGAAAGGCGTAAATTTTTAACAGGGTCTTTTTGCCATGTCCGAAAGTGCCGCTTTATCAGTGAAGGTGGTTAGCAGAATAGACCGTGGTTTAACACCATCTACACAAAGCAGCTTTAAGGTGCGTGTAACCAGAACCTCACTTTTTCCTGAGCCTGGTCCTGCTAAAAGCCACAAAGACCCATCACTGTACTCCACAGCTTCCTTCTGCTTTTTATCTAGGTCGTACCCACGAGCATTAGCCTGGGCAAGACACACATGAAAAGTGGTTAGATTTATCATTGTAAATAATACTCAAACTTAAAAGTTACATGACAGCGCAATGATTGGGTTGAAAATAACAATTGAACTTCCATTATCTATTTCAAACCCTCCAAAACTTTCAAATATTTATAATGAATGAATACCACCCGTTCCTAGTATGCCCAAAGGCAGCACGAACTAACATCATATATATTATTTAGTCAGGTGATATGGTGAGGTTAGACAGATAACAAGAGTACGGAGAGTTGAAGATGAGTCCCAGACAAGCTAGCCAGCGCGAGCCTGCAAAGCCTGCAACAACCAGAAAGCCCAGAAAAGTTGGCGCTGCGAAAAATGCTACTCAAAAGAAGGAAGATTCTTCATCTGTTGTGGCTGCTACACACTCGCCTGCATTGGATAAGAAAGAAGATGATACATCGTCAAGTGCCGCTACACACTCGCCCGCATTGGATAAGAAGGAAGATTCTTTAGCGGCGGCAAAGATGGTGTCTTTAGATAAGATTGTCATGCCTAGCAGTCAACCCAGGCGTTATTTTGACCCACAAGCTATGCGCTCGCTCTTTGAATCTGTCAAGCGGGATGGCATCTTAATGCCCCTCTTGGTAAGACCCGTGGGCGAGCGGTATGAGTTGGTTGCAGGCGAGAGGCGATATAGAGCAGCACAAGAAGTCGGTTTAACCGAAGTACCCGCGAGCATCCGGGAGATGTCTGATTCTCAGGCAATACAATATGCCTTAGTCGAAAACTTGCAAAGAGAAGACTTGAACCCGTTAGAAGAAACGGAAAGCATATTGCAACTTTTGGCACTGCGATTGGGATGTGACGATTCCGAAGTTCGCACTTTACTTTATAAAATGGAGAATGAAGCGAAAGGGAAAATTACCCGAAACGTTTCGGGTAACGAGCCAGCGTCAACAGTAGAACAAGTCTTTACGGACTTGGGGCGCATGAACTGGCAATCATTCGTCCGCACCCGACTTCCGCTCTTGAAATTGCCACCTGATGTTTTAGAAGCCTTGCGTGCTGGACGTATTGAGTATACTAAAGCCCTAGCGATCGCTAAAGTTTCATCAGATTCCGACCGCACGGAAATTTTGGAGGCGGCGATAGATTATTCTCTTTCATTAAATGAAATTCGACAGAAGGTCAAAGCTTTACAACCCCCTGCTGAAAGTGGAGAAATTCAAAAACTCTTGGAAAATACCTACAAAAAAGTCAAGAAATCCAAGGTTTGGGAAAATCCAGACAAACAGGAGAGGTTAAAATCTTTGTTGGCAGATCTGTCAGCGCTGCTGGATTCAATTGAGAATTAAGACACAAATTAATAGACCTGCCTTAAAAGTTTACTTTCATTGTTCCTTGTGAGCGCTCGCGTTCATAGAGTCTCTTGTACAAAGATTTTTTTGTTAAGACAGTTCTCCCAAAGTTAATTTTCGTTTCTCCATTCCTTTGCAATCTTGTCCAACCTGTCATTAGCATCCTTAGCAAATTTCAGGCAACACACGCTCGAAACTGCTCCACCAGATGCTGTGACCACTCCTTCTGTAATCTGACCTGACAGTAAGAGTACTGCTCCTCCCACGGTAATCATGCTACACGCTGCGGTTGTGAACCAAGCCAAGTTGAAACTTTGACGGGCTTGGCGCAGACGTTCATTCGCAATGCTCAACTCGATTTCTAAATAAGGGTTGCGGCGAGGTTCAGAAGCTGAAGATAAAGAAGAGTTAGTCATATTGTGGATTATGATTTATTAACAATTAGAATGTGCGTCAGGCATTAAATTTGAGTACCTAGAATAGGTGTGTCAATCGATTGATAGCTTGTTGAAATTTAAAAGAATAACCATCACAAGAATATCCAAAACCATGATGAGACAAACTGGTTATCGATCCAAAAACCTAATTTGTTGTACGCTTATCACCAAAAAGCTTCGTTGCATTACCATCGCGCAAATCTTGCCATCGAATCATCAAGAAAGCCCAACTCATTTCCAGCAATCTTTGGAAAGTTCGTAGTTGGAACACAAGCCACGAGCATCCTGAATTTATCCAGTCACGTTGTAACTCTTCTAAGTCACTGCGCCACTCTTCTGGAAGTTTTTTTACAAGCCATACAGGTAATTTGGGTCTTTGTTTGAGTTGTTCGGTGTCACATAAAAAATCTTTAATGGCTTCATCAAATTCCGCATTGGCTTTGTACAAATTTTGCTTTGAAATTTGTAAAGTTTTAATTGCGTCTTCTACCTCACCCTTGGCTTGCTGTAGATTATTACTGTTCTCACCGTTGTGGTGATGCTTATCAATTTGAATTTGGAGCTTGATAGCCTCATAAATCGTCTCAATTTTACTAATGGCTTGATTCATTTCCTGATTTTTCTGCTCCACGAACTGTTCCATAAATCCTTTTAGTTCATATCTACGACAGAACAAAACTGTAAACGAGACCATGACAACGGATAGGGATAAAAGTAATAGCAGTACTAATACTGGCAATAGCACTACCTGCAACAGTATTGGTAGCTTGGGTACAAGTTTTAAAAACTCATCAAAAGATTTTTTCAAGTCCATCGTCTTATACCCCCTCTATTCCCAGTTGACCAAGTGATGATTGTACAAAACTCAATTGTTCGATGAGTGCTGGTTTCCATCCCGCAAGATGGGCGCGGTATTCCTGAGTTTCTCTAAGCACTCGTTCCCCTAAACCAGTGATTACGTAGTATTTTCTTCTTGCACCACCAGATTCGGAGTCGGTTTCTTCGCCCCACCGCGATTTGACCAAACCTTTCTTTTCCATCCGGTGGAGCGTAGGATAAAGGCTACCAAATCCAATCTGACGCTTGCCTTGGCTTGCTTCGTTAATGGCGTTCATAATTCGCAGCCCGTAAAGCTCCCTGCCGCACAAAACTGTCAGCAGGTCTTCTTCTAGCGCTGACAGAGTGATTAATTCATCATCGTTTTTCTTTGCCATATGTGTTTTGCAAATTGGATGATATTTACAACTAAGATGTATTATACAAACTTGATATATAAAGTGCCAAGTAAAGTATAGCAATTAATACTTTTTCTAGATGGCAATATAGTAAATATACGTAATCAACGCTGTACTCGCGCCCCAAACGTGTGTAACTCTTCGGACGAACGCGGTGAAAACCGGAATGCCTGCTTCCATCAAAGATTTGTGAGCATCAAAGACATTGAGCAGATGGGCTTTCATCATTGGTGTATATTTCTACATTGTCAGGGAAGAATTCGGCTTCATATTTTTTACACCCCCAAAGCTGTGTTATTGCTCAATTGGATGATATAATCCATCATCTTTATAGCGCCAACCTGTTCTGCTTGCATCCCGACTTCGAGACCACTTCTCAAACTCGGCTTCGCTCAAACTTTTACGTTGCTTGATCAAAGTCGAGGTATCTACAGCCAATCGGCGAGCCAGGTTCTCCTCGGTAAAGGGTTCAAGCTCAAGAGCTTGCGGTACGTAAGGATTGTTGTACGGTGTTCTGTATCCTTTCCTTTGAGGGTACTGTTTCTGCACAACGGCTGACTCCAGTATGGCGAGCTTCAGCGTCACGGCTTCGAGCTTCTGTTCCAAACTCCCCAAGGATTTCTCTAACTTCGCTATCAACTTGTTGTCAGTCGCTCGCTCGCTGTCAGCCAACCGGGATTCCAACTCCTCTACCCTTTCGACTAACTGTCTTACTGCTTCACTATCCGCACCAAAATCGATATCAATTTTGCTATCAATATCTGATATCAATTCCTGTAACCCTTGAAGCACAGCCTTTGTATGACCCTCCCTGTGTAGTCGCGCCAATTCCTGTACTGCTCTAATCAGTACCGTAGGGACGCGGAGCATTTGACTCGGTGGGGACTTCTTATCTTTAGATTTCAACGCTGGTAAACCTTGATAGCACTGTTGCTTGCAATTATGCTATCAAAATCTCGCTCCCAAAATTCAAATAGAAACAGTTGAGGCAACTGAAGCAGTTGATATTTGGGGAGGAGAGCGAGGTCATCAAGCATTTGGCCATGAGAGTGAGTACCGCAGAGTCGCTGACACTGGGGGTGCAGAGTAAGATTGGGACTCGGTTGGAGGCGATAGAGTCTTCTTTAGGGCATATCAAACTTAATCGTTATCTTTACCTTCTGCTGTACCTGATACGGAAGATTTCTTCTCCCTCAATCCTAAAATTAGTGGGGTAGCAGCAGTAATTAATGCTGGAAGTAATGCGAAGTAATCATATGGTGTTAGTGACAGTGGTTGACCTTGAGGGTTTGGAATTGAGCCACTGGAAGGAACGCCAACATAAGTTGCTGCTGACAGTTGGTTTGTTGTATTTGATAACATGGTGTTAATTCCTTTAAATTCATGAAAAATCCTGTCAGTACTGATTGCGACTCAGTACGGATGGAAATGATTCAGAGATTTGCCTAGTAATGACTGCGAATCATTATTTGGCTATTGTGTGAATTACCCGCTTGAAAAGTATAAATCCAAGCGGGTTACTCATTTGAATCATTGTGATTTGCATAATCATCTTTGTTTTCTGCAATGGACTTCCGACCTGTAACAGCCATCCAAAATTCCCCATCGTAAAGATTTTCTAGTTTTATTTGGATACCACCACAAAGCATATCCAGCAATGTTGTGACTGTAATAAATCTGATATACCATTTGGATTGATTTGCAGATATCAATTCATAGCGCAATGTTTCCAAGTTCCCTCGCCAATCTTCTGGGAGAACACAAGCTATCCATCCAGTGATGATGTAGCTTCTGTGAGTTTTGGATGTATTATTATGCTTTTCTCTTTGTAGACGTTTCATGAAAACGAAAACTATTGCACTTGAACCTAATCCGATAACCACTACAAATAGTGCAGTTGTAAAATCAAATTTTTGGATAGATAAGTCAGAATTCCAGAGTTTAACTATACCATCATCACTAGCAGAAGTAATGAACCGACCATCTAAGTTATAATTAACTCTATTGACCTTTTTCTCATGTCCTTTAACTGTACGTATTAATGTACCGTTATTAGTATTAAAAAGATGAATTGTGCCATTATCACACCCAGTAACAATGTTCTTACTATCTGGACTGATATCAAGACTGTGAACTCTTCTACCAGCACTAAAAGTACGTAGCAACAAACCATTTTGATTCCAGATTCTAATTGTGCCGTTATCACTAGCTGCAACTATGGTCTTGCCGTCACGACTAAAAACAACACTGTTAATTCTACCGCTATCACCTCTAAGGGTCTTCAATTCTCGACCATCTTGACTCCAGAGTTTAACTGTACCGTCATCACTTCCAGAAGCAAGAATCTTTCCATCCGAACTAAAACTGATGCTCCTCACCGCACCATTATGTCCAGAGAGGGTTTTAAGTTGTTTGCCCGTCGCCAAATCCCAAAGTTTTATGGTCTTGTCACTACTACCAGAAGCAATCGTCTTGCCGTCGGAGCTGAATGTTACGTCCCAAACTTCTGCTGTATGCCCTTTGAGGGTTTGCAGTAACTTGCCATCTCGCCTCCACAGTTTGACGGTCTTGTCCGAACTTGCAGAAGCAATCCTCTCGCCGTCGGGGCTGAATGCTACCCCCCAAACTTCTGCTGTATGCCCTGTGAGGGTTGTGAGTTCTCTGCCATTTCGCCTCCACAGTTTGACTGTTTTGTCAGAACTTGCAGAAGCAATCGTCTTGCCGTCGGGGCTGAAAATTACGTTGAGGACTTTATCGCGATGCCCGTTGAGAGTTCTAAGTTCCCGCCCATCTATACTCCACAACTTCACTGTGTTGTCAAAACTAGCAGAGGCAATCGTCTGACCATCGGGGCTGAAGGAGGTGAAGCCACCATACACAACATTCTCTTTCGCAGTATTGTCCCTACTACCAAAGACAAGAGTCTTCTCATCTTGAATAGAATTGATGGTAGAAAGCTCAACCGCATTGTGTAACTTCTTTTGAAAGTATGAATAGGCGCTTTGTTGCCAGAAACAGATATAAAAAGTTGTTACTCCTCCTATCACAAGCGTCTTCAGCATCGAACCTCTAAATGTCTCAATTTGGTGCTTTTTTTGAATCATCTTTTTAAGCTCCTTCTAATCCAGGAATAGCTGTTCCTGGTCGCCAAGCCAGCTGAGCACGGTATTTCCGTACTTCTTCAAGAACTGTTGCACCCAAAGCTTCTACTTTATAGTATTTGCGCCGTGCTCCACCTGTTTCTTCAGCTTCATCACCCCAATGCCATGAGACTAAGCCTTTCTTCTCCAGTCTATTGAGAGCCGGGTATAAGCTACCAAAGCCAAATGGTATTGGTCTACCATCGTTGAGCAAATTCAGGATTTCAAGACCGTAAAGCTCCCTCCCCAGCAAGACTGTAAGGATGTCCTCGTCTATGGCTGATAGCTTAACCAACTCTGATTCATTCTGTTTTTTGTTCATTGTTGAGCCTCAACCTCTGTTAATTCATATAGTACTGTAAAAACATATAAGTGTAATTATATTTATAATATTCCAAAAGTAGTATCTTTAACTATCTTTAGGTCTGCTGGCGGCAGAGTCAGCCCAATGTATTATTTTGATATCATTGCCGTGGCTGTAAGTGGGTAGATGGGGGGAGATATAATCGCCTCAACTGGTACAGCGACTAATAATTGTTGAGTTGATAGGACGGGCGAGCGCCATGCTTCGATTACGAACCCTAAAAAAATTTTTACGCAAGGTAGCGCTCACCATGCCAAGAATTAAGTGGCGATACCTTGGCTGTAGCCAAGCAACTTCTTTTAGCTATATTCTGGAACACCTAAAACAGAAGGTGGGCTTAAATGCACATAGTCAGATTTCTGTCAATGCGTAGATTGGGTGAGGGTGCGATGGCGCGAAGCGCCCGCCGGAGGCGATCGCCCTCAATAGCCCTCAATCACTGCACATATCGGTGACATTCCACACAACAATCAAAAACAGTCGCTATTGTCAGCATTTTTTACAATGAAAGTTCCTCCCCAAGAGAAGACTGTGTAAAATACGGATTAATCAAGAGGTAGAAGGTTTCTATTCATCTATCTTCAACATTCCTGTCAACAGTTCTGACATTTCCAAGGCGTCTTTATTCCTGTTATCGTCATAAATTATTAACGTTCTTGGGTCAGCATGCCGACTCAATTTCTGCACCTTCCTGATATTCCCATCAGTTGCATCCAATGCAGCAGTTATTGCAGAGTGCCTTATGCGATGGGGGGACATGGGTTTTTTGATTCCAGCCGCCTTAAAACTAGCAGCAACTATTTTATAGATAGCATCCCCAGTTAAACGATGTCCTGAGTTATGAAAATCCAACGCCGTAAATAATGGCGATAACGAATTAACGTCACCACGAGCAACCAACCAATCAGCAACAGCGCTCGCCACATCCTTTGATATATCTATATACTCTTCATTAGTCCCCCGACCCTTCCCCATAACTCGTAACTTGCGTCCGTAAAAATCAAAATCCCCCACATTCAACTGACACACTTCGTTACGACGCAGAGCTAGACCCCATAAAACCATAAAAATTGCAAAATTTCGCTTCCCAATGAGCGTTTCTCTGTCAAACTGCCCAATTACCTTTGCTATTGCCTTGGTATCAACACCCCTGGTATCCCTATACGCCCTGACCTTCTCCCCCTCCACATCTTCTAAGGAATAGTTGCACACACCCAACTTGCGCCCCATCTTGGCTAGCGACTTAATTGCAGCCAGCCTGCGGTTTACTGTTGCTTCCCGCACACCACCCTGAATCAACAGCGCCTTGTACTTCAGCACCACCATCACCGCCTGCTCTCGCTCTAAGTGCAAAAACTCCAGCACGCTGTCTTGAGTGGGATATAGACCAGTCATCTTACTGAAAAAATCCCTTATATCTTTCTCATATGCCCTGCGGGTATTGGGATTGCGTTTATCCGCCAACAACTGAGCCAGCACATCGGGGTCATTTCTTAGTTGCGCGTCAAAATACCTGGTTATCGGAGCATCCAAACACGCCTCTAACTCAGCAAAGACTATTTCTCCCTCTCGGACATCTTTAGGCATAATCAATGACCACTCATTAAGAAAAAGAACAGGCAGGGGAGCAGGGGGGCAGGGGAGCAGGGGAGCAGGGGAGCGGGTTTTCATTGCTCAGAAGCTCCCTTCATGAGCCAAGGTGATGGGTTATTAATCATGTTTACTAAGCTACCTAGAATTTGATTATACATCCCATAAAGCTCTCGACCCGTATCAACATCTAAGTAATTACATTTGACAGCAAATTCTATCCATGGAGCGAGTTTCGGCTGATTCAGCTTCGCAATCATTCAACTTTGCCACGAAAGCTGCTGAGTACCTTCGCTTGCGCCAAGCTTCAGCTAGATTAGCACAAACGGAACGCGACGACCGACGAATTTGATCGGTTAACGAGTATCTTTCCTCTACAGGGAACTTTTTAGACACCTCAAAAATTTTCATGGCTGCATCAAAAGCCATTTGATAGACTCTCAAATCTTTGTGATTTTTAATTGCTTCTCTTTCCATCTTCTCTACTCCCCTACTCCCCTGCTCCCCTGCTCCCCTGCTCCACATTTAGGCATAATTGCCTACCCACTCGTTATTGATAATGTACCTTTCCAATAACGTACACTATTTTTGGTAAAGCCAACACCAGACTATGTATATCTCGTTATAAACTCCCCAAATAGATACGGTTTTTATTATGTGTCGTGGTAGATGCCTATTCTACGTAAAATTTCTAGAACTCCATCAGTTAAATTGCTTTGACTGTTAAAGTACCTTATGGGATTAGTGGCAATTTCTATCACTAGTCTTGTATAATGTTCTAATGGCTAAATGTTTGTATCTTTGACGACTTCCCGCTCCGGCTTTAGCCTTAATCCTTTGACTTATCGCTACTCCTTTTTTGCCAAAGCATCAAAGCAAAGCCGCGAGCAGTTGGATGTATCATGGATATGTTTTGCAATCGCTTTTTAGAGAACAAGTGAAATCGGTAGAGTTATTTACAGGTGCTGGTAGTTTGGCGCGTATGCTGTGCAGAGGCTGGCTTTCATCATCTGGCACTTGTAGAGCAGTCCTTAGCACAGTTGTCATACCCTGCGTCAAAATCAGCAGCGATCGCGTAGTGTCTCCCGAGTGAGAGAGATTGCCCTCATCTCAGGGGCGACTGCCCTTCGGTATGTCCCTACCTTGTAACTGGTACAGGGTATTAGTTTTCATCTATAGAATATGGATATTCAAATAACTTTAACAGACACTTTATTAAATATGTATTAATAATTTCAAAGGCTTCTTGCATAATTTTTTCAGATAAAAATTGCGGTTTATTTGATTTAATTTGAGGATGAATAATGGTATTTCTAATTTCAATAATCGCTATAATACTGTCAGTCCAATTTAGTTCTTTGGCTTTTTTCTGAATTTCTATATATTCTTCTATAGGTTCTAAACGAATATCAAGAGTTTTTAGTAAAAGTCTAATTTGTCCAGATGCCTTTAGTCCGTTAAATCCATCAGAAGTAACATATTCATTACCTTTCAGGAAGGTCCAAGCTATTTTCTCTAGAGCAGCTTGTAATAAAATAATGGAACTATTATATCCCTTGGAATGCTTCAAACTTTCTATATACCACTGAATCGCATTTTGAATAACTTCTTTCCATGTCGGGTCTTGCCACTTTTTCATAAATCCAGCGAATGGAGCAACAATTTCTGTGGTTGAGTCAACATAAGCCCAATGACAGCCATCTTGCCATGAATCAGCTTCAATGATAGGATTACGCCATTCTTCTAATAATTGATTAAAATCTTGACTCTTCCGAAATTAGCTTGACTGACGTTTCCCACTACTTCGATTCCGATCCCACTAAGGTTGTTGCTAGCCTGCGGGGTGATGGTAAAACACCAGCATCCTACATTGCTGACACCACCACAGCTAACGCACAAGTCCGTACCTTATCAGAAACCGTGCGTTTGGATGCCCGTACTAAATTGTTAAATCCCAAGTGGTACGAAGGTATGCTATCTCACGGTTACGAAGGCGTGCGCGAACTCTCCAAGCGATTGGTTAACACAATGGGTTGGAGTGCAACCGCAGGCGCTGTTGATAACTGGGTTTACGAGGATGTAAATACCACGTTTATCAAAGATGAAGAGATGCGGAAACGTTTGCTCAATCTCAACCCCCATTCTTTCCGCAAGATGGTTTCTACTTTGTTGGAAGTGAATGGACGCGGTTATTGGGAGACAAGCGAGAACAATTTGGAGTTGTTGCGCGAGTTGTACCAAGAGGTTGAAGACCGGATTGAAGGAATTGAGTAGGTAATAACCGTGTAGAGACGCGCCATGGCGCGTCTCTACGCTGTGATGATTCCTACACAAATGTAAAGGGCTAATGAAAACATTAATGCCTGATTAAATTTTTAGTGTAAATATTTAAATCACAGAAATTGCGTAGGTTATAACCGTTGAGATACCCAAATGTAGAGACGCGCCATGGCGCGTCTTTGTCATAGCCCGTCTTTGGTGCGTCTTTGTTATAGCCCGTTTCTACAGAATTCGATGGAACCTATAAAACCAAAGTTTAAAGACAAATACCGGATTGAATCAATCAGGTTACCTAATCATGATTACGCAGCTAATGGATGGTATTTTGTCACAATATGCACACGCGATCGCACCTGTTTTTTTGGTGATGTAATTGAGGGAAAAATACATTCATCACAAATTGGGCAGATAGCCCAACAATACTGGTCAGAAATACCCAGCCATTTTGAATATACATATATAGATGCCTATGTCATTATGCCCAATCACATACATGGCATTATTGTTATAAACCGACCCAATTCTCTAGAGACGCGCCATGGCACGTCTCTACACCAACCACAAATAACAGATCAATCAAATAAATTTGCGCCCCTTAAAAGTGGTTCATTGCAAGCTATTATTAACGCCTATAAATCATCTGTTACCCGTTGGTGCAGAAAAAATGGACAAGAGCACTTTAGTTGGCAAAGCCGATTTTATGAACATATTATTCGTGCTGATGGTTCCCTAGAGAAGATTCGAGAATATATTGTCAATAATCCTGCCAAATGGAAAGACGATAAGGACAATCTATCAAATCTGTGGATGTGAGACATTACGTTTTGAATTGTTATAGGTGAGACGCGTTGCATTCCATTGAAGTTTTGCGATCTGATGTGATTTCTCTTATTGTTGAGACAGCTTCTTGAAATTTCTAGCAGACGAGAATCTAGATCGGCAAATCGCACTTATTATCTTTATAGACTACTCCTTCCAAACATACTGTTGACAGATTTTGCACACTTGCTTTGCTATCTCTGTTTCGGGATTTTTGAGGATGGGATGGTAGCGCAGCCTATTACATGCCACTTGGAGATAATCTTCCCAATTTTCACTTGACTGGCTATGAATGTCCCATAACCTCACTGTTCTGTCACTACTGCCACTGATAATATATGTTCCATCCGGGCTAAAGGCAACTGATGTCACGTCATTCTCATGCCCCTGTAACGGTTGACGAATTGGGTTGCCTTGGGTGTCCCACAACCGCACTTTGCGATCGCGGCTACCACTGACGATGTACTTCCCATCTGGGCTAAAAGCAACTGATGTGACAGCACCTTCATGTCCTTCAAAGGGTTGACCAATTAGTCTACCCTGGTTGTCCCACAACCGCAACGTCTTATCATCACTCCCACTGACAATGTATTTCCCATCTGGACTAAAGGCGACTGATGTGACGGCATCCTTATGACCTTGGAAGCGTTGAGGTCAGCATAATTCTCTTGGAAATTTTCAGCCTCAGCCAATCGGTTCTTGCGTACTTAACGTGCTAAATTATTAAGATGATCTGGAATAGTATTGAGCTAATTCAATTATGAAAAGAATAATGACCCAACTCCTAAATTTGCCGGAAGTAGTAGTAGAATCAAGTCTACAAGAGGGTCAGACCTTAATTTTATCAATAAGAAAAAAGGGGAAGAGCGCGATTTGCCCACAGTGCGATCGAAAATCAGAACACTTACATCAAAATCAAAAACATTTAGTCAAAGATTTACCAATAGGGGATAAAGAAGTAATACTAAATGTAAATAGACGGAGATTTAAGTGCAAAAAATGTCAAAAAACATTTAGCGAAAAGTTAGATTTTGTAGGTAAAAAAAAGAGTTATACACATCGATATGCAGAACATATTGTCAAACAAGTTATTAATAGTAATGTAAGTAGTGTGGCGAGAAATAATGGATTAAGCGATGAAGAAGTAAACTCAATGATTGAGGATGTAGCCAAAAATGTGATGCCAATAGACGTGAAAAAATTAAGAAGATTAGGAATAGATGAAATTAGTTTGGTTAAAGGACAAGGAAAATTTATTGTCGTGTTAGTAGATATAGATACAGGAAAATTAATAGGTTTAGTCAAAGCTCGAAAACAAATTGAAATCGAAAAGTTCATGAGAAAGTGGGGAGAAGAAGTTCTAGAACAAATAGAAGAAGTCAGTATTGATATGACAGGGAATTATAAATATTTAATTGAGAAGATTTGCCCAAACGCTTTGATTACGGTAGATAGGTTTCATGTTACAAAAATAGTACATGAAGAGTTAAATCAAGCTAGGATAGCAGAAAAGAAAACAGCATCAGAATTAAATGCTTTGGAGAGGAAAAAAGTATTTGATAGTTTAAAAGGAAATAAATTTACAATTTTAAAAGCAAAAAATAAGCTGACAGAGAAGCAAAAAGAAAAATTAGATAAAATTAAAGAAGCTTCGCCTTTAATAGCAATAATGCATTCATTAAAAGAGGATTTTCATAACATATTTGAGATGAAGAAAGATTTAGGAATAGGAATGTTAGAATTAATCGATTGGTTAAAAAAAGCCGAACCTTATTATCAAAAAAGCGTGCGGACAATTAAACGATGGTTTGGAGAGATAGTAGAATATTTTGAGAACAAAACCACCAATGGGGTAGTAGAAGGAATCAATAATAAATTGAAACTTATAAAGCGAAGTGGATTTGGCTTTTAGAAATTTTCGCAATGCGTGAAATTAGAGCTTTACTTTCTTGGCATTATTCTGTCAATTTAGCACGTTAAGTACGCAAGAACCTCTCAATTTTCAAAGTCACACGATAGAGATCAATTTAAGTAATTATAAAAAACGCTTAGAGCGAATTATAAAACAAGCAGAGGAAAAAAGCGAACTAAATTTTTTACAAGGATTTAGTAACTTAGTGACTGATAAATATTTGCTACAAATAACAAAAGACTATGAGCATATGGAGATGAGTTCTAAGTGGTTAGATATTTCAATTAATACGCTTCGTAGCCGCATTGAAGTAGAACAGGCTGAACGCGATCGCACCTTCCAGAACACTGTGGGCATTGTCGGTGTAGGATTGGCTACAGCTTCTCTCGTTATGGGTTTAAAGGAAGAGCTAAAGCCCACCTTCCGCAATGATCCTAGTTTTAATAATATCTTCTTACCACTAATATACAGTATTATTGCCGGGGTGATAGCAGGCGCGTTGACTTGGCTTTTGATTCGTTTATGGGCGCGATCGCGTTAACTCAGGTGATTAGAGATGTTATCACTTTTAAAGGAACAAGAGCTGATAAGGTTTGTCAAGAATTTCACAAATCAGTGGATGACTATTTAGCTTTTTGTGAAGAATTGGGAGAGGAGCCTGATAAACCTCTCTTTGGAAAACTTCCCTTTCGTACTACTTCTGAAAACCACCAAAAAATTTTTACTGCAGCTAAAAAATCAGGCAAAAGTATTAACGCCTGGATGGATGAAGTTCTCACGAATGCTGCGGCTGAATTTATCAATAGCTCAGTTTGAGCGATTTTTATATCATTTAGTTAGCTTAAGAGACGCGCCATGGCGCGTCTCTACATAGACTGAACCTACACATTAAAACGGAACAACATCACATCGCCTTCCTGAACGATGTATTCTTTTCCTTCGCTGCGAACCAACCCTTTTTCCTTAGCAGCATTCATCGAACCAGATGCTACTAAATCTTTATAAGCAACTGTTTCCGCACGAATAAAACCTCGTTCAAAATCAGTGTGAATTACACCTGCTGCTTGGGGTGCTGACATCCCTGCGGTGATAGTCCAAGCACGAGTTTCTTTTTCACCAGTGGTAAAATAGGTTCGCAAACCTAACAGAGTATAAGTAGCACGAATTAACGATTTTAAACCGCCTTCTTCTACTCCCAAGGACGATAAGAATTCTGCTCTTTCTTCTTCTGGTAACTCAATCAATTCTGATTCTACCTGAGCAGAAACGACGACAACTTGTGCATTTTCTTGGGCTGCAACTTGCCGCACTCTTTCAACGTATTCATTTCCCGTTGCCAAATCATCTTCTGATACGTTGGCAGCGTAGATAATTGGTTTAGAAGTAAGCAGTTCCAGTGGTTTAACTATCTCAGCTTCTTCTTCAGTTAAACTGACCTGTCGCACTGATTTTCCTTCATTTAATGCGGCAGCTATTCTTTCCAGCAATGCTAATTCAATTTGCCCTTCTTTGCTAGACCGAGCTTGTTTGCGGGTACGTTCTATCCGCCGCTCAATTTGTGCTAAATCAGCTAAACCAAGTTCCAGACTGATAATCTCAATGTCCCTTGCTGGATCGACCGAACCAGCAACGTGGATAATGTCGTCATTTTCAAAACAGCGGACGACATGAACGATCGCATCCACTTCCCGAATGTGAGACAAAAATTGATTTCCCAGTCCTTCACCCTTGCTGGCACCTTTAACCAAACCGGCAATATCTACAAATTCTACACGTGCCGGAACGATTTGTTTTGAAGAGGAAATTTTTGATAAAACATCTAACCGCTCATCTGGCACAGCAACAATGCCGACATTCGGTTCAATAGTGCAAAAGGGAAAGTTGGCTGCTTCTGCTTTAGCATTGGCAACCACGGCATTAAATAAAGTCGATTTTCCAACGTTAGGGAGTCCGACAATTCCGGCTCGTAGCATTTTAGATCTTAAGATTTTGGACCTTCGTTTAAAGTGTACAGTAGCTACGCGATTTCAGACAGGTCCGGGAACTGTTTGGGGAATTGGTGCTGGAACTGGCTGAGGAATGGTTGTAGGTACGGGTTCCGGTACTGGTCCCGGTACTGGTTCGGGGGCGGGACTGGGTACGGGTTGCGGTATTGGTCCGGGTGTTGGCTGGGGGTTTGGTACCGGATCGGGAGTCAGGGGTACGTTTGGTAATGGACCGGGATCGGGGTAAATCATGCTATGTCTACTTAAATTATGATTCCTCGTTTTCAACCTAAATGACAACAGATGCTAATGACATCTTCCTAGAAACGGATGAAATCACATATAAAGGATGGGTTACCTGTAGAATTAACAGATTGACTATCCGCTACATCCGCTACAATCATCCGTTGCAAGAATGCTCACTCAAAATCAAACGCCCCTGTTAGACACTTTAAAAGCTTGTGCAAAACGTCCCCATGCACCTTTTTATACGCCTGGGCACAAGCGGGGGCAAGGAATTTCTCAATCGTTGGCTGACGTTTTTGGTGAATCTGTCTTTCGTGCCGATTTGCCAGAACTGACAGAACTTGATAATCTCTTTGCACCCAGTGGAGTTATCGCACAAGCGCAACAACTTGCAGCGGAAGCATTTGGTGCGTCACAAACTTGGTTTTTGGTGAATGGTTCTACCTGTGGCATTGAAGCGGCTATTCTGGCTACCTGCGGTACTGGAGATAAAATTATTTTGCCGCGAAACGTTCATTCTTCTGCGATCGCAGGCTTAATTCTCTCTGGTGCCATCCCAATTTTTATTTATCCAGAATACGACTCAATTTTAGATATTGCCCACAGTATTACCCCCAGCACCGTACAAGCAGCCCTAGAACAGCATCCAGATGCTAAGGCGGTGCTGATGGTATACCCCACATATTATGGTGTTTGTGGAAATGTCAGTGCGATCGCATCTCTTACCCATCAATACAATATCCCCTTACTAGTAGACGAAGCACATGGCGCACACTTTGCCTTTCATCCCCAACTTCCTACCCCTGCTTTAGCTGCTGGTGCTGACTTGACAGTGCAATCGATTCATAAAGTACTGGGTGCAATGACACAAGCATCCATGCTGCACATTCAAGGTAACAGGATAGATCCTGACCGAGTGAGCAAAGCTTTGCAACTTGTGCAGTCCACCAGCCCCAGCTATATACTTTTAGCTTCCCTGGATGCAGCACGTCAACAAATGGCACTGCAAGGCAAAGAGTTAATGTCCCATACATTGCAATTGGCACAAGAAGCTAGAAGTCGTATCAGTCAAATCTGTGGGTTGTCAGTTTTGGAGATTCCCCCCAGTCCTTCTTTGCAAGAGTCTATCATCTTAGATAAAACACGATTAACCGTCACCGTTTCTGGTTTGGGCTTAACTGGCTTTGAAGCTGAGGAAATTCTTGATGAAAAGTTAGGTGTCACTGCTGAATTTTCCTCCCTGCAACATCTCACATTTATCATTAGTTTGGGTAATACCCAACGAGATATAGAACAATTAGTGCAAGCTTGCACAACCCTTGCCAATAAGTATCAAAAAAACCTACCTGCAAACCCCTCTTTATTTTCCCGTAACTATAAGGAGGAATTATTGGATGATAATGAATTAAAACACTTTGTTAATTCTTTGTGTATTTCACCCCGTGAAGCTTTCTTTTCTACTACGGAAATCTTACCGGTAGAACAAACAACAGAACGTATTTGTGCCGAAATTGTTTGCCCTTACCCTCCAGGAATTCCTGTTTTAATGCCAGGAGAATTGATTACAGAAGCATCTCTAAACTATCTGCAAGCAATTCAAAGCACAGGTGGTTTTATTAGTGGTTGTGCAGATAGTAGTTTACAAAAATTGAAGGTAGTTAAAATGTAGCGTTACTTCCGTTTTTACCGATTCTTAAAGACGATGTTTATAGTATGCTCACATATTAAGTATGTCGGCAAGAAACAACCAAACTATATAAAAAAACGTAAAATCCTTGCTCGTAGTAGCGCTTTAGCGCATGCATTTCTACGAAAACCTAGTTATAATTCTTTACGCCGACTTACTTATGGTATTTGTGGAAATATCAGTACGATCGCATCTCTCACCCATCATACAACATCCCCTTAGTTGTAGACGAAGGTTAAATATATGTGAAAATACTATTTTTTAAGGTTTTAATTGTTTGCGAATATCTTTTAACATTAAAAACAAATGTAATTCATCTGTTGGGCTACTTTCAAAATCAAATTGCTCGTACCATTTTCGTGCTTCATCATCTTTAGCATGGACTAGTAATGCACGAATTCCAACAATATCGGCTGCTGCATTGACACGTTTTAAGCAATCTTTTAATAAATTTTTACCAACACCTATTTTCTGTTTATTTTTATCAACTGCTAAACGCGCTAAAAGTACTACAGGGATTGGGTATGGGGGTAGTCCTTTTACAATGCCACTGGGAGCATTTACATGAGCAACAGACGCTACAGTTATACTATAATAACCAATTACTTCACCACATAAGATAGCTACGTAAGTTGTAGAACTACCAGAACTTTGATTTTGTAAGGCATAATCGGTCAGAAATTTATTTAAACTTGGCACTCCACAATCAAAATTTTTGATACTGTGTTGAGCGCATAGCTTCTCAATATAAGGTTTATCTGGTGGTAATGAACTATTCAAAAATACTTGGCTCCGTTAATAAACGAGCAAGACCTGGCTTTTCTTGTGGTGGAGAATCTAGAGCTGTTTGAAAAGCTTGCCATTGTTCATCATTTAATACAAAAAGACGACGCTCTGTCAATGTTTCCTGCGCTGCAATTAAACCATGCTCCAGTAAAAATTCGCTAACATTTTTGTTGCTAGCTGCTGCCGCTTGTTGCAAAATCTTTTTAACTCTATGGCTAGTGCGGATATCTATCCGTTCTGTTCTTGGTTCAGTAAAACTCATTTTTTTAGTCATCTAAGAATAATTTAAAGCTATTATACACACATTGTCCTGACAATGGCAGAATCAAGAGGGCGAACAACCGTTCACCCTTACAACAATCTGTACCTCCTCCGCGTTGCAATCTGCCGTAGGTGGCGGGCGAGACGCCCGCACCACAAGAGAAAGTTGGATGTTTTTTATTTGGAAGTGCTTAAGAAATTCTTTACGCTTTTGTGTTAGTCCTTTCCCGCCAAAAGATTACCTATTAAAAAACCGCCAAGACGAGCCAGTGCGTTGGACGGGTTCCCCGGCTTGAAGCACCTGGCGTCGCCAAGAAAGCCAAAGTTTAAGATAGGTAATTTTGTAATGGGAAGGGAGTAGCTTTCATCCTGACTTTTCACGGTATCTGAAAAACCCCACTTCCATTCCTCTCACGCCAGTTGCTACAACTCCCGAAGAGCAACGCACTGGCTTACCTACAAAAACAGAGGTGTTGATTTCTCCCCCTTCCCTTGTAGGGAAGGGGGCTGGGGGTTAGGTTTTCCACATGACGTGAAAAGTTAGGCTTTCATCCTGAACTTACCTAGCGTCTTTCCATCTCTGATAACGTGTTTGTTTCTCCTGTGATAGTGGAGAAGCCATTTGTAAAACCTTTTCCAACAACCTAGGTGCAAGACGATCGCACCATACAGCTATATGACTTTGCCAGCCTACTAAGATTTCAGGGGAATCTCTTTGTAAACCTCTAATAAGTGCTTGAGCCACCTGTTGGGCAGTCATGGGTATAACCCAACGAAACCACGCTAAATCTCTCACCATATCAGTATCGGTCAGGGATGGTAACAACGCAGTAACTCGAATATTGTATGGTGCTAGCTCACATCTCAAAGCTTGAGTGAAGCCTATAATGGCAAATTTTGTAGCTGAATAGGTTGCC
Organism: Scytonema sp. NUACC21; assembly: GCF_054684315.1. Classification (NCBI taxonomy): domain Bacteria; kingdom Bacillati; phylum Cyanobacteriota; class Cyanophyceae; order Nostocales; family Scytonemataceae; genus Scytonema; species Scytonema sp. NUACC21. Next base: position 95,296 of record NZ_BAAFZH010000107.1, on the reverse strand, counting down.
ATTGTTGGGGCGGCAACTTTACCCATTAAACTCGAAACGTTAACGATTGTCCCGGAACGCTGTGCTGCCATGCGTCGCGCAATGAGACGAGTCATGGTGTACATACCAATTAAATTGACAGATATCTCGGCTTGCACATTTGACAATCGCGAATTGAGGAAGGATGTTTGGTGGGCGATTCCAGCACAGTTAATGAGCATGTCTATCGGACCGTGATTCCGCCAAGCTTGGGCGATCGCAATATTCACTTCCACAACCTGAGATAAATCCAATGGCATGGCGATCGCTTGCACGCCAAGCGTCTCTATTTCCGCAGCTATGTCAGCTAATCGAGCCTTGTCCCGTGCCACCAACAATAGGCGTTTGGCTCCTTGTTTTGCGATTTCCATTGCAATTGCCTGCCCAATGCCACGGGAGGCTCCGGTAATCAGAACCGTTTTTCCTTGAATATTCATAACTAAATCCTACAAAGTTGGAATCTCACGTTAATCATTACTCCAGCGCCAGTGTAAATATTGTGCAAAAGACTGCATTCTTAGCGCGGAGTGAGATAGAAAAAACTTGTGATGGAGGTATAAGTGACCAAAGGTTCAGGAGTTAGGGGCTAAGGTTCAAGCCTCGCTCCTTATGAGGGATTGACATTTTTGAGGACAAGTGTAAAACCGAGTGGACTTATAGGCGGTCTTTTCCCTGACCCCCGATCCTTGCTTCCTCGCCTCTTTCATCAAAACCTTTAATAGCAAGAGAGTTAGATACGTATCTAAATAGAAGTCAACAAAATTTGAGTTGGACTGAACAATATGTCAACTAAAGGATGAGGTGCGAAGGATGAGGTATCCTATAGCAAAACGGGGAGCTTGAAATTGTTTAGAAGTTTTTTTCTACATTGAGGGGCTTGCATCCCTGTTTGTAGAGCGAAAAATTTTTCATCCTTTATACTTTTCTGGTTAAGCATAAATACCTTTTCAGACAATTTTGTCAGAAAGAATGAGTGAAAAACCGCGATCGACATAGAGCATGGAGAACACCTCTGTGAAATACGAGTGTTTACCAGAACCAACTTTCTTTGCATACGCTAGCAAAGGGATCGATCCTCAGCAACATTTCTTAACAAGAATCCTTGAGTTTTACATAACTTTATAAAGCTCTCAGAAATCACGAAGCAGCAAGAGTGATTTATTCTTGGTTCTAGCAACTTTTAGATTAGGAATGGTCAGACCGTGAAAAAGCTTGTTAATAAACCAGATGACTTTGTCCGCGAAAGCCTAGAAGGTATGGCAGTCGCTCATGGCGATTTGCTCAAAGTGAACTATGACCCAACGTTTGTCTATCGAGCCGATGCACCAATTCCAGGAAAAGTCGCAATTATTTCTGGTGGGGGTAGCGGTCACGAACCAATGCACGCAGGTTTTGTAGGGCTGGGAATGTTAGATGCTGCTTGTCCGGGAGAGGTGTTTACTTCTCCTACTCCTGACCAAATGTTGGAAGCTGCCAAACAAGTCGATGGAGGGGCTGGTATCCTTTACATCGTTAAAAACTACAGTGGCGATATCATGAACTTTGAAATGGCGACGGAACTAGCTCGTGGTGAAGGTCTGCGAGCGTTAAATATTTTGATAGATGATGATGTGGCAGTTAAAGATAGCTTATATACTCAAGGGCGTCGGGGTGTGGGAACAACTGTACTGGCAGAAAAAATTTGTGGTGCTGCAGCACAGCAAGGTTACGATCTACAGCAAGTTGCCGATTTGTGCCGTCGGGTAAATTTGAATGGGCGTAGTATGGGAGTGGCTCTTACTTCTTGCACGGTTCCTGCTAGAGGCACGCCTACCTTTGAACTGGGCGATTGCGAAATAGAAATAGGTATCGGTATCCACGGTGAACCGGGACGAGAACGCAAAGCCCTTGCATCAGTGAATGAGATAACAGAGATGCTAGCCATATCTATTATTGAGGATGCACCCTATAGCCGCACGGTGCGAGAATGGGATGAAAATCAAGGTGAATGGGTGGATGTGGAACTGATTGACCCAGTTTTTCAGCACGGGGATCGCGTGCTAGCGTTTGTTAACAGTATGGGTGGTACTCCCCTGGCTGAACTTTATCTTGTCTACCGCAAATTAGCAGAAATTTGTGAAAAGAAGGGGCTACACATTGTACGCAACCTGATTGGTCCCTATATCACTTCTTTAGAGATGCAGGGTAGCTCGATTACTCTATTAAAGTTAGATGATGAGATGACTCGGTTGTGGGATGCACCTGTAAAAACGGCAAGTTTACGCTGGGGAGTTTGAGAAATGGTGACGAAAGAGCAGATTTTGCAATGGTTGCAGCAGTTTGCTGAAGAAATAGAAACCAACAAAGAGTATTTAATAGAATTAGATGCAGCAATTGGCGATGCTGACCACGGTATTAATATGGATCGTGGATTTAAAAAAGTAATGAGTCAGTTGCCTACTGTTGCGGATAAGGATATCGGCAGTATTTTGAAAACTGTCAGCATGACCCTTATTTCTACAGTTGGTGGTGCTAGTGGACCCCTTTATGGCACTCTGTTTCTGCGAGCAAGTACAGTTGTAGCTGGCAAACAAGAACTCAGTGATGAAGATATGGTAGCAATGTTGCAAGCAGGGTTAAATGGCGTGCTGGAGCGGGGTAAGGCGCAACTGGGAGATAAGACAATGCTAGATGCCCTCTCTCCTGCGGCGATCGCTTTTCAACAAGCTGTAGCTGGGGGTAAGAGTTCCCGAGAAGCAATGCAAGAAGCTGTTGCCGCAGCCGAACAGGGAATGAAAGAGACAATACCCAAGATAGCTAAAAAGGGGCGAGCTAGCTATTTAGGAGAGCGAAGTGCGGGACATCAAGATCCTGGAGCAACCTCATCTTATTTAATGTTGAAGAGTTTTTTGGTAGCGTTGGAGAGTTCTGGTGAATAACGTAAAAACTCAGTGAAGTCAGAATTGTTGTACTTGAAGTCGCAATACAATAGTGTTGATTTTTCTTTATCGAATTAATTGTAAATTCTAATACCCCATTTCTGGATATAGATGCTATGATAGTTGTTTCAGTATCATAGCATTCCCTGAGGTTGTGGAAGATTGAAACGTTATTTGTGTTTTGCGGGGGTTGGGGGATCGGTTACCAGGCATCAAGCAGTTGAAGCGGAATCTACGGGTCGAAGTAGCAAGCTGCAAATGCCAGAACCCAGAAATATCGTTGCTCGTGTTAACGAATATGAGTATCATTATCTTAATGATGCGTTTAAAGGCGCTAGAAAGCGGCTTAAGCAAAATCACTGAGCAACAGTATCAAACGTAAGTTGCTTAAAATACTAAAAGGTAAATAATTCTAAAGAATGATAATTTACCTGCGATCTTAAGTTACATTTAACCTAATGTTAACCTTTTGGCTTGATTGGGCTATCGGGTAAATGACCAAAACTATTAGTAGTCGCAAGAGATTAAGTCCTGGTTTAAGAAAATCTGATGACTTAGTCTTTTCTAATCTGAAAAGCGATGAAGTGAAAGAAAATCAGGGGGCTGTTGCACAGTCAACAGGGGGATCGTCTTTAAACGGATTGCAGATTATTCATGCGACAACAAGTCGCATCCGCATCCGTGCTACTGACACTAGTCACAGCGCAACACTGGACACTATCTGCCAAAAGTTTCATCGGCAAAGTGGTGTCAAGGAAATTTATATCAATGAGCAAACGGGCAGTTTGGTCATTAACTTTGATGAGAAGAAACTGTCTTTGTCCCAAATGTTGGAGTTACTCCAGCCATTTGGTATAGACAAGTCGCAATTGTCGCCTCAGTCAAAAAGTAAGATAGACCCGTTTGCTGCGTGGAAATCTCCAGATTTTTGGAAAGAACAGGGAATTTCCCTTATTCCCTTATTTGCTGGACTAGCGGTAACAGGTAGATTAGGAGTCAGCGGTTTTGCTGCGCTTCCTGTATACTTCATTACAACAAATGCAACACGCAGTGCTATAAGCTATTTGCAATCACAATTTTCAGCAGCAGAAAAAAGCTCATCATCCGATGGAAAAAATGATTCTGCTGTAAAACTCAATAAAGTTGACCAATCGTTGTTATCAAAAGTGGAGAAAACTTCTACCGACACAGCGGCTCAGGCTGCAAAGATTACTTACAATATCGTTCATGCCATTCCAGGACGCATAAGGTTTAATGTACCCCGAGTTGCTAGCGATCGCGCCTATGCAAGGAGGCTGGAGAGGCTACTTAAAACCGATTCTCACGTCACAAACGCACGGGTGAATTGCGATGCAGCTTCAGTAGCCATTGCTTTTGGCGCGAAGCAGATACCAGTCAGTCATTGGATAGGTTTGATGCATTTGGCTGAAGAGACAGCCCCGCAAACAGCTCCTGTCAAGACGAAAACTGAGCAACAGTTTCCAGAAACAAAGACTCAATCAACTGAACTGACGCAATTGACAGAGAAAAACGAGGAACGAACTCTGGAAGTTGTAGGTTTGTGGTCTGATTACAAAACTCCCGCGCTCTCTGCTGCTCTGTCCTTCATGGCTAACTTTCCGTTAGATATGGTTTCATAACTCGTTAAATCAAGCCATATTACTTCTGTCTGGTTAAATTTAGACAGTGGGTAGAAAGATCTTGATTTATAGAGTTGAGCAGCGAGTACGCGAAAATTTTCTCAAAGCTAATCACACTTATAGGCATGGGAGAGGTTGGCATCTCTCCTGCCTATCAGTATCTCCTTGAGTAGGATGCTTGAGAATCAAAAAAGTTGAACATTACCTTATCTTTATGCGAGCAAAGAAATGGCAGAACTTAGTGTGCAAATACCGACCCCCAGACCCCATATCGCTGAAGTAGTAGTACCCCAGAAGAATGGGAAAGTTGCTTTAGTTGATAAAAATGGACACGGGCAAACTCAAATTCCTAAAGTCAAGCATAGCGTTGTGCATACAGTTCCAGGACGGGTGCGGTTGCGAGTACCTCGCCTGCGTTATGACAAGGATTATGCACAACGGCTCCAAGTCTTGTTAGAGGCTGATTCCCAGGTGACAAGTGTACGTATTAAGCCTGCGGCGTCTTCATTAACAGTGACTTACAAAGCCACTCAGGCTACAGACGCTAAAATACGAGGGCATCTGAGTTACTTAATTCAGGCGGCAAGTGAAGTTGTTGTTCTCAAACCCTCTACATTAAAACCTGCAGACAGCGAAGCAGAGAAATCTTGGCCTGGCTTGAAACTTTCAGCTTTGACGGCGGCTTTAGCTGTGCTTGGAGGACCTTTAGGAGTTCCAATTCCACCTGTGATGATAGCGGCAAGTATCGCCATCACAACCTTACCCGTTGTCCAACGAGCCTGGGAAGGTATTACGGTAGAAAAGAAATTCAATATTGACTTTCTGGATTTTATGGCAATCGCCATAACAACTGTTCAAGGTCAATTTCTTACCCCCGCACTGATGCTTGGGTTGATTGAGATTGGTGAAAATATACGCGATCGCACTGCTCGATCTTCTGCCCAGCAAACTCTAGATTTATTAAGTTCCCTCGGACAGTTCGTTTGGGTTGAGCGTGATGGAGAGAAAGTGCAAATCCCCATACAAGACGTGCAAAGAGGGGATACAGTCATTGTTTATCCCGGCGAACAGGTTCCAGTTGACGGCACTATCCTGCGAGGGAAAGCGCTACTGGACGAGCAGAAACTGACTGGGGAATCCATGCCAGTTTTAAAAAGAAAGGGACAAACTGTCTACGCTTCAACCCTGGTAAGAGAAGGACAGATTTATATCTTGACAGAACGGATGGGGAATGACACTTGTGCTGGACAGAGCATTCAGTTGATGCAACAAGCTCCTGTCCACGACACCCGGATGGAAAACTACGCTGCAAAAATTGCCCAGAAAGCCGTTTTGCCAACTCTGTTACTTGGAGGAGTAGTGTTTGCCGCAACTCGCAACGCAGCACGGGCGGCAAGCGTTTTGACTCTCGACTTTGCAACTGGTATTAGGGTGTCAGTGCCAACAACAGTTTTAGCAGCACTGACTTCTGCAGCAAGGCGAGGCGTTCTTATCCGCAGCGGACGGGCATTGGAAAAACTTGCTGAAATAGACACTATCGTTTTTGACAAGACAGGCACTCTGACTAGAGGTGAAGCAGCTGTTGTTGGTATTGAGTGTCTCAATCCTCATACCTCAACAACGCGAGTACTGCAATTGGCTGCATCTGCCGAACAGCGTCTAACCCACCCGGTTGCAGAGGCAGTGGTACGTTACGCCGAGGAACAGAAAATTGAAATTCCAAGCCGTAGCAAGTGGGAATATCAGCTTGGTCTAGGCGTGCAGGCAGAGATTGACGGAGAAACTGTATACGTGGGTAGCGAGCGTTTTCTCCGACAAGCAGGGGTTGCAATGGAACAGCTTGATGGAGAGCAACAGCAAGCAACCTCAATGATATATGTCGGCAGTAATGGTCAACTTCAAGGTAGAATAAAATATAGCGACGTATTGCGATCGGAAAGTCGAGAGGTCATCGAAACTCTGTTAACGGTTGAAGGTGTGGAAGTTCACATGTTGACTGGAGATAACAGACACACTGCTAGTGCCGTTGCTGCTGAACTTGGTATTTCCCCAGCCCATACCCACGCAGAAGCTTTTCCCGAACAGAAAGCAACGGTTGTCCGCGAATTGCACGAACAGGGCAAAACAGTTGCATTTGTTGGCGATGGGATCAACGATTCGCCTGCACTAGCCTACGCTGATGTTTCTGTATCCTTTGCCAACGGCTCTGAAATTGCTCGCGAAACTGCAGATGTCGTTCTCATGCAAAATGACTTGCACGGACTGTTGGAAGCGATTGAAATCGCCCGTAAAGCTAAGCAATTAATTCGGCAAAATACAGGCTTGATTGCTGTTCCCAACTTAGCGGCATTAATTGTAGCAGTTTTGTTTGGGCTAAACCCCCTAGCAGCGACTATGGTTAACAACGGCTCGACAATCGTTGCAGGAGTAAATGGCTTGCGCCCGGTTATTACAAGCCGCAAACAAAAAGCTCTACCTGCAGCAAGATGAGATCTCGGTGGTAACGAGAGTATCATGGTACACTTTACTAAATTTTCATTTCATTAGAGGGAAATAATCATGGCACCAAAAATTACTGATTTTGTTGAAGACGCAGGCGCACCTGGAATCATTGCCGGTATTGGTGCAGTCCTCCTCGCACCTGTGGTTATTCCAGTTGTTGCTGGAATTGGCAAACCAATCGCTAAGTCTCTTATCAAAGGTGGGCTTGCTATTTACGAAAAGAGCAAAGGCGCTGTTGCAGAACTGGGCGAAACTTGGGAAGACATGGTAGCTGAAGCAAGGGCAGAAATGGCTGAAAGCAGACAACTACCAGCTGTTGATGTTGCAGGTCGCTCGGGTGACAATGCAGTGGATAACGGTGTATAACTTATTACCAAAGTGTCGGTTGTACATCCAGCTTAAATCAGTGTTTAAAATAGAGTTCTTGTGGGGTGGAGAGAAGTTGCTCGGAGGGAAACCCTCCGAGCAAACTTCGGAGCATCCCGCCCGGTCCTAATCGGGCTCTTGCCCGCACCACAAGAATTGCATTTTGTGGCTCATTTTATGAGGGATTTCCAAGAAGTAAATTATTTCTTCCGTGTTGTGGGGTGAGCGTCCCTGCCCACCACCCTCCAACATCTGTGGGCAAGAAGCCCATCCCACAATCAATTTTTGGACACTTTGTTATTTGAACTTCCCCAAGACAGGGATACTACAAAATTGCAATTTTCAAAGTTTGAACAGATTCCGAGGGTAGGCAAGTGTCAGACAATGGTTATGTAAACGTTACTCAGATGCCGATAGCAATGCAAGAGTGTATAAGAAAAGCTCAACATAAACCTATATCATCACAGGTTGTGAGCTCTACCCCAGGACGGTTACGTTTGAGAGTTGCACATGCCCATCGTCAATCTGGAGATATGCAACGTATTGCCAGTGTCTTGGAGGCATCCCCTAATATTAGTCAGGTAAGAACTAATATGCAAAATGGTAGTATTGTAATACACCATGACCTGAACGATGGTAGCTTTGAAAACGTTATCGCCACTCTACGAGATTTAGGTATTATTTTCGGTGATATCGCTCTTGGCAAATCCGAGGTTGCAGCAGGAGTATCCAACGCCGTTGTGGACTTGAATAAACGAGTTCAATACGCAACTAATAATGTTGTTGATTTACGTATGCTCTTTCCTCTGAGCTTGGGCATTCTTTCCATTCGGAAGTTGCTATCGCAGGGGCTACAGTTTGATATTATTCCTTGGTACGTGTTGGCATGGTATGCCTTTGATAGCTTTATTAAGCTGCACGGAACGAGCCAACCTCAATCAAAAACTCGGGAACCTTGAGCTCTTTCCTAACTATTGACACCAGTGTGACCCTGGATATCACCTGCAGGTTCAAACCTGCCGCCCAAGTACTTAGCGAGAAACTCCTCTGCGATCGCGAAAAAATGCAATCGGTTTTCTGGTCGTGTAAACCCGTGCCCTTCATCAGCGTAAATGACGTATTCCACTGGCTTACCCGCTTGACGCATAGCGCTTACAATTTGCTCGCTTTCTGATTGCTTGACTCGGGGATCGTTAGCACCTTGAGCAATTAGTAAAGGTTTTTTGATTCGGTCGGCGAAAAATACAGGCGATCGTGATTTGAGAAACTCTGGTTCTGTTTGTAGATTACCCACTCTATGGAACAACATAGTTTTCATGGCTTCCCAATAAGGGGGAATAGTTTCCAAGAGTGTGATTAAGAATCTCCGTGGCTGTCTTCCCGGAGACTGTCAACTAATTATTTGATTTGCCAAACTTTGATTGTTTTATCTGAACTACCGCTAGCGATAAATTGACCATCTGGGCTTATAGCAAGGGAATTGACTGCTGCTGAATGTCCAGAAAGGGTCTGTAGTAATTCCCCTGTTTGTAAGCGCCATATCTTGATAGTTTTGTCGTCACTAGAGCTTAAGAGAGTTTCTTCATCAGGGCTAATAGTAACCGATCGCACCTCATCTAAATGACCTGTTAAAGTAAGCAGGATTGTACCGCTATCCAAATGCCAAATTTTTACAGTCTTATCAGCGCTACCGCTGATCAAAAGTTGTCCATCAGGAGTCATAGCTATTGAATTCACAGCACCTGAATGTCCGCTTAATGTGTGTAAAGGGTCTCCTGTACTTGGATTCCAAACCCTGATTTTGTTGTCACTGCTACCACTTGCTAAAATGGTGCCGTCGGAACTAATAGCCGCCCCATAAACTGCGGAGGAATGCCATAGGGTACAAATGCGATCGCCTGTTTGCAAGTCCCAAATCTTAATTTTATTACTGCCAGTAGCAAGAATTTTTCCATCAGGACTGATAGCTACAAAATTAACTGGTTTTTGATGTCCCAGCAAAGTATGTACTAATTTCCCAGTAGGAAGATGCCATACTTTAACGTTACTTTTTGGGTGTTCGCAACTTCCAACAGCAAGGAAATTTCCATCAGGGCTGACCGTAAGGGATGAAACTTCTCCTATTTTTCCTGGTAAAGTGCGAATAAGTTGACCAGTAGTCAAATTCCAAACCTTAATGGTTTTATCTGCGCTTCCGCTAACTACAGTTAGCCCATCAGAAGTCATGGCAACAGATGTAATTTTTTCAGAATGTCCAGTTAAAGTGTAGCTAAGATAAGCATACTCATTTTTTCTTTGCGTTTTCAGGTTAGCGATCTCATTCAAAAGCTCTTCAACATAAGCCATCTTCTGATTATCCCCAACTTTGGCAAAACATTCTCTTAACTTTTCCAGATATTCTTTGTCTTCTATTCTCAAAGCTGATTGCATTGGCTGTAGGAGATGCTTTCCTGGTTGTTGTGAAACTTGACGCAGTCGCAACCATGTGTCAAACGAGTAATCAACTTGTTCCTTTGCCCAACTAGGATCGCTGAAGTGTGATAAACTTTGGGCTAATTGTAAAGCTAACTCAGGAATCCAGTAACGGCGTTCAACCTCAAGCGCTTGGTATAGCTGCTTATAACCTGTAACGATGGCTTGTAGTGATGTTAAATCAAGATCGTCTTTCAGCAAATTTGGCAGCAACTCTGGTAGTAGAGGAGGAACATCATGATGAATCAAATGATAAGAATCTGCGATCCAGCTTGTGGCTAAGATGTGACAAGTAATCAACACTTGACAAAGTTTTTCGACATCCTGACGATTCACTTGGTACTGTAAAGATAATTTACTAACATCAATTCCCTTTGCTTTCCATTTCTCTTCTTTTTCCAAAATTTCTAGATTAGCAGCATTATCCTTACCAATACTATTGATGACCTCTAAATCTTCTCCTAACGATATAAGTTCATCTCGAATTTTTTTCCACTCTAAAGCACGGTTTTTTGCTGACCAAAAAACAATTTCTTTATAGGGCAGCCGGGAAATTGTTTTATAGTAATAATTTTCTTGCCCAATTCCCCAGTATCCAATACGAAAATTGAGATAATCCCCATCAGCTTCAGATTCTAAAATTAAAATAGGCTCTGTTTTCAGCATTCCAAACAGTGCTTTTATACTTGATTCACTGTGAAACCGCTTGCTATCCCACGCTCCTGCTAATAACTCTGTTGGTCTAATAGGATTTTGCAGTGAGTAATATTTATTGAGAAAATCTCGCAATCCCTCAGCTAACATTAACTCAAGATTGAAAATATCTTCTTCAGAACGATCGTATCTATCAAAATTAACCTTAGGAGGAGCAAGGAAAATTTTCAGTGGAGTACATCCATGATTGGAGTTAGAAGCTAAAATTTGCGAAGGAGATAATCGCAAAGGCCAGCTATCTAAAATTTTATGAACTTCTGGCAACTTCAGTGCTGTTTCTCTCTGGTGCGTTGCTAACTCTAATTGGGTTTGATGATAATAAAGCGCTAACTGTTGCTGCTGAGCTTTTTCTTGCTCATCTCGTTCTAAATCACTAATACTTTGACGTGCATCATTAACAGTTTGGATTAATTCTTGAATGGTTTCAGAAGGCAAAAATTTTGTTATGGATGAACGTCCTTCACTTCTTTTTTCTATAAGGTTTGCTATGACAGGTGCAAAATCTAATACGAGTTGAATGAGTAACCTTAATCCTGGTTCCATAAAAAGATACTTGCTGGGTAAATAGAATTTATGGCAATTAATAATTATTTCAATTATAAAGAGGTTCTTCAGCAGAGTTAGCTTGAACTTCGTTGCACCCTAGGTATTCACCCAACTTTAAGACCAAGTGAAGTACAGATTGTTGTAAGGGTGAACGCAGCTGTGAGGCGATGCTAGCAGGTATAAGGTCGAGAGTTCCGCCGATGTACTTCATTTACCTGGGAAATTTTATATCTGCTATTCTAGCTGATGTTTTAGATGATACACAAATATACAGAATTCAAAAAATAAAAACTCTCTGTGGTAATAGATTTTCTAAAATGAGATCGACTCCTGAAGTTACTCGTCTTTATCTCAATCAGTACCTATTTTGTGTAAAAGTATGCAAAAATGTATATAAGGTGCATCTCTGTGAGAGTTACGATCCGTCCAAGGAACTTTTAATTTAAAAAGTTCCCAACAGCCCTCTTGTAGTGGCAGGTAACATACAGGGTTCCTTAGATAAAACCTCTTACAAAGACGAAATATACTTACGTATATATCTAAGGAATAGTAATAAATAATGCTACAAGGAAACATGGCAGTTAGCGCCAGTCATGTTGTTAGCGTCTTAGGAAAACAGCCAACAGACCGAATTAAAGTTCAGATTGCTAGTTTGCTGATTTTTAGACTTAGCTCCGGTTGCTTGGAACCAAAACTAAACCGCCATAAATAGCAACGTAAAAGCAAATTTTGAATACTCTCATTTTTAAAACACTAAGTTTTAAGGTTAGAGAAGATTTAACTTCCAAAAATAGTGTTCGGGAGTGAGTTGATTTTGTTTAAGATAATCATGTGGGAGAATTTTATGACAGACTTATATAACAGTATTGGCGGGAATTACGAACAATACAAAATGCAAGGCAAATTAGCGATCGCCGAAAAATTCACCTTTTTCAAGATTCTTGGCAATTTTCAAGGAAAAAGCATTCTAGATTTAGCCTGCGGTTCTGGGTTTTATAGCAGATTACTAAAAGAACAAGAAGCAGCAAGAGTTGTCGGTGTAGATATATCAGAGGAAATGATAAAAGTTGCACGCCAAAAAGAACAAAATAATCCACTTGGTATTGATTATCATCTGTTTGACGTTGCCAAACTTCCCAAGCTTGGCAGTTTTGATTTAGCGATCGCAGTTTATCTTCTAAATTATGCAGAAAACAAAGAAACTTTACTACAGATGCTACGCTGTATCCGTAATAATCTAGAACCAAACGGACGTTTGATAGCCGTGACAGTTAATCCAGATTTTTCTATAAAAAAATCTAACTCCACTAAGTATGGGTTAACAGTACTGAAACAAGAACCTTTATCAGACGGGTACTATTTTGAAACTGAAATTCACACCGAGCAACCTTTTATTATCAAATTCTTTGGTTTGAGCCAAGCGATCTATGAATGGGCTGTAACGGAAGCAGGATTTAAAAACTTGTCATGGCACTCTATAGAAGTTCCCTTGCAAACGATAGAACAGTACGGAGAAGATTACTGGCAGGATTTGTTTGACAACCCCTTAATCGTTGCTCTAAGTTGTGAAAATTAACTTTTTTGACATCCTTCCCCACTAGGTTGGAGCATCGGTACAGAAATCATGAAAATTGAGTTTTTTTGTAGAGACGCGCTGTTTGAAGCATCTCTACATTCACGAAATATCAAGAGTTACAGCAGATGTACTCTGATTAAGACAATACATATTGATTGCAGAAGAGTACTAAAGCTACAGCATAAAAGAACGTGCGTTACACTTCTTTAACGTTAGATGTCACTCTTTCTGCTTTAATCTGTGTAAATAGGTGGGTAAAAGCATATCACGAGAATTGACGGAGTTGCCGTGATTGGAATTGTCATTGTCTCTCACAGCAAACAGCTAGCGGCAGGAGTTCGAGAACTTGCAGCACAGATGGTTCAGGGTACAGTCCCCCTAGCTATTGCGGCAGGAGTTGATGATGCAGAAAATCCGCTAGGTACAGACGCAATGCAGGTTTATGAGGCGATCGCGTCAGTTTACAGTGAAGAAGGTGTCATTATCTTAATGGACTTGGGTAGTGCTTTAATGAGTGCGGAAATGGCGCTAGAGTTTCTTTCGGATGAACAGCGAGAGAAAGTGCATTTGTGTGAGGCACCACTTGTTGAAGGAGCGCTCGCCGCAGCCGTAGCAGCTTCCTCTGGCTGTAAGCTTGAGCAAGTTATGGCTGAAGCAAGAGCAGCACTAGTAGCAAAAGCAACTCAATTAGGTATAGAAATCGGTCATTCTTCATCTGTCACTAGCGAAGGACAAATGACTAGTGACAAAATACAAAATACAAAAGAAATACGCCTAATTATTCGTAACAAGTTGGGATTGCATGCGCGTCCCGCAGCTAAATTTGTCGCAACAGCAGCACGTTTTCAATCTCAAATTATGGTGCGTAATTTAACTAAAGGCACTGAGGCTGTACGTGCTGACAGTATTAACCAAGTAGCAACATTAGGTGTACGTCAGGAACACGAACTTGCCATTACTGCCACTGGGATTGACGCAAATGAAGCGCTAGCTGCATTACAAGCATTAGCAGATAGCAACTTTGGAGAAAGCGACAGTAAAACTACGGTTATACCCTTAGAATCTCACCCTTTTCCATCTCCGCATCCGAACTCTGAATCCTCGCTGTACCTCCCCACAACCTCATCTTCCCATCATTTTCTACAGGGAATACCAGTATCTAGTGGAGTTGCGATCGCCTCTGTATTTCTCCATATTCCAACTTCTATCAATGTTCAGCAATACCACGTAGAACATAGCGAACCTGAGTGGCAGCGTTTACAGGTTGCCATTCAAGTTGCAAAAGAGGACATTCAAACCTTGCTTGCACAAGCTTGTACCCAAATTGGTGATGCTGAAGCTGCCATTTTTGATGCCCATCTACTTTTTTTAGAAGACCCCGTATTGCTAGAAGCCCTTCACCAACGTATTTTTGAGCATCATCAAAATGCCGAAGCTGCTTGGCAAGCAGTCGTCAATGAGGTGATAAATAACTACCGTACTCTTGAAGATTCCTACTTACGAGAGCGAGTTGCAGATGTCATAGATGTGGGACAGCAAGTATTGCGGCTCCTTAGTGGATTTCAATCTCATCTCAAAACCTCAGATTCTGATTCTGTCAGCTTGAATCTTTCTCAACCAGTTATTTTGGTGGCAACAGACTTGAGCCCTTCTGAAACGGCTAGACTAGATCCGGAAAAGATACTCGGTATTTGTACTGTAGCTGGTAGCGCTATTTCTCACAATGCCATCATAGCTCGCAAGCTGTGTATTCCAGCAATTGTTGGCTTACCACCAGAGATTATGCAACTAGCCAATGGTACTACTGTGGCAATTGATGGTGAGACTGGTAGGATTTGGGTAAATCCAGAATCAGATATTTTAGCTGCACTGGAAACAAAGAGAGATGCACGACAGGTTGTTTCACAGGAAGTCTTATCGACAACATTTGCTCCAGCAATTACCCGAGATGGAAGGCAAATTCATGTCCTAGCTAATATCACCAGTCTATCTGATGCAGAAGAAGCCCTAAGATTGGGAGCAGAGGGAGTAGGGCTGCTACGTACTGAGTTTCTCTATATGCCACGGACAACCCCTCCTTCTGAAGCAGAACAACTATTGGTTTATCAAAGTATTGCCCAAACTCTCGGTCATCGTCCGTTAATTGTTCGGACTTTGGATATAGGGGGAGACAAGCCAATTCCTTATTTAAAATTCCCGCCAGAAAACAATCCCTTTTTAGGTTGGCGTGGAATCCGCTATTCTCTCGATAATCCCCATATTTTTAAAACTCAGTTACGGGCAATTTTAAAAGCAAGCCCCGGACACCAAATTAAGATTATGTTTCCCATGATTGCTTCTGTAGAAGAGATACGGGCAGCTAAGGCAATATTGGCAGACGCACAAACAGAATTACGTCAAGCAAGTATCTCTTTTAATGAAGGGATGGAATTGGGCATTATGGTAGAAGTGCCTTCCGCAGTGACCATTGCCGATAAATTAGCTGCTGAAGTTGATTTTTTTAGTATCGGTACCAACGATCTCAGTCAGTACGTGATGGCAGCAGATCGTACCCACCCACGAGTCGCAACCTCAGTTGATGCTTTCCATCCAGCAGTGTTGCGGATGGTTCAACAAACTATCCAAGCTGCACATTCAGCTAATATTTGGGTAGGGTTATGTGGTGAACTAGCATCAGACCCTTTAGCAACACCAATTTTACTGGGTTTGGGGCTTGATGAGGTTAGTATGAATGCCCAGGCTATTCCCGTGTTTAAACAGGCAGTTTCTCAACTGACGATGGCAGAAGCAACGGAAATTGCTGTATCGGCATTGCAACAAGATTCTGCAAATGCAGTCAAAGCTTTGCTGCGCTCAGTATAAAAAAACGTCAAACACAAGCATTCTACGTTTAAATAGGTAAGAATCAAAGTTACACACGTAGGTTGGGTTGAGAAACGAAACCCAACTATGTGTTTTAAAACCGTATCCCTAATTGTCCGTTGATTCCTCGTACAGAATTGTAACCAACACCAACAAAGAGGTTATCGGTAGCGCCTGCTTGAACCCCGCCTGAAAATGCCACACCCTTATCTTCTGAATAGTACCCAAGCCCCACGTAAGGTGAAATTACGGGTAAAGGAATAAATTTTAGTACATCGACTCCAGTAGAACCGTCAGGGCCAAATCCTAACTCAGCCCCAAAACCCAAGGCCTTTGCACCGACAGAATAGGTAATATCACCTTCCTTACTACCTACTGACACCCAGGGCTGTGGTACCAGTTGAGCTTGAACGCTTTGTGGGGCAAATAAAGCCAACAAACTCACTGATGCAAACAGTGTTTTTACAATAATTCCTCTTTTCACGTTCACTCCTTCACTTTTTGCCAATTTAATATGAATACTAAATCCCCAGTAAGCGCTTGCAGTAGACGATTTTTGTGCTGCCGTTAGCTGTGGTTTGTCCATTATGGCTAAGAGTGACGGAATTTGTCATTTGCAAGTGCCCGACTATAGCAATTTGTTTACTTGATTTTCAGTAAAAACTATGAATGACTTAGATGACCTGAAAAGGTATTTGGATGAAGAAGGACGCGTGAAGCTATGGCCCTCAAAACGGAATAGGGCAAAGTTTCAGCAGTTGATTTTGGAGTATTTGGCAAGTCAGTTTGAACTAAGTAGAATTTATACCGAAAAAGAAGTCAATCAACTGCTGAATCGATATCACACCTTTGGCGATCCTGCTTTATTAAGGCGGGAGTTGTTTGAGCGGGGGCTAGTAGATAGAAAACGAGATTGTTCCGCCTACTGGCGTAAAGTTTAAAATTGACGAGACCAGTCGCTGGGCCAACGTTCCACAACGACTTTTGTTTGAGTAAAAAATTCTACTGCGTGATTGCTTTGACCGTGCAAGTCACCGAAAAAGCTTTCTTTCCAACCACTAAATGGGAAAAACGCCATTGGTGCGGCAACTCCTATATTAATGCCAATGTTACCAGCCTCGGCTTCATAACGAAACTTACGCGCAGCCGCACCACTGGTTGTGAACAAACAAGCCATGTTGCCGTATTGACCGCTATTCACTAGAGCGATCGCCTGCTCAATTGTCTCTAGATGGATTAAACTCAGGACTGGACCGAAGATTTCTGTACGGGCAATTTCACCTGATGGGTCTACGTTTTGCAGAATTGTAGGGCTGACAAAATAACCCTTTTCATAGCTTGGTATATTTGGGTACCGTCCATCAACCAACACTGTCGCTCCTTCATCTGCACCTTTCTGAATCAAACCCTCAATTCTTGTTTTGCTTTCAGCAGTGATGACGGGTCCCATCTCTACACCCTGGTCTAAACCGCAACCAACTACACGTTTTTTTGCAGTTTCTGCGATTGCTTCCGTAAACGTCCGACGTGCTTTACCCACAGTCACTGCTATAGAAGCAGCAAGACAGCGTTGTCCGGCACAACCAAAGGCACTATCAGCTGCAATACGTGTTGTCATTTCCAAATCGGCATCTGGTAGGACAATCAGGGGATTTTTAGCACCACCTTGACATTGAACCCGTTTGCCGTTTGCCGCTGCTCTACTATATATATATTTAGCGACTGGAGTAGAGCCGACAAAACTAATAGCCCGAATTTTGGGGTGATCCAAAATTGCGTCCACAGCTTCTTTTGCACCGTTGACCAGATTGACAATACCTTTAGGAAATCCTGTTTTTTCCAGTAACTGAAAGATTTTTTGCATCGTCAGTGGCACTTTTTCCGAAGGCTTAACAATGTAAGTGTTGCCACAGGCAAGGGCATAAGGCATAAACCAAAACGGAATCATACCGGGAAAGTTGAAGGGGGCAATAACCGCACAGACTCCTAATGGTTGCCGGATCATCATTTCATCAATACCTCTGGCAACGTCTTCCAAGTTTGTTCCCTGCATCATCATCGGGATTCCACAAGCAACTTCCACGTTTTCAATAGCGCGACGCATTTCACCTTTGGATTCCGCCAAAGTTTTACCGCACTCCAAAGTAATGGTACGAGCCAAGTCTTCAAAATGTTCTTCCAGTAGATTCTTCAGTTTAAATAAATACTGCACTCGCTCTGTAGGTGGGGTACGTCGCCAACTCACAAAAGCCTCTGCTGCTGCTTGCACTGCTTGTTCTACCTCAGTGGCTGGTGATAGTGGTACCTTGGCGATGACTTCTGTCGTAGCTGGGTTGATAACATCCAAGTACTCTGTAGCGATAGATGCACACCACTGTCCGTTAATGTAGTTTTGTAACGTAGAAGTTGAGTTCATGAGAACGATGCCAAATGAGCAGAATATAAGTACAGCAACATGACTATTCTAATCGTTACTGTACGTATGCTGTCTTCTTTAAAGAAACTCAGCAAAATTAACGATAAAATTATGGTTTGTCATAGAACAAGATTGGATTTAAATTTGTAGATTAATAAATTACGGATTAAAAGGTGTTGAGCGATTTTTTGAAAATCATACTGTTATATCTTGTTTAAAGAAAATTTAAATTTTTTTTGTTATGAAAATTGTATTTTTGTAAAGAATAAAAAACTTTGTTAAGGGATTATTTTCAGTATCTATCATTAATGTTTCGCCATAAGCTTTAGAAGGGGTATATATATGTAGACACTGTTGGCGAAATATTTCTTATTAAGCATAATAGATATTTAGACTTAAGTAGTACAGGAGATATTATGCCTATTGACTTTGGAAAAATTAATAGCGGAAACAAAAGTAATACAGCTCTTCATCCTAGAGAAATATTTACAGCTCTTCCAAATAAGAAAGAAGGTAAGTTTGAATATCCGAGAGACGTCCAAACGCAGGTTTGGGATCACTGGTTCTCTAGGAGGAACGAAAAAGATTTAGTTGTCAAAATGAATACTGGTAGTGGCAAAACCGTAGTCGGATTACTTATCCTAAAAAGCTGCTTAAATGAAGGTAAAGGTCCTGCCGTTTATGTGGTTCCTGACAACTATCTCGTAAAACAGGTTGCTGGTGAAGCAAAAGACCTTGGACTTGAAGCTACGGAAGACTCTAATTCCCCTATATTTCTATCAGGCAAAGCTATTTTAATTGTTAATATCTACAAGCTAGTTAATGGAAAGTCAGTTTTTGGTATTGGTGATGAAGGCATCAAAATTAGTATTGGTAGCATAATTATCGATGATGCACATTCATGTCTCGATACAATAGAAGACCAATTTCTGTTAACAATTGATAGCCGAAATCCTGCGTACAAAGAAATTTATAAGCACTTTCAAGCACCACTTCAGGAACAATGCCGTATAAAGGAATCTGAAATTGATAATCGTGAACGTGATGTTTATATGCAGGTACCTTTTTGGAGTTGGCAAAGTAAGATAGGAGAAATATCCAAAATATTAATTAAATACAAAGAAACTGAATGGCTCAAGTTTGTATGGCCATTGATAAAGGAATCACTACCTCTATCAAGGTGTGTTATTAGCTCAGACAAAATAGAGATTTCACCACATTGCATACCAATTGATATCATTCCAAGCATTACCAATGCTCATAGAAAGATATTTATGACAGCAACTTTAGTGGATGACAGTATTTTGTCCAGCCATTTTGGTATTACAGAGGAGTCTATTAATAAGGCAGTTATACCCGATACAGCAGGTGATATTGGTGATAGGATGATTCTCCTTCCACAAGTAATCAACACTGAACTAACTGATGATGAAATAAAGGAATTTTGTAAGTCAATTTCACAGGATGTAAATGTTGTTGTTATCGTTCCGTCAGATGAACGAGCGAAATACTGGAAAGATCGGGCCGATCTGATTCTGAATAAGGATAATCTATATGAAGGAGTAACTCGCTTAAAAAGCGGAAAAGTTGGTCTGACAATCTTAGTGAATCGTTATGATGGAATAGACTTACCAAAGGATTCCTGTAGATTTCTTGTAATTGATGGATTACCAGTAGCTAGACGGTTAATCGATAAAGTTGAACAAGTTATTTTAATGGGAAGTTCAAGAAAAGCTGCTCAACTAGTTCAAAAAATAGAGCAAGGGATGGGGCGAGGTGTTAGATCCAGCGACGATTACTGTGCAGTATTTTTAATGGGACGTAATCTTACTAGCCAATTATATGCTGGAGGTGCGATAGATAGATTTTCTCCAGGGACTAAAGCACAAATAAAGCTGTCAGAAGAGATTTCCGATCAGATTAAGGGAGGAGATTTGTCTCAGATACGGGAAGTAATTATGTATTGTTTATTTAGAAACCAAGACTGGGTATCTGCCAGCAAGGGGGTTTTGGCATCACTCGTATATGAAGCAAGTAGTACACCAGATTCGGTAACAATTGCACAAAGAAAAGCGTATGATTTTGCTTTTAGAAAAAACTATAATGCCGCAGTGAGTGAGCTTAGAAAAGCTGTAAATGCAGTAAATGAGAATGAGAAATTTCTTAAATCGTACCTAAAACAGTGCTTAGCAGAGTACATCAATTTCTACGATCTGGCAGAGGCGCAAAAAACTTTGATGTCAGCAGCTAGTGATAACTCAAGAGTAACTAAGCCAATGGCGGGCATTTCATATCATAAGCTTGAGTCGAAAGCTATGGATCAAGCAAGAATATGTGGGGATTACTTAAGACAAAAATTTGATGATCCAAATAAAATCGTTATTCAGATGAATGGATTGTTAGAATTATTGATATTCAAACCAGAGACAGCAGATATATTTGAAGAATCGTTGAAAACGATTGCTCGGTATATTGGGTTTAATAGCCAGCGTCCAGAAGCAGAGTATAGAAAAGGTCCAGATGTACTTTGGGAACTTGGAAACCTGTCATATTTTGTGATTGAGTGTAAAAATGGAGCTACTACGGATACTATTTCCAAAGATTACTGCAATCAGTTAAATGGATCTGGTGAGTGGTTTACTAATACTTATGATAAAACTTGTAGTTTTACTCCGATTTTGATTCATCCATCACTCAAATTTGAATATGCCGCTTCACCTAAAGCGGAGACGCGAATTATTAATGAAGAAAAACTGAATCTGTTGCGTGAAAACCTATCTAATTTCATCAATTCATTGTGTATAGATAATAAGATTAATGACGATAAAAGTATTAGGGAAAGATTGCTGTATTACAAACTGACAGCCGATAGATTTTGCGAGCATTATACTACTAGCTTTAAATAAATAGGGATTTCATGACAAAAGTAGTTTAAAGCGATATTGCTGGTTTACCAGCAATATCGCTTACTATCGCAATACTTATTATCTTTAAAACAGTAACCACTCAATTAATAGGAAATTTGTTGTTTATAATTTAGAATATATATTATGATGCAAATATTCTTGCTGGCGCAAGAAGCAAATATGAAATGTTGAAAAAAGCCATGCAAGAAGCAAAAAAAGATTTGGGAAGATTTTTCAATGACTTCATATTTACAAATGAAGCTTTAAAAACATTGATACCTGAGGAGAAATTTTCCACCATTTAGGCAGACTTCTGTTAATTTATGTTTGACATTTGCTGGAGATAAATCCACTTTTGCCCAGTTGAAACTCCCGTCACTAGCTATCCACAACACCTCACTGCTCTGAGGCTTTTGGATCGACACTGAAATTCTTAAGTTTAGCCAGTAATTCTTGTACCTGCTGTTGTGCAAGTTCCTTCTGTTTTCGTTCTACTTCAGCCTGTTGTTGTGCAGTTTCCGCTCTCTCTTCTGGTGTTGGTATCAGTTGCTTATCTGGACTGAAAAACCGTAACTTTGACTCATGAACCCCCAAGAACAACTCTAACTGTTGACTCCACAACCATTCTTCGGCATTTGGTTCTATAAGTTGATATTGACCTCCCATGAGACGGAATCCTTGGAACTCCAGTGTATCTGGGTGAAACCAAAAATATTCTGGTGTTCTAAAGGTATCTCGGTATAGTTGTTTCTTTGCTCCTTTGTCAACCTTGGCTGTACTGTCAGAAAGCAATTCCACAATTACATTGGGATACTTGCCCTGCTCTGCCCACAAAACCCAACTTTTGCGAGGGCGATTTTCACATCCTAAAACAACAAAAAAGTCAGGACCTCTAAAGTCTCGCGTAGTGATTTGTTCCGGGCTGAAATAAATAGTGAGATTACCACTGGCGTAAAAGTCAGTACGGTTTCGCCATAGCCACTTCAGGCAAACCAGCAGAAGTTCTATTTGTTCTCGATGAAGGTCACTTTCCAAAGGCGGCTCATCACTCCACAAATCACATGGTGGAATGAGAATACCTTCTGCTTCAACCTGCATAGTGAATTCAGCAGGTACTTGTGAATTTTTGGCAGCCGTCATAGTTGTGGGTGATTTTCGTTGCTACCTTTAGTTTAGTTGTTATCAAAGCTAAGTAGGTGGGCACAAATAAAGTTAACTAGTTAGGGTCGTCCTTTGTCCTTTGTCCTTTGTCATACTATGCTGAATAATCACGACGTGCGTTCTGCCTTATCACGTGCAAATATTGTGGCAGCAAAATTGGATGCTATTTCCTCAGATCGATTGCGACGAGTTAATCGTCATGTGGAGGGAATTGGCTTACCTTACATCTTGGAGGGACTAGAGAAATTTCAACAGGAGTACCCAGGAAGCCTAACTATTCAAACTATGATTTTATCCCCTTGGTCTTTCGAGGAACGCCTTACTTATATTGATTTAATGCAACAGATAATGCCAGATGAAATTCAACTGAATTCTCCTACGCGTCCTCGACCCCTGATTCATCAACTCGAAGCACGGGGCAACCATACTCAATCCCTCCCCTATCCAACAAGAACCCTCAAACAAGTAAGTTTGAGTTTTCTTCAAGCATTTGCGGTTCAGATTGAAGAAGCTACTCGTATTCCCGTGCGTATAGCACCTGTCGCAACTAACTCAATAGGGTACGAAGCTTTCACAGAAACCTTAACTTCGTGCTCTTAGCGTTTTCGCGGTTCATTAATTTTTTTCTAACCGCAAAGACACGAAGGGCACGAAGGAGTGTCAACCTCCCTACATTCTCTCTAAAACTTGAATTCCAAGCAAAGATAATCCAAGCTTCAAAGTTCTCGCTGTCAAATAACACAGTACTAACCGTGATGTTCGCACGGGTTCTTCAGATTTAAGCACTGGGCAATTTTCAAAGAATTGATTGAATTTTTGGCTTAGTTGATATAAGTACTCGCACAAGCGATTTGGCAGCAAATCCTTTTCGACTTCACTGATAACTTCATCTAGCTGTAACAAGTGCTTAGCTAAAGTTAGTTCTGCTTCTTCTTGCAGGATAACTGGGGCATCTGCTCCAAGCTTTTCATAATCAATGTTACCTTCACGGCTGATGCCTTGAGTCCTGACATAAGCATACAGCATATATGGGGCGGTGTTGCCTTTTAAGGCGAACATTTTATCATAACTGAAAATATAGTTGCTGGTACGGTTTTGGCTCAGGTCAGCATATTTAATGGCGCTGATGCCAACCACCTGCGCTACATTATTGATGAACTCTTCTGTTTCTTCGCGTCCTTCTTCTTTTAATCTGGTTTCTAAGTCTGTACGGGCATGCGCGATCGCTTCATTCAACAAATCCTGCAACCGTACTGCTTCCCCAGAACGGGTTTTCAACTTTTGACCGTCTTCGCCCAATACCAAACCAAAGGGGGCGTGAACAAACTCTGTCTCATCTGTAATCCAACCTGCCTTTCTGCCTACTTGGAAAATTTGGGCGAAGTGGTTTGTTTGTTCTGCACCAACGGGATAAATGACACGTTGGACCTTCTCTACCTGAACCCGGTGTCGGATAGCTGCTAAATCTGTTGTGGCGTAGTTGTAACCTCCATCTGATTTTTGCACTATCAAAGGTAGAGGTTCTCCTTCTCTATTGGTGAAACCATCAAGAAATACGCACTGTGCTCCTTGGTTTTCTACAAGCAAACCTTTTTTATCCAGTTCTTCTACGACTTCAGCTAGTAGAAGGTTATAGAAAGATTCTCCCCGTTCAATAAAGGAAGCAATTCCTAGTAAATTGTAAATGACTTGATAAGCTCTACTGGAGAGTTCACAGACTATCTTCCAAGCAAGCAGCGTTTTTTCATCTCCAGCTTGTAACTTCACGACAGCTTGCTGTGCTGCTTTGCGAAAATCCTCATCTGCATCAAACCGTTTCTTTGCTGCACGGTAAAATGAAGATAAATCGCCCAAATTGAGGTTTTCAGTGGTAATCAATGCTTCTGGGTATGCTTCTTCTAGATAGGCGATGAGCATTCCGAAGGGGGTTCCCCAGTCTCCCACGTGGCTGATCCGCAGGACTTCATGACCTGCAAATTCTACTATTCGGGATAGGCAATCTCCTATCACAGCTGGGCGTAAATGCCCGACGTGCATTTCTTTGGCAATGTTTGGGCTGGGATAATCTACAATCACCCGTTTGGGGTTGTTGGTTGGAGCTACTCCTAACCTTGGATCTGTTTGAATTGCCTTAATTTGTTCTTCCAAATATTCTGTTCTCAGCTTTAAATTGATAAACCCAGGACCAGCAATTTCTGGTGGTTTGCAAATGGCTGATATGTCAAGTTTATTAACGATTTGTTGTGCGATCGCTCTTGGTTGTTGTCCTAACTTCTTTGATAAGGACAAAGCAACGTTTGCCTGATAATCTCCAAATTTTGGGTTGCTAGCTGTTACCAAAATTGGGTCTGCTTCAGCGTAGTCAGCTCCAAAAGCTGCTCCCAACGCCTCCTGTAATTTCAGTTTTAGTTTTTCTTGTGTAGCTTTCATAGATTAAACATAATACTCTAAAGGGGTAATTGCTCTTTTGATTATTTCTTTAGGCTTATAGCAATTCCAGGTGAAAGCCCATTAATTGTAGCAGGCTAGAGGAATACAACGTATATTGTAAGCGGGGTTGGATAAAGCTGTAGGAACCAATGGATATAACGTCTGGAAAGCCTTTGGAGTGTAAAAAGCTGCTTGTTCTAACAATGAATTAGCGCATCATAATAGCTTATCTAATACATCGCGAAGATTACCTTAATACTACAATACTACAAGATTACATTACTGCTTTGCTACAGTTAGGTAATTATTGAATTTTCATGCTCAAATCCAACCAAGTGGATTGGGTAATCGGGGCACTTGTAGAAATATAGTCTACGCCTGTTTGAGCAACAGGACGAATAGTTTCTAGTGTTACGTTGCCAGAAGCTTCGATTTTGACGCGATTATTGTATTGCCGAATGAGGTTAACTGCTTGACTCATTAAGTCAACGGGCATATTGTCCAACATAATGATGTCAGCGCTATGGTGTAATGCCTCTTGCACTTGGTCTAGACTTTCGGTTTCTACTTCTATCGTTAAGGGATATGGAATTTGGTTCCGAATGCGAGAAATAGCTTCCCCAATTCCTCCGGCTGCAGCAATATGATTGTCTTTGATCATCACCGCATCATCCAGTCCCATACGGTGGTTGATTGCTCCACCCATAACGGTTGCGTACTTTTCTAATAGTCTTAAACCTGGTGTTGTTTTTCGGGTATCTACCAATTTAGTAGGTAAGTCAGCGATTTTCTCTACATATTTTCGTGTCAGCGAGGCAATACCACTCAGTCGCATCACTATATTAAGTGCAACCCGTTCCCCCATAAGTAGCGCGTCTAACGGACCCTCAATTTCCGCTACGACTTCTCCCCGTTCTCGATTTTCACCTTCGGCTACAACGGGCACAAAGGTTACTTTTTCGCTCAACAGGTTGAATACTTTTGCTGCAATAGGTAAACCAGCAATCACTCCAGGCGCTTTTGCTACCCATTTCGCTTTCCCTTGTTCATTATTTATCAGCGCTTGGGTTGTGCGATCGCCCCGACCAATATCCTCTAGCAACCAATCACGTAATAACGGCTCTATAACCAGATCGTGCGGCACAAGTCCGAATTTACCCACAGTTTTACTACTTCCTTAAATTAAATCAAAACTACTTTACCCTAAATGCCTTTACCAGTGAGGCTTTCAGTCGTGTCTCAAAAAAAATTTCAAAAATCTCAAAAAAATAGTTGACAGTCGGAGGAGGGGTCGCTACTATATAAAAGTGCCTGAGAGGCGGGCGCACAAATGAGCGACGCCACAAGGCAGCGAACCTTGAAAATTCTATAGTTTGAAAGCTATTATACAGCGTGAACCTTGTGTAAGTAAAGAATAAACCCAAGGTTGATGGGGAAAAATCAACCAAAGAGCTAAACAAACTAACTTCAAAACGGAGAGTTTGATCCTGGCTCAGGATGAACGCTGGCGGTATGCTTAACACATGCAAGTCGAACGGTGAGCAGATGGAAGCCATGATGGATCGCTATCGCGTTTTTATGAAGCGCTTTGAGCTATCAGAAGATTTTATGGCACAAATGACTGTAGAGCAACTGAAAACACAGTTGAATCAGTTTGGTATCACCCCTCAACAAATGTTCGACCAAATGCACCTCACATTAGAGCGGATGAAAGCTGAACTGGAGAAACAAGCGTAGATGGTTAGGGGTTAGTGGTTAGTGGTTAGTGGAATAGCGATCGTTAACTACTAACTACTAACTACCAACTACTAACCACTACCTACTAACAAACCCCCTAATTTGATTTTGGGCGAGGAAATTGAGAAGGCGATTTAAAGTTCTCAGAGGGTACGCCCCTAAGTGCTTTGGTCATAAAATCGCGCCAAATAGGAGCAACCATCACACCACCCGTTGCACCGTGGGCCAAGGTTCTGTTATCGTCTCTACCTACCCAAACAGCAGTGGTTAACTGGGGTACGGTGCCCACAAACCAAATATCTTTTTCAGAGGAGGTTGTTCCTGTTTTACCTGCAGCAGGACGACCTATAGCAGCATTTTTACCAGTACCGTTAGTAATTACCGATCGCATGGTATCGATAACAGCTGCTGATGCCCAAGGATCGAGAACGAGCTGTGGTTTGGGAGTGTTATCAAGCAACACATTGCCACTACTATCAGTAACACGAGCAATCACCGTTGTAGGAGATTGCCAGCCGTAATTAGCAAAGGTAGCATAGGCACTTGCCATTTCTAATGGTGTCACGCCAATAGCACCCAAAGGCAAAGAAGTTACGGGTTCCATCGGACTCATAATTCCCAGAGTGCGGCAAGTTTCAACAACTTTATTCATCCCCACTGCTTTACCAAGCTTAATGACAGGAATGTTGCGAGACTGGGAGAGGGCTGTACGAATTGACATTGCTCCGCCATAGCCACCATCGTAGTTTCGTGGATGGTACCAACCGCTTCCATCTCGATAACTAACTGGTGCGTCTATGACTGTTGAATCTGGACCATACCTACCAGTTGCAAAGGCGGCATAGTAAACAAACGGCTTGAATGAAGAGCCTGGTTGTCTCAAAGCTTGAGTGGCGCGGTTGAATTCGCTGGTTTTTGGATCTACACCACCTACTAGTGCCTTGACAAAATGAGTGCGGGGGTCAACGGCGACTAGAGCAATTTGGTTCCTATACAATCCCTGCCCTCGCAACCTTTCGTGCCAGCGTCTCACCGTTGCTTCCGCCATCCGTTGGAAATCGGAATCAACAGTGGTTTGAATCCGCATACCACCTTTAAGCAGGGCTTCACGACCAAATTTCTTGGCTATCTCCTGTGCTACTGCGTTAGTTACATAAGGCAAAGCACTACCCTGAAATGACCTAATTTTGCCGAGTTTGATTGGTTGTTTCAAAGCGTCGTCGTATTCTTTCTGGGAAATCCAACCCAGGGTGAGCATCCGTCCCAAAACTTCCTTTTGTTGGTACTTAGCCTTTTGCATATTGACAAACGGGCTGTACTCTTCCGGTGCTTGGATCAAACCCGCCATCATTGCTGATTCAGCCAAGGTTAAATTTTCGGCAGCTTTATTGAAGTAACTGCGTGCTGCCGTTTGTACCCCATAGTTGTTATGACCCCAGTAAACTTGGTTGAGGTACATCTCCAAAATTTGGTTTTTAGTAAGAATTTGCTCCAAGCGAATTGCCAGTACGCCCTCTGCTATCTTTCGAGTAAAGGCACGCTTGCGGGACAAAAACAGGTTTTTCACTAACTGCATGGTGATGGTTGAGCCACCTTCCCGCACGCCACCTGCTGTCCAGTTGGTGACCAAGGCACGTCCAACACCTTTAGGATTTATACCGTGGTGATAGTAGAAGTCGCTATCTTCGCTCGCCAGAACCGCTCGTTTGAGTTCTGGAGAAATTCTATCTAGAGGCACGACTTCGCGATTGGCTTCCCCGTGAATGCTAGCTAAGAGTTTACCCTTGATATCGTAAATGTAAGTAGTTTCCGAAGGCAAAAAGTTACGTAATTGTCTGACATCAGGCAAATTACGGAAACTGACGGCTAAACCAACCAGCCCTCCCGCTACAATAGAACTGGTCAGCATAGTGATGGAGAGTAGAGTACCGCCAGCTACCTGACCTACTCCTTTAAGAAACTCAAAGCCTGATGAAACCTGTGGTTGAGACTTATTACGATCGAAAGTTCTGGACGACACGGCGATTTCACTTCCTCACTGTATATATAAGTGTAATTTCTTGGATTAAGCAAAGCAGTTAATTTTTTGCAATTATATTAGTTTGTTAGTTTGGCACAAGAAAATAAGATAAATATAAATTGCTAGTGACCATCACCAACCCTACTTTGATAGTGCAAAGCGTAGTTAATAGTCAATCCCCTAGTATGACGCAAAATTTCTCTTGGTTGCGTCGTGGTATTGCTGAAATTTTCCCTCAACCCACTGATTCTGACAGTGAAATTGAAAGTTTGGAACAGCGTTTGGCGGTAACTGACCGACCATTAAGGGTCAAATTGGGAATTGACCCAACAGGTACTGACATTCACCTCGGTCATAGCATACCAATCAGAAAACTGCGAGCATTTCAGGATGCAGGTCATACAGCTGTGCTAGTCATAGGTGATTTTACTGCTCGCATTGGCGATCCTACAGGTAAGTCGGAAATGCGCCGTCAGCTTACAGAAGAAGAAGTCGCAAAAAATGCTCAAACTTACCTCGACCAGGTACGACCTATATTAGATTTTGATACACCAGGAAGGCTTGAGGTACTTTATAACTCAGAATGGCTTTCTCAGCTTAATCTGGGCAAAATTTTAGAGTTACTCTCCACTATGACAGTGGGGCAGATGCTGGCGAAGGAAGGGTTCGCCGAACGCTATAAAAAAGAGAATCCAATTTTTCTTCATGAGTTCCTCTACCCATTAATGCAAGGCTATGATTCTGTTGCTATTTCTGCTGATGTGGAATTAGGGGGGACTGACCAAAAGTTTAACATCGCTGTTGGAAGGGATTTGCAACGCCATTTCGGTCAAAAACCCCAATATGGGTTGTTGCTGCCAATTTTGATTGGTACAGATGGCGTGCAAAAAATGTCTAAATCTTTGGGAAATTATGTGGGATTATTAGAACACCCAACTCAAAAGTACCAAAAGCTGCAACAAGTTCCAGACCATCTACTGGAGCAATATTTTACTCTACTGACAAATTTACCTTTGGACAAACTGCCAGACAGTCCTCGCGACCGCCAAAAGCTATTGGCGCAGGAAGTAGTTAAGCAGTATCATGGCGAACAAGCTGTTAAGGATATTGAAGCTGGCGATCTGCCGGAATTTTCCCTCTCAGAAGTTCAATTTCCGGCAAAATTGGCTTATATTCTCAATGTCAGTGGTTTGTGCAAAAGTACCGGGGAAGGCAGACGGAAAATCTCTGAAGGTGGAGTCCGCTTAGATGGCGATCGCATTACCGATGTAGATACCAGTGTCGCTGATGCCAGTGAATTGCACGGTCGTGTTTTACAGCTTGGTAAAAATAAGTTTGTCCGATTGGTACCCTAATGGTTAGTGGTTAGTGGTTAGTAGGAAAACTACCAACTACTAACTACTAACTACTGACTACTAACTCTTACAGGAGCCATTGCTAAATGAATGCGGAAGATCGAATTATTGTGCCTCTAGATGTACCGGACGAGGAAGCAGCAATAGTTCTTGTCGAAAGGCTAGAGCAAGTCAGTTTTTGGAAGGTTGGTCTAGAACTGTTTACAAGCACCGGACCAAAAATTCTGGAGGCGCTAAAATCTCGGCAAAAGCGCATTTTCCTAGATTTGAAGTTTCATGACATCCCCAACACTGTTGCAGGTGCATGCCGTGTGGCGGCTCGTTATGGGGTTGATTTGTTGACAATTCATGCAACATCTGGTAAAGACGCTCTCAAAGCTGCGGCTGAGGCGGCACAGCTAGGGGCAGCACAGGCAGGTGTAAAACCGCCAAAGTTAATTGCTATTACCCTGTTAACGAGTATTTCTTCCCGGCAATTGGCAATGGACTTGAAAATTCCTTTAGAATTGCCAGAATATGCTCAACAGATGGCTTTGATGGCTCAAGAGATGGGTTTGGATGGGGCAGTTTGCTCCCCCCAAGAAGTAGCACAACTGCGACAAACTTGTGTCCGTGATTTTTTACTGGTTTGTCCGGGTGTACGTCCAACTTGGGCACAAGCAAGAGATCAGGCGCGATCGCTAAGCCCAGGGCAAGCACTCAAAGCAGGAGCAGATTATCTTGTGATTGGACGTCCTATTACTGCATCTGACAATCCAGAGTTAGCTTGGAAGAGGATTTGCGAGGAGTTACAAACAGTTGCATGAAGTCAGAAGTCAGATATAGAAATCCAAGCTTGTGGCTTATAGGTTGTAGCTTTTGGCTGTTGACATCAGTTGATGAATTGAGTGTTGGCTGGGCAGCCCCTATGAAATACCAAGATGGGTCAGCGCTGCGCGGCTTACAATTTGAGCTTTTTAATCATTCGTCAACAATATCCTCCCAAGGTGAGGGGGTATTGGTACGGGATGTTTCTCAAAAATCTCTTTGCTCAAATCAAAACTTAGAAACAATAACTACTCTACTATTGCGTGATTTACCTAGTTATGCAAATCGCGTCCGTCAACGTGCCCGTCGATTAAGCAGGGCAAATGAAGTTTTTAGTTACGTAGTTGTTGCCGGAAGACCTGAGTTGAATCCGCTACCTCTTAACCCTAGTGGATACACATCAGATTCAGTAAAAACCACTTCATTTGGAGTGGAGCAAGTCTTTTTTACAACTTTAGAGCGACAGTACGTAGATAGAAAAGCAGTTCAATTACAAGCATTCCACTGGCTGTTTTTAACAAAAGCAGAGGACGGCTGGCGTTTTGCGATGATGTTTTCTCAAGTTGGTTCTTATCCAAAAAAACAGCCCCCAACACCACCAAGAGAAAGTAGTAATGGCTTTATTGCCCAAGGGATTAGCAATTGGTTGCGAGATTGTAGAGCAGGAAGCGTGCCCAGATAATTTCAACGTTGTCAGCTGTTGTTCCGAATTTCGTCAAACTTGGCACGTACTGCTTGTATATCTTGCCACATTAACCATTTCGGGCTGCCGACTTCACGAGAAGGGTTACGTAACAAATAGGAGGGGTGGAAAATTGGCATACACAAACGCCCATCCCATTCCATCCATTTGCCGCGAATTTGGGTAATACCTCGCTTGTCACCAATAACTCCTTTGACAGCAGTTGCACCTGTCAAAAGAATGATTTTTGGATCGACCAAGCGGATTTGCTCCATTAGGTAGGGTTTGCAGGCGTCCATTTCTTCAGTCGTTGGCACGCGATTGCCCGGTGGTCGGCACTTATTCACGTTAGAAATATATACATCTTTCTCAGTATCTAGCTTCACTGAGGCAAGAATTTTCTCTAGCAATTGTCCTGCTTTGCCAACAAAGGGCAATCCCGTTTCGTCTTCGTTTTGACCTGGTGCTTCCCCAACAACCATGATTGTTGCTTTGAGGTTGCCTCTTCCGACAACAGCATGGGTACGGGTGTTTCCCAATCCACAGCGATGACACTGATTGCAATGCTGTGCTATTTCAGTTACATTGCCATAGGTTCCACGAGGAATTGGAATCTTGACACTGGTGGGAATTAACTCTTTTTGGTTAAGCTTAGATGGCCCAAAGTCAGATTCCCCGAAGAGGCTGAGTTGTTGTTCGCTGCTCATGAAAATTGAAATATCTTACCTACTCGGGTGCAGCCTGCTATTAACAAACAAATTTTGCTAAGTAGGTCGGTACAAATAAATGTAACTTGTGAAAGCCGCCCTCAGTCATTTGTCCTTTGTGCTTTACAAATGACGGATGACTGAGGACAAATGACGACCAACAGTTATATTTAACTTTGCCTACCCGCTGACCCGCATTTTGTTTAGTTGATTTTGTTAATTATTAACATCCTATCGCATTCACTCAGTTTAAAAAAAATCAGTCATGATAAAAGCAATGGCGTCTTCATCTGCTGGGCAGCAATCATGCCAAAAAACCCACTTTTTAGCGATCGCACACAAGCTGGTGAACAACTAGCGCAGACGATTCAGGATATTTTGACCCAGCAAACGATTGACTCTGGGATACCGCCAAGAACAATAGTTTATGCTTTGCCAAGAGGAGGAATACCCGTAGCAGCACCAGTTGCACGTCTTTTGAGTTGTCCTCTGACAATCGAGGTGGCAAAAAAAATTAGCTATCCTGAAAATCCTGAGTTAGCTATTGGTGCGGTGACTGCTTCAGGTAATGTTCTTTGGGATCGACAAAGCTTCCAAAGCAAAATAAAAAATTCTCAGTCGCGAGAAGACGCGTTAAACTCTGCCATCAGCCAAGCTCAATTGCTTCAAGCTCAATTAGCTCCTGCTTGTCCCCAAGTCGAGCCTGAGGGTGCGACTCTCATTTTAGTTGATGACGGTATTGCCACAGGTATGACAATTGCAGTAGCAGCAAAAGCTCTGAGAGGGCTTTCTCCCGCTGAAATTTGGCTTTGCGCCCCAGTCGCGCCTTTGAAGTTGCTACCTTGGTTGCGTGAATGGTGCGATCGCCCGATTGTATTAGCAACACCATCACACTTCCCAAGCGTTAGTCATTTTTACTCAGAATTTCCGCAAGTAAAAACACAGGAAGCTCTAGACTATCTCCTAGAAATTCGTAATTTGTAATTAAGAATTTTTCAACCTTGGGTTAGTTTGACCCTCACTAACCACTAACTACTAACTACTAACACCCAATCACAAATTATCAACTATTTGGTATTTCATTGCTTTAGCATAATCGCCTAAAGCATAACAAGCCATTTTTAAACTGCCAAGAGTTTGTTCCTCGCTGCGACGGTCTTGCAGCAATCTTGCTATGTCCAATCGTTGTTCGTAATACGTAATAGCTTGAGCGTAATCCCCTAATGCTTCACAAGCAACGCCCAAACTTCCCAGAGATTGTTCTTCACTACGTTTATCTTTGATTGTCCTAGCTAATACCAGACGTTCCTCGTAATAGACTATTGCCTTAGCATAATCGCCTAAAGCATAACAAGCATTGCCTAAATTCTTTAACACTTGAACTGCACTGCGGTGATTGTTAAGGGAGTAAGCTATTTTGACACACTGTTCGTAGTAAGTTATTGCTTTAGTATAGTCTCCCAAAGCATACCAAGCATTTCCCAAATTTTTCAATACTTGCTCTTCTCCCCAGTGGTCTTGGAGTTCTCTGACAATTTCTAAACTTTGCTGTTTGAGTTCTACCGCTCGTGGAAGGTCACCCACAGCTTTATAAACTAAGCCCAAATTATTCAGCCCTGCTACCTCGCTGCGCTTGTCTTGCAGTTGTTGTGCTATTCTCAAAGACTCCTGCAAGGATTCCATTGCTTTGGGATTGTTGCCTAGGTGACGATAGGCATTGCCTAAATGGGAATACGCTTGCATACACATCCGCAAGTCTGTACCATCTTTAGCCAAACTCAAACATTGTTGGGAGTATGAAATTGCGCTTTTGTAGTCTCCCAGAGTGTAAGCTATCAATCCCAAACAGGAAAGCACTTGTCTTTGTCGTTCATTGTCTCCAACTGCTTGGAAAAGGGCTAGGGATTCTTGCAATGACTTCATAGCCGCAGTCAAATCTCCAGCTTGTTGCTGTTGAACTCCTTGTCGCAAAAGTCTGTGTGCTTCCAAAGAGTGGTCGTCCTGCTCCTGTGGAACTAGTATTTCCTCTTGTGAATTTTGACTAACATCATGGTTAGTTATGCCCTGTTTCCTTGCTTTCAGGTATGCCGCAGGTGGTTGCAAGGGAACTGTATTTTTTGAGTTAAGATTCCATCCGCCTTTCCACATCGACCGCTCTCTGTTAATACTGGTGATAGATTATAGTGTTCCCAGAATTAGCTTGCATCTTTCATCTCAGAAGAAGGGAACTCTTAACTCTTAACGCTTAACAGGGAGGAACGTGCTATCGGGGAGTTTTCAGGCTCTTACCACAGGCAGCCCTGTTAAGGGTTAAGCGCGAGGAGTTTCCCCTCAGGAAATATAAGAACTAACGGGTTTCCTATTTATTGGGGTTTTAGAATTCCAAACCAGTTCAAATTCTGCCTTTGTAATTTCAAATTCTTGTATTTCTTTTTTATCCATTTTTTTATCATTTAACATTCCATAATCATCACGAGTATGCTCGCGATCGTAAAATAGTACGTTACCATTCTCATACACTTCTATCTGACGAATAGCATATAAATTCTCTCCAATTTCCATAAAGTACGTGCTAGTACCCCAAGCATCAAATTCACCCCCAAGAGGTTCATCCCAGAACCATTTATAGTATTTCATACCTTTAAATATAACTCCTTACCGAATATCATACTTTACCCGTTATGATTTTCATAAAGGTCTTCAAGTTTTCTTTTATATGCTTATAAATTACTAAAAAAGAGCAATTGTTTAGTTAAATTTTATCAAACTACTTAAATAGTCAGTTTTAGTAAATTGAAGGCAGAAACAGTAGGTATTCTCAATACTGTATTGCTATCAGCGGTGGCGCAATATTTCTCTCACTTCCATTAAAATTTTGCCTAACATATTTTTACCACTGCCATCGCTGGTTTTTTCTGCATTCTCATCCATTTTTTGTCTTGCTTGTCAATGCGTAAGTTTTATACACAATAAATACTTTGTATTCGTACATTACGTACCCTTTACTAACCCCAAGCGCCATAATACCAACTTTGTATACACATGGTCAGCCTCAATATATAGGAGATTTGGTCAATTTGCTACGAATTTATGCAAAGCTGTACTAAGTCAATCAGTTCCAAGATTAAGAAAAAATGATACATGATGACCGTTATACACTAGCCACTGGAGAACTAGGCGCAAATCGATTGCAAATTCTTCACCAAATCCATAAGCCATATACAGAGTTTTTACTTGGGCGAGTTGGGCTCACCGAAGGGATGCATATAGCTGACATTGGTTGCGGTATTGGAAGTGTTTCCACTTGGTTAGGGGAGCAAGTTGGACTCAACGGTTCAGTTATTGGTGTAGATGTGAGTTCAGCTATTGCTGGCAATTATTTGGGGTCTTGTCGTGTTGACTAGCTCGACTGCGGTGAATGAGCAAGTAGAGTTTACTACTTGGTTGCTGTGTGGCTCAACTGCGCTCTGGGCTGTAGGATTCGACACCATTT
The DNA here is from genome assembly GCF_054684315.1 of Scytonema sp. NUACC21. Lineage (NCBI taxonomy): Bacteria > Bacillati > Cyanobacteriota > Cyanophyceae > Nostocales > Scytonemataceae > Scytonema > Scytonema sp. NUACC21. Next base: position 59,968 of record NZ_BAAFZH010000107.1, on the reverse strand, counting down.
ACGCCATGTCTGACCGCGAGGATGACCAACGGATTGGCGTTAAATCCAGTGCTCTGTTTTTTGGTAAGTATGCTCCTGTTGCTGTTATGATTTGCTATGCAGGTGCTGCCTTACTCTTGGGTTGGTTAGGCTTCTATATGCAATTGCAACTGAGTTTCTGGATTAGCCTGCTAATTGCAACTATTGCATGGATTTGGCAGTTTATACGACTGCTTGACTCACAACTTCCAAATGTTGCCTACAATCAAATGTTCGCTCAAAATGTCTGGATTAGCTGTGTGTTACTTTTTGGGATGATTTTCGGGTTTTTAAAGTTTTAAATTGAGATATAGAGCAATACAGTTTAGATAAGACCAGAACCCTTATCAGGAACATAACGTAGAGACGCTTCAAACAACGCGTCCCTACAAAATTTTTATTTTATACATTAATTTTACTGAACCGTATTGAGATATAGGGCTCCAATTTAATTACTAGATCTTTTACCTACTTCAATATTGAAAAATAGTGCTAGAACATTCGCTATGTCATCACTGCTTTAATTGGTAGTGTAAGTATAAATGCTGTTCCTTGACCAATGTCTGAAACCACTTCAATGGTGCCTTTGTGCTTCTCAATAATTTTGTAACAAATACTTAATCCCAAACCAGTCCCTTTACCTACTGGTTTAGTTGTGAAGAAAGGATCGAAAAGTTTATTTCTTATTTCTAGGGGAATTCCCGGTCCATTATCCCTTATTCCTACTTTTATGTAATGATTACTGAACTTTGATGTTTCAATCTCAATCTGCTTGCTAACACGATCGCTATCATCTAGTAAAGCATCAACAGCATTACTTAAAATATTCATAAAGACTTGATTGAGTTGCGCTGGATAACACTCAAGCAAAGGTAAATTACCGTAATTTCTAATGACTTCAATACCATGTTTAAGTCTATGATTGAGAATTAATAGTGTATTGTCAATTCCTTCGTGAATATCAACTGCTTTCATCTCAGCTTCATCCAATCGGGAGAAATTACGCAAAGACAACACTATTTCCCGAATGCGCTGGGCACCTATTTTCATAGAAGAAAGTAGTTTTGTTAAATCTTCGCTCAAAAATTCCAAATCCATTTGTTTAATTTTCTCTTCAATTAGCATCGTCTGGTTCGGGTGGTGCTGCTGATATAAATGTAATAAATCAAGTAAGTCCCGAAAATAATCACTAGCACACTCTAGATTGCCATAAATAAAGTTGACGGGGTTATTGATTTCATGGGCTACCCCTGCTACCATCTGCCCGAGGGAAGACATTTTTTCTGTTTGAATCAGCTGCCCTTGGGTTTCTTGCAGGTCTTGTAATGCAAGTTGAAGTTCCTGGGTTCGTTCTTCTACTCGTTGTTCTAAAGTTTGACGTGCTAGTTCCAATTCATGAGTATAATCTCCTACCCACTGGATCAATTGATTTAGAGAGTTTGCTAGCGTCCCTACTTCATCAGTGCTTGTGATGTGAGACCTTATGTCAAAATCTTGTTCTTGAGTAACTTTTCTAGCAACGTCAGTCACAGCTACTAGAGGGCGGGCGATCGCTCCACTGGTGTATGCTGCTAGTGCTGCTGCGATCGCAACTGACAGCACCATACTTCCAATAATAATTTGCAGCCTCAGTACTTGAGCATTTCTAAAACCAGTATTTGCTTGCTGCTTTTGAGTTTCAGCTCGAGCTAATATCCGAGTTAAATCCTCTGAAAGCAACTCGAAGGTGACATTGATATCAATAGCTTTCTTCCCTTTTATCAAGGTCAGGAGACTATTCGGATTACTTTGACCTTTTGCTGACTGCAACTTATTAGAATCTATTTTTTGCCAAAAAGACTTAACTAGCTGAGTATATAATTCTGTATTAGTTTGATACTTTTGTAATAATGTTTTTAAATTGATATTTTCTACTGCTAAATGATTGGGATTCTTTCTAATGAACGTTTCAAGTTTAGACAAATATATCTTCACTTGATTGACATCCATTAAAAACTTACTTTTTTCAAACTCCAACCAAACAGAATCTTCAACGACAGTAACTAACCGTTGCGGATGTAATCGTGTCGTTATTACGGATTTTTCTAAATCTCTTAAAATAGATTCCTGCCGATAAGCTAGGTCTAGTTGCTTCCGGGCTTGTTTTTCATAGTAATCTGCAATAACTAACCCGCTAGTTGTTCCTAAAATAGCAATACTAATTGACAGTGAATATCCATAACCAATTTTTTTGGCAATACTTAAACTAGTAAGCCAGTGTTTTATGGATAACCAGATATTTTTTGAATCTGGCTGTTCTGTTTTAGCTTGACTTTTTAAATCTTTTACAGAAGAACTAGAGCCTCGAAACAGCATTTTTTTAGTTTCCTTGTGTACTTCATTTAAGCCAGTCATTTCTTCCTATAAAAAATAGTTAGCGCTTATTTAATAAAGTCGCCTTCTCCTATGGCTTTATACACTTCCCGTATCATATCGTAATCTGCATCAGTAGCTGCCATCATTTTAGAGCCTTGAAACTGCTCGTTAGCTGGCGATTCTAAAATAGCTTGAAGTAACTTATCTTGATGTTTTAGCATGAGATTTCCTATTTGTTTGATGAAGGCGGTTGTTAACTGACTACTAGCAACAAACACATCACTAGGGAGGTTTGGTCCACTTGCTATTACGGGAAATGCCGTTGTAGATACACCTGCATCTCGCAAAATTTTTTCATATCCTGAAAAAGAACGTGCCAAAGCATCAACATCACCTTTTTCTAACGCTTCTAATCCCTTGTCTTCTAAAAAGAGAACTGTGACATCTGATTTTGGATCTAACCCAGCGTCTAAAAGAAGCTTTGTGGGGTAAATATGTCCGGCAGTTCCTGCCTTTGCTCGCATAGCGATTTTTTTCCCTTTCAATTGAGATACTGACTTAATACCACTGTCGGCACGAACTGCAATAACTGAGTAGTACTTTGGTCTTGTGATGGCAACAATAGGAACTGCCTTTGACCTGGCATTTAAAATCACGTATTCTGATGGACCTGAAAGAACTATATCTACATGGCCCAACTGTAACGCTGGTGCCGCTGCTACAAAATTCTCAACTGGAAAAAAATCAATCTTTATGTTTAATATATCCTCTAACACAGTCCGAAAAGTTTCATAGTCACGTTGCAACTCTTCTAAACCTTTAACATCGGTTACCGTAAATTTTAATTGTTTAGGTAGATTATCAATTGATTCCTCAGAAATACTATTAGCATTACTGGCTACTGTACAACCACTACTAAATAGAAGAGAATACCAAATAAAGTTACGTCGTTTCATTTATTTATAAATAAAAAGATAATAAATAACCGGATTTCTGCTGTTTATTTTTTAATATCAGTATTACTTTATTTTATGATTAATGACTACCGTAATATTACCAGTATTACAATTATGAAGTAAAAAAATATGTTATAATTTTTTACATTATTTGATAATGCAATATTTCAAAATCACAAAAATGAAAAACTATATTTCTATGGTCTTGGGTTCAAAAATCTGGATTCCTAATTACATTTTATGTCCTCAAAAGATTGGTAAGTATTTCAACATAAAAAGTTTTTACGTCTAATTTGTTTGAGGTACTTATGACATCTATTTAATAAAATCACCTTATCCTATGGCTTTATAAACCTCACAAATCGCGTTATATTTAACGTTTACAGCCGAGATTGTTTTGGAACCTCTAAACTTTTCATTAGCTGGAAATACCAGAATAGCTTGTAGTAGTCGATCTCGATGTTGGAGCATCAAACTTTGTATTTGTTCGATGAAGACTGGAGCAAACTAACTACTAGCAACGAATAGGTCACTGGGAAGGTTTGCTCCTCTTGTTATCACTGGAAATGCCGTTGCAGATAAACCCGCTTTTTCTAGAGTTGTTTCATACCTTGAAATAGAAACTGCCCAAGCATCAACATCTCCTTTTTCTAAGGCATATAGCCCGTTATCTTCTAATTGTGTAACATATTATTATGTTTCAGTGAGGAAAAGCCCAGCAGGAACACTGATAGTGGTATGGTGCAAAAGTTAGATTACGTAACGTCAAAATTTTAGATGAAGACAGAGCTACGCTAATTTGTTATTTTTATAAATAACCTTATCACTAAGATTCGCAGAACGATAAATGGATTGGATTACCCTACTGCGATCGCTACAATCAGATTTTATCAAAAGGCTTACATCTGGTCGTTTGCTGCACTGTGAAACAGAAGGGCAACATAGCGAATTAACAGTCATCTCAGGAGAGAGGCTAAAGGCACTACGGGAATTTTGCTGGCAGATGTCTGAGAAATACAAACGTACTTCTCCAGTCCGTGATGTTTTTATTAGCAATTTAAAAGGAAAACTAGGTGAAGAGGTTGTTAAAGAACGTTTATCGGATTTTGTGACTGAAGTCGATTATGAAAAACGCTATGGTGGAGATGGCAAAGTTGATTTCACACTGACTTTTGATGCATCGGTTGGGATTGCCGTAAAATCACGTCATGGCAGTATTGAGAAAGCTAGGTGGTCAATTAGTATAGATGAAGTTCAAAAAAATGCAGTTGTTGTTTGTATTTTGATTCAAGAAGAGGTGAATGAAGCGCAACCAGAATACCATCTCTTCTTAGCAGGCTTTCTTCCCACCCAGATGATTAAGCTGAGGACGGGAAAAGTGACATTTGGAATAGAACAATTACTGTATGGAGGAGGTTTACGCTGCTATTTAGAACAGTTACAAACTTTTACAGATGATAACTTTCCCAGGCAAAAACCTCCAATTTACAGATATAGCCCTAAGCCAGAATTTATAGAGGTGCAACCCAAAACTCAGTTTGTTAAACCTAACTTCTATCCTGAGGAAAATAACTATTCCCCTTCTCGCACCGAAGAGTTAAATCAGGTTTACATAAAACTGGGTGACGAATGCTTTGAGAAAAAACAGTATGGTGCAGCTATCAGAACCTATAATGAAGTCTTACAACTGAACCCCAAAGATGTTGTCACCTATTACAAACGTGGTTTAGCTCGCTATCATTTGGGAGATTATGAGGGAGCTATTGCAGATTACATCCAAGCTATTAAAATAAATCCTTATTATGGCAAAGTATATACCAGAATTGGTTTAGCTCGCTATCGTTTGGGAGATTATGAAGGCGCGATCTCAGATTACACCCAAGCCATTAGGATAAATCCCAATGATGCCTTTGCTTACAAAAATCGTGCTGACGTTCGTTCTCATATAGGCGATCGTCAAGGGGCTCTAGAAGATTATACCCAAGCAATCAAAATGAATCCAAATCTGCTTAAAGATAACCAGGGATTCCCTCAAATAGTCGAAGCTAATCCTACTAATGCTGAGAGTTATAAAAAGCGCGGTCATTCTCGACATGATATAGGAGATTACAAAGGCGCTATTGAGGATTATACTCAAGCAATTAAGATGAATCCTCATGATTTTGATACTTATTACAGACGTGCTAATGCTCTTTATGATTCGGGAGATTACGAAAAATCTATTCAAGATTACGATCGGACAATCAAGATGAACCCTCACTATACAGATGCTTATTACAGCCGCGCTAATGCTCGTTTTCACTTGGGAGATAAGCAGGCAGCACTCGAAGATTTTCAAAGGGCTGCAGACCTTTATCGAAAGGAAGGTAAATTAGAAGAACACAAAAATGCGCGAGAAAAAATTTTAGATTTAGAAATAGAAGAATCACTAGATATTCTTAATTTTTAACAAGAAGGAACCGGGGAACCGGAAACGCTACATTAACCCCTTTTGACCGTGCAACAAATAGATTTTTGTAGGGTGGGCACTGCTCACCATTGAAGCAGTGGCTGTAGTAGCTGTTGGGTGGGCACTGCCCACCATTGAAGCAGTTGTAGCACTGCCCACCATCGAAACAGTACCCGTACTGAAAAAAACAAGAAAAGCTATTATTTAAGCCCTCAAATGATTTTTTGCCCACTCCTCAACAAGCTCCCTCACCCAAGCGCCACAGGGTTGTTTGGGATCTTTCACCTTTTGAATTTGTTCAATCACCCAATCTTCCAGAACAACTGACAAGGTAGTTTTGTTTTTTCTGTAGTTTTGGTTATATTTCCTCACCTTTTCTTTATGGGCTTTTTGCCATAATTTTCCCGATTCACTTTTTGCCATATTAATACCTTTTTTAAATTTTTATTTACTCTTAGTACAGTAATTGGAATTTGTCACAATTACTTTGCCATTGTTAGATTATAGCGGTTCTGAAATGAGTGAGGTAAGTTGGTAGGGCGATGCTGCTCATTCATGATATTGGTGGGCACTGCCCACCCTACTACTACTACTACTACTACGCATTTATGATATCTGTTCCCCGTTCGCTGTTAAGAGTTCCCTGCTGCGATAAAAATATTCAAAAACTGCAAAATAAAGAGTTAGGAAAAACATCTCCTAACTCCCTATTTTTAATTGTCGATCGCAGAAACTAATATCCGCCTTCTTCTTCGTACTCCGGCTGTCTTTCCTTGACCTTCTTGGGAATATTGACTGGCTTTGGTGGCTCGTCATCAGCCCAAGCATCGCTGTCTAAATCGTCATCATAATCGTCATAATCATTAGTGTATGACTTATTGCTGCTAGGTCTTGGTTCATACTTGGGTTGTGGCTTGTATCTATCTTGACCCGTTGCCTCACTCCAATTGTCTTCTTCCTCTTCTTCGTACTGAATCGATTCGTACTGACGTGCTTCCATCACCCGACGTTGGGGACGTTCTTCTTCGTAATAGTCCTCATCCCATCTTTCTTCCATGACGGGGTCAGGTGTACGAGCAATTTTTGGCTTTGGTTGCTCTAATGGGACACCAGGTGGCAGTTGATTGCTTGGTGCTATTGTGCGGGAAGCATAGCCCCCACCGTATTCTTCCGCGTCTTCACGTTCCCAAGGTGCTCTGCCGATTCCCAAGCGCTCTAGCACACCAACTGTCAATTGAGTGACTCGCTCTTCGGCTCCCTCAAACACAATCAATCGATTTGGACCTGTGCTGACAATTTCATCTACTGAAATCTCGTAGGTGCTGAGAAATTGGTCGGGAATTTGTGGCAGTCCCAACGATGCAATTGTTATGGAGTAAACCTTTCCTGTTTCCCCATTAAACTTGAAGCCCCGTACCCTACCCAGGACTTCTCCTGTTTCTGTGATCACTTCCCAGTTGACTATGTTGCTGTATGATTCTACTTCAATATCTTCTATGGCATCTTCGTTATCAACCAAAATGACATCGCCAATCTGGTTGATGCTGTTGAGGTACATATAACGTGGCACTCCAGAAACAGAGATCAGGCTGTCTCGCAAACTAAGAGCCACAACCTCTCGCTGATCGACATCAACCCAAACTTGGCTGATAATGCCAAGTCGTTTGCCGTTATCGCGGGTGATTACCTGGGTGTTTAAAATATCGGAACGTCTAATAATTTGTTCGGAGGTCATTATATACCGAGTCCTGATCTCGAATCCGGTTGTCTATACACTATTATTAACAAAAACTCAAGCACTCGTATGGTCGGATTGTAACTTAATACCCAAAACCTGGGTGTATGCTCCGCGAGCTTGAGTCACGCCGATTGTGCGTTCGGCTGATTCTATCATCGGACGACGCAAACTGACAACGATAAATTGTGCTTGTTGCGCCTGTTGCTTAATCATTGTAGCTAATCGTTCTACGTTTGCCCCATCTAAAAACATATCAACTTCGTCAAAGGCGTAAAATGGCGACGGGCGGTAACGTTGCAGGGAAAAAATAAAGCTCAACGCAGTCAAAGATTTTTCACCTCCGGACATGGAAGCTAGCCGCTGTACGGGTTTCCCTTTGGGATGCGCCACCAGATTCAAGCCACTGTTAAATGGGTCTTCTGGATTGTCGAGTTGCACGTAGCCGTCGCCCTCGGAAAGGGTAGCGAAGATGGATTGAAAATTTTCATTGACCGCATCAAAGGCTTCTTTAAATGCGCGTTGGCGCAATGTGGTGAAATTCTCAATCCTTAACAGTAATTCGGTGCGTTCTGCTTCTAAAGTCTGCAATTTTTGGCTGAGCCCCTCCAAACGCTTTTGCGTGCGTTCATACTGTTCCAATGCCAGCATATTGACAGGTTCCATTGCCTGCAGCCGTTTGGCAAGCGATCGCAATTCTTTTTGTAGGTCTTCTAAATCAACTTTCTCTGGGACTTCTGGTAAGGGGCTGGGCAATTCCGAACCCACAGTTTGCAACTGGGTTTGCAGTGCAGCTAGTTCTTCCCGCCTTGTTTGCTGGGTTTCTTGGAGTTTTTGCAATTCCCATTCCAACTGTTGCTGGCTTTGTAGACGCGATCGCAATTCCTGTTCGGTGCGATCGCGTTGTTGTTTTTCTTCCCCGAGGTTTTTTTCCATTTGAGCTAAAGATGCCCGAGTTTCAGCGATAGCGCTGCTCAGTTCTGTTAGCTGTGTGGATATGCCATCCCTCGCCTCGCTAGAGGATGTTTGTTGGTCTCGATATTCTTCAACGCGTTTTTCGCTTTCTTGAATTTTTTCTTGCAAACGCTGCTGCTGGTTTTCTAGATTTTTCAGTGTTTGCTCTGCTTCCCTTAATTCTGCTTCCCTTTGTTTTAATTGCTGCTCTTGAACTTTGATAGTCGCCTGAATTTGTTGCCATTCTTGGGGAGTTTGGGACTGTTCCAACTCCGTCAAAGCCTGCCTTAATTGTTGCAATTGTTGCTCTTGGCTCGGTAGTTCCCGATCCAAAACCTCCAAACGGGTTTGGGCAGTGGTTAACCTTTCCCTATTTTGAGTTAATTGGGAGCGCGTTCCTTCCAACTGCACCGTCAAACTCTTAATTTCTTTTTGTAACTGTTCCAAGTGCAGCTGTTGTTCTCGCCGCGCCTGTCTTGCTTCAGTCAGTTCTTGACTCAGTTGTTTTGTCCTGACAGACATTGAACCGATTGCTTCACCACAACGCTCTAAAACCCGTTCAATATCAGCTAAACGGCGTTTCAGATTGACAACTTCCTCTGATTCCGTTGCTTCTACCGTACCAAACCGCAATGCCGAACGTTGAGTCGTGCTACCACCGGTCATGGCTCCGCTAGTTTCTAACAATTCTCCATCTAAAGTAACAATTCGATACAATCCCAAATGCTGGCGTGCTTGATGCAAATTTTCAAAGACCACCGTATTACCGAAAACGTAAGCAAACACATCACGGTAGCGGCGATCGCATTCAATCAAGTTAACAGCATAGTTAACAAAACCATTGGCATAACGCAGGGTAAAATCCTGAGTCAATTTGGGGGCTTGAATTTTATTCAGCGGTAAAAAAGTTGCCCTACCAGCACGTTTTTGTTTGAGCAGTTCAATTCCGGCTGCGGCTATGCTGTCATCTTCCACAACTATATGCCCCAAACGTGCCCCTGCGGAAATTTCCAAAGCTAATTGATACCGGGGTTCCACACGTCCTAACTGCACAACCATACCGCAGACTCCAGGCATACCCGATTGCAAAATCACTTTGCTAGCTTGGGTTCCTTGAACTTCTTGCTGGGCTGCTTGTTGCGCCTCAAGTTTATCCAAGGAGCGTTGTTTTTCCCGTTGTTCCTGTAAGAGGCGCTTTTGGGTATCCTGCTGAACTTGCAGTTCTTGTTCTGTGGCTGATAGAGTTTCGGCTAGGTGTTCGACCTGTGGTAGACAAGCAGCATAGCTGGTTTCTACATCAACGAGTTGAGACTGTTTTTCTGCAAGTTGAGGTTCTAAGGTTTGAATCAGTTCGGTTTGTTCTTGAATCAGTTGCTGTAGCTGATTATTACGCTCTCTCAACTGTGCTTGTTCCGTGCGTTGGGGTTCAACAGTTTGCAGCACCGTTTCAATTTGACGGTTAAGAGCAGTTTGTTGCTGTACCCAAGCTTCCGAAGCAGAGGCAATTTCTGCGGCTACTTCACGGGATTTTTCTAATTGTTGTTGTGCTTCATCTCTTTGTGTTTGTCTTGATGCGATATATTGCGTTTGTTCAATTTCATTTTGTGCCAGTTGTTCCAAAGACTGCTGGTACTGTTGAATTTCCTGCTGGGTTTGCTCCCGGCGTTTGAGCGTTTCTTGGATGGCTGTTTCCAGTTCCGTTTGTTGGCGCTGAAGTTGCTTGCGTTCCGCTTCCTGGGTGGCAAGGGTAGATTGTACTGCTAAAAGTTGTTCTTCTCCCAATGCTTTGACACGGGCATTGAGTTGCTCGAGTGCGGCGGTTTTTTGTGCAATTTCTGAGTTTAGGGTTGCGATTTGATTTGTCAGTTCGCTGGTAGTGCCATCGCCTTGTTGGATTTGGTTCGATAACTTTTCTTGTTGCGCTTGCAAGGAACGCCACGATAGAACCACTTCCCACAGTTGTTTTTCTTGATACTCCGTGCGGATTTTTTGGTATTTCTCTGCTTTAGCACGGTCTTGAGAGAGGCGATCGCGTTGTGCGATTAACTCTGTCTCCACAATGCGACAGCTGTCTTCCTTCTCCTTAACTTCATCTAAAGTTCCTTTTGCTTGGGTAATTTTGCGATCGAAGGCTGCCACTCCTGCCAATTCATCAATAATTTCCCGTCTCTCACGGATATTCATGGAAATAATGGCTGTGACGTCCCCCTGTAATACGACGTTGTACCCTTCTGGATAAATCCGCAGTTTCTCCAGTTCCTCATGTAGTTCTGTCAGCGTACAGGAGACACCATTGATGTAATAGTTTGACGTATATGTCCCTTGGCTTGTGACCCTCAGCCTTCTGGTGACACTCCATTCAACGCCAGATTTTGCTTGAATTTTAGCTTTACGATATTTTTCCTCTTCAGTTTCTGCCTCTTGATTTGTGACATCTGTTACCTCATCGGTGAGTTCCGTTTCCTCCTCTATTGCCAAATCCGGAACTTGATGGACATCATCTACGACCAAATCTGACAAATCAAAGGTCACCGTCACGCTGGCTTCGATGCTGGCTCTTCCCTTTGCAGTTTGAGTATTGTTGACTAAGTCGGGTAGGCGATCCGCCCGCATTCCCTTAGAACTGGCTAGTCCGAGGCAAAAAAGCAGTGCATCCAGAATATTGGATTTACCGGAACCATTGGGGCCAGAAATGACTGTAAACCCCGGCAGCAAGGGGACAGAGGTCGTACCGCCGAAGGATTTGAAGTTGGTGAGTTCTACCCGTTTTATATGCACCATAGGCGGTTGCTAACTGAGAAGACTGAAGTTCAAGTGTACCAACAAAGTTATCAAGAGGTTAGGGGGTTTGGATGATTGAACTGCAGGGGGCACAGAGGACGCAGAGCATGAGAGGAGGTTAACGTCAGTTTATCAAGAATAATTATGAGACGATGAAACGAGAATCCAAGATCCCCCGACAACTTCTGCAAGGTCGGGTATCTGACGAACCGAGCCCGCTATACGGAATAGTATAGAAATACACTAATTATTAGGATATGCGATACAAAGGTTGAATTATTACCTGAAAAAATATCTTGCTATGGTTTTACATCGCTTTCACCACGCATAATCTTAAAAATATCTCTCACAACTTTATTACGAATATCTATTAAATTGGTAATATTCATTTTTTTATCTTTAAGTTGCTTAAAATACTCAACTAGGCGATCGCAGTGGCTTTCAAGATGTCCATTATAACGCTTTTGTGTCCCAGCATTTTGTAAAACGCGTTTTTTATGGCTATTAGGCAAATCCTTGAGCAACTTATCAATTTCTGTCCAGTCACTATTTGAGTGATACAAATTTAGAATGACTTGACAAGTTGCCGCCCAAATTTTACCTAAATCTGCAAATTGGGTCAGACGGTGCGGATACAAACCTCGAACTAATTCATCTCCCTCTGTAAAAATTCTTTCCAAGTAAATTTTTTCCTCGTCAGGATCTTTGCTCTCCCGATTTCCTTCTTCTGCGATCGCGGAAGAATAAGTGAAAATTTTGAACGATTTCTTTATCCGAGCTTCCAGCGAGCTTTCTTTCTTTTCATCATCACATAATTCTAACATTCCCATTGCAAAAAGTATAATACTTGATTGTGTGCCAAACAAATATATAGAACGTTCTTCTTCCACGGAATTATTCTTTAAAATAGAAAAATCAATATTGATAACATTTTTTTCCACATCATAAATTTTCCGATCTTCTCCACTACCTTCTTTTAACTCTTGAATTAATGGTACAACTTGTATTTGAATATTGCCATAACTTTCATAGTATTTTTTATTTCTCATATTATGAGTTATTTTGCCACCATTATCTTTAATTTGTTGATAGCATAATTTTCCATTTTCCTGGTAGCAAATTAAAGCACTTTCTATCAAATTCTTCGCCCAAATAATACATTCTTCTCGGCTAAATGCTTGATTTGTTGTTGGCTCGTAATTTCCTAAATAAGCAACCATAAGATAGCACCAGCTTTGGTAAGAAGTCCAAGAAGAATATAATGCTGGGTTACCATCTCTAGCAGCATAAATTCGCGCCTTTTCAAGCAGACGAAGAGGCTCTATAAAACTATTAAATCTGCGGCTTGGGAGATCTGTATAAGAAGATGTAAATATGTAAAGTTTAGCTCGATGTGCATATATTCTTGAAAACAAATAGAAAAAAGGATGAAAATTACTTTGAGCACTTGCACGAATAATATAGTATTTTTTCAAAAGTTGTTTCAAATATTCCTCAGCATAACGCAAGCTTTCTGTTGCGGCTCGAATCGCGCTGGAACGTTCGGGATGTAATTGAGGATTTTCAGAATCGGGATCGTCCTGTAAATCTGTTAAGTAATGATAACGAAATTGGCAGAGATCGTACTCTGCTAGTAATAGCTCGCTAAAAAAGTAGTTTTTACCTTTTTTTGCATTTTCTATATGGGGTTTGAGAACATCTAGATATTTTTTAGCAATTTGATAAAGACCTTCCTTAAGATAGCCTTCAGCAATTGTCAAGTGAGCATCATAAGCAACTGTGCTCCAAGGGCTATTTACATCTTTTTCTAAAAAATCATACTGATTATTTACAATACGATATTTATCGCGAAAAATTGTCTGATTAAGGTAAGCTTCCATTGCTTTTAAAGAAAATGGATAAAAATTCAAATAGCTTTCAGCTTTTCGGAATGCATTCAATTCTTCAACACGATGGCACAGTTGAATCAGATATTTAGCTGGATTGATTCCAGTCTGTTTAATTGCTCTTAATCTAGCGTGGAGTGAAGCCTTTGCAGCTACTTCTACCAAATCAAACCCGCAGTACTCTCCATAAGCAGGTTCATAATGGCTCGCTACTCGATCGTAGCTTTTATTTTCTTTAAGTGCTTTTTCGATATCATCTTTTTTACAGAGATTGACTAAAGTATAAGACCAGACTAAGCTAGGGCTACCAAAGAAGTCATTATGGCTCACAATACTACGAGCTACTGGAAAATAGTCAATAAGCTCTGGTATATCCCATAAAAGAACCTTGTTTATTGCTGCAATAATATGATGTATCGGGCTACCAATACCTGTAATTTCCTCAAAGAATTCTAGTTTTTTTTCTTTTTTATTAAAAAAACTACTTTGAGCTTCTTCTCTAAAAGCTTGAGTATAATCATCTGTAATTTTTACATAAAAATGTACTTTTATTTTGTAAGCAAATTGTTTTTGTAACCCATTAATATCTTCTTTACCTTCTTTTTCATCTATAAATTCTGGGTTGAGAAGTCCATTTTTATGCTCTTCATCCTTTAAATACAATGGTAAAGGTTTTGTTTTCTCTACTTCAATGTGTTTGATATTAATAGGAAATTCATCAGTTAATATTTCATTTTCTACAATTGAGCGAGTTAAATGTTTGATAAAAGCATAAGGTAAAAAGTCTGGATCTGTTATACTTTCATCTAAATTTGCTGTGTCTTTCAATAGAGATTTAACTTGCCTTATACCACATTGTAGTTCTAATCGGTTAATTTCTCTATAAACTTTATTTACTAAGTCATCTATTTTGTTGTTTTTTAAATTTGAATCTAATCCCTGATAATACTCTTCAATTAAATTGTTAACATAATGTTTAATTTTCTCATCACCATGCCTTGTTTCTACATCTTGTTTGTTGCTTGACTCAGCTTGTTTTAATTGATGATAAATATTTATTGCTCCTTTATAGAAGGGGATAATATCCTCATACTTTAAACCTTTAACCGTGTCTGTAACAATTTCTAACAGTTGCTGTAGTAAGGAATCTCCTGGATGTAATAGAAAATTAAGTTTTTCCTTTTCTGCAAAACTTAATTGATAAAATATACGAAATGCCCTTAATTTCTCACTTCTTGTTAAAATTCGAGGTATTTGTGCTTCTGACGTTGTTAACCTTTTTTTATTCCAGTAATCTTGAATGGCAGCTAAAATTTCTACTAACTTGCCAATAGTTAATCCGGGAACAGGTTGCTCCAAGTCTCCTTCGTTTTTTTCATAGTATTTAGGAAGAACAGAACGCAGAACACGCCTAATAAATATGCGATTATTTGTTTGGCCCCATTGCTTTGCTATACTACTTTCATTGGGTTTTGAGTTTTCTTCTCCTTCATTTATCCCTAAATCAGTTAAACATTCTAACAAATATTTGTAAACAGACTTATCGCGTTCTTGATCCTCAGAGCTACGCCGTCTCGTCTGTGAATCTTGACTCTCAAATGATTCTGCGCTTGATAGGCTGTTCTTACTAATGGGTTGCTGATTGCGTTTAACCATATTTATAAGCCTCTGTACCCCGTAATATTTTGTATAGATTTATACAAAATATTATAAGACTTGAGAAATGCCTGTACAATATGTACAGAAAAATCATTTTATCAGATTATATTTAGGTTAGGATATATCAACAATCTAGTTAAATATTTCCAAGACCGAGTCGGTTCCAACTAAATCCTGTTGAAGGAAACCAGACTCTACTTTATTCGTTTCCCCTTATTGTTGATTTGCAATACACGTTGTAATCCTGATTTCGCAACGCTTGTACGCTTGCATCACACACTCTTTTAGTTTTAAACCCCTGAGAGTAAGAATAACTACTGCCGTTGTCACTTTCATAATATTTTGAACAGTAAAAATATATTTTTTTGTACATCTTGCACAATGTGGTTTAAAATATCCATAGACATATAAGCCTATAAGTCTAGTACAAAAGTTCGCGACCTGTGGAAGTGGACATCTTACCAACTTATGAACAGGAGTGGTATGAAGACCTTTGCTTACCATGCCGAAGATGAAAAGGCAGTATCTAAGCATCGTGGTATTGATGCGGTTGCTACTGCCTTAAAGAGAGTTCATCTGTCGGAAATGGGATCTAATCAGTGGAAGCACCAGTTCAAAGAGGTCGAGAAGAGCTTAAAGATATTGCTAGCAACAGAGCCGATAAGGGGTTTCGTTGAGACGAAGACACAATTTGTTCAGTCTGAATTTGAAAGTATAGATACTCAATGGTTGAATCTTACAAACACGCGCATAGTCAAGTTTCGCCAAAAGTATAGAGATATACCTGTTTACGGGGCTCAGGTTGTTGTAGAAGTTGATGAGCAGAATGAACTGTTGGCAATCAACTCAGCCATTGGCGAGCCAAATGGGATCAATGCATCTCCTCAAGTTAAACCTGATGAAATCAAGCACATAATCGAGGGAAAAAAAGGTTATAAGTTACCAGATTTAGACCTCAATCCAACGCTCTACTATTATTACGACTCAAAGAAGGGGTCCTGGCGACTCGTTTATATCACTGATATTATCTTCAAAGATAGTGAGAAATACAGTCAGTCCCAATTTCTTATGGAAATGGTAGACTATGTAATTGATGCTCATACTAAAGAGATAGTTTTAGAACTGCCTCGTGTGAGAACACTTAAGAGAAAGATGAGGTAGAGGGAAGAGTAATTGTATGTCTACACCGGAGGAGATTCTTGATTGCCTTGGTAACCCCAGTTTCTCCAGGTGTCCTCAGAGCTCTAACCCACAGCTAGCTCCAACAGAAAACAACGGACTCAACGTATATAGCTACAACTTTGAGTTTCGCAGTTATAGGCATGAGATGTACTTTCTTCCCGGTCAGCTTGCAATTAATAGTCATTGTATAAAACAATGTGTCGATGCTCGTGACAATGTTAGGAGAGTAGCAAGCTTCATTAGAGATGTACTTCAGCACGAATTACCTAATGGAACAACAGCACAATATACTTCTAGTATTAATTGTGTTGAAAATCCCGGTCAAACAGAATGGAGAAACGCCGCTTGGCTTGATAAGCAAAAACAGGCAATTTTTGGACAGTGCATTATTAACGAACAACTACGTTCCTTTGCAACATCCCCAGATCTAGTTGCTCACGAGTTTTTCCACGGATTAAGCTATCAAATTGTAGAGTTTGAATACTGTGGACAATCAGGAGCATTAGATGAGTCCTACGCAGATATTTTTGGCGTTTTGGTTGCTAATTTTGAAAACAGTGATATTGCAACTTGGAATTGGGAGATAGGAAGTGGTTTTGGTGAGGATGGCAGAGCAATACGCAATTTAAGGGTGCCTGGTTGCTATGGTCAGCCGGAACACATGGATGATTACCGCTCTTTCCCTGATGATGATGATTGCGGCGGCGTCCACTATAACAGTGGTATTCATAATAAAGCAGCTTACTATTTACTAAGTTCCCAAGACGCTCAAGGTAACTACCTCTTTGACGCTTCTAGTGGATCTAAACTTTTCTATCTAGCTTTAAGGCAGTTGTCCGAGCAATCTGTTTTTAGTGATAGCCGCCGTGCTATTCAGCAAGTAGCAAGAACTTTATTTCGTCGAGATCTAGCCAAAGTCGAGAAACTTAACGCGATCGCTACAGCTTTCGATAATGTGGGTATTGGCGACAATCTTGGAATTTTTGAGTAAGTATTTCTCAAACGTTGATTGTTCGTGCGATAGCTTCGCGCTCAGCATAGCGACAGATCGCGCTCTTGGATTTGTGTTTTTACTTCATTTCATACAGATTGTAGGGGAATTTCAATCCGAAACTCTGCACCTTGTCCCCATGTTGAATTTATATTTATAGTCCCTCCATGTTTTTCCACAATAATTTGGTGGACGATAGATAATCCCAATCCCGTACCTTTACCCACAGGCTTTGTGGTAAATAAATGTTCAAAAATCTTCTCTTTCACCTCCTGGGTCATTCCCACGCCATTATCTTGAATCCAAATCGCGATACTTTTTCTATCTTCTGTCACCCTTGTAGTAATGCAAATTTGAGGGCTGGTTTTTTGTTCTTTATCATTAGTCAGACTCTGAGTGGCTAATGACTCTTCAATTGCGTCAATAGCATTTGCTAACAAATTCATAAAGACTTGATTGAGTTGTCCGGGAAAACATTGAACAAGGGGTAAATTCCCGTAGTTTTTAATAACTTCAATTGCTGGGTAAGTTTCTGATGCTTTCAATCGATGTTTGAGAATTAAAATTGCGCTATCAATACCTTCATGAATATTGAAGAGAGTTTTGTTTTCCGTATCCGCTCGTGAAAAAGTTCTTAAACTCTGACTGATATCGCGAATGCGTTGTACGCCTTTTGTCATAGAAGACAACAGTTTAGGTAAGTCTTGACGTACATATTCCAAATCAATAGTTTCTATTTCTTCTTCAATTTCACAACCTGGGTCGGGAAATTTCTTTTGATAGAGATCGAGTAGAGCGAACACATCTTTAACGTAGTCAACAGCAGGTTGAATATTACCTGCAATGAAACCCACAGGATTATTGATTTCGTGAGCAATACCTGCAACTAAATTACCTAAAGCAGACATTTTTTCACTTTGCACGAGTTGTAATTGCATTTGTTTTAGGTCTTCCAAAGAGCGTTTTAGTTGTTGAGCGTGCTCTTGAGACTGTTGATAAAGGCGTGCATTTTCTAAGGAAATGGCAACTTGGGAACATAGGAGATTGATAACTTGAATTCTATCACTAGTAAATACGCCTTTAGTGAAAGGATTTTCTAAATAAAGAATGCCAATTAATTTACCTTGATTGAGGATGGGTGTGCAAAGTAGACTTTTTGGCTGGTTGTCAATAATATATGGATCGGAAGCGAGCAAAGTCTGAGTTTTTGGATCGTCCATCACCAATGTTTCTATGGTGTTCTTGACGTAGTTTATGAGGTTAGCAGGAACCTCTGGGCTGGACTCGAAGGGAATAGATTGCATAACGATTGGTGGCTGTTGAAATTTTTGACTTGCTTCTATAAACAAGCGATTTTTTTTGAGCAAAATCAGAACAAATTTTTCAGAGCCAGCATTCTTCATCACTACCTGTATTAATGTGGAAAATAGCTTCTCCAATTGCATTTCACTAGAAAGTGCTTGTGATGCTTTGATAACACTTGCTAAATCTAGAGCATCTGAAATGTCTGTGATACTGGAAGTGAGACTTATGTTATTGCTAGGGTGAGATAAACAAGTATTAACCCTACCAGTGATTGTTTCAGTAGGATTAAGGCGAATTTTCTCCCGTTGTAAGATGGGATTGAGAAATTTAGTGTAACGTTTTTCTAAGTCTTCAACTTTGGCTTTAGCTCCCCAGAGAGAATAAGCATAGTAAGCATCAAGCATATAGGTTTTAGCAATTTTTTCCTTGCCCGCATTCATATAGAATGTGGCAGCAAGTTCGTTGGCGAGGGCTTCTTCATGGAGGTATTTGTTTTCCTGCGCTCCAGCAATAGCGCGATCGTAAAGCTCTGCTGCTTGCCAATTTTGTTCTAAAACTCGCGCTTTTTCTGCTTCTACAAGATCGTACTTATGCTGAAAATTCATTGGGGCATTTTCAGCCCACACCTTCATTTTTTCCTGGTTAATGGCTACCTTTTTCAGATTTTCTTCGGTTTTTTGCTTGGTTTGGGAACACTCAATGCTTTCAATAGGGGAACACTGAGCTAGGAGAGCCAAGGAATAGTAAAAAGGATTTTGGGTAACTGGAAACAACACAGACATTGCTTGTTCGTATTTTTCCGCCATAGAAGCATTTTTAGATGCTGCTGCATAATCTCCAAACAAATATGCCACCAAACTTTTAGCGAAATAAATTGAAAACAGCAACATAGGATTTGTCTGTTGGGGATTGGAGAGAATATTTGTCTCATCAAACCTTTTACCCCTAAGCTGCTGAATCTCTAAGGCTTCACCTATTAAATTCAACACGAGTTGTCCCCAGATTTGCGTTGCTTGTAACTGAAATTCTTGTTTCATCTTTCGCAATAATCCAAGATATTGCTCTAGCTGTTGATTGACATAGTCCAAAGGCTTCCCAATTAAAAAGATATTGTGGCAATAGTTAAATGACGCATAACTTGCGTATTCCAAGTCCCCTGTTTCCAAGGCAATCTTTACAATTTCGCGGAAAGGTTCTATTGTTTTACTGGCATTCTCTTTCCAATGTCGGATAAAACAGTTAAAGAGGTTATAAACTTTATTTTTGAAGTCTTTATTATCAAATTTATTCGACATTTCCAAAGCCAGCTGTCCAAACTGATAGCCAGACTCATAATCACCTATAATACAGAGAACTACACCGTAGATTCCATAACCAAATGATGCAGGTGGCGAATTGCCATTATTGATACTTAAATGAACCATTGTAAATGCTATAAATGGTAAGATTCCAGGATTGGCGTGATAAGCAGGTGCTTCAATCTGTGTTAAAATATTCATAGCTGCCAGCTTATGAGGATCGGTCATTTCTGGAAGATTGTAAAATTCTTTAATAGTGAGATGAATTGGTGGGTTTTGTATGAGGGAAATCCCAAGCATATCCAAAATTTGTAACCCTGTACTTAGCGCATTCTGCATCTGATTTTGAGCTGCGTACATCTGAATTTTTATTTCATAGGTTTCGATTTTTTCCAAAAGAGTTTTGGCTTGTTTAAGAATAATCTCAATTAGCCTCTCAGCTTGCTCAAAGTCACCACTTAAGTAAGCAGCTTCTGCTGCTGTCTCATACAAAGCTAATGTCAAGTTATAGTTATTTAGCCAGCTATCTGCTGCCAAAAGTTCTCTACCTATTGCTAAATATTTAGTAGCAGCGGCATAAGCAGTGGAAGCTTTTGCTTTCTGTCCGGCAAGCAAATTCAACTGAGCCAGTTCATCTTTCTCAACCTGACGCTCAATCCAATCTACCCCAATATTTAACTGATTAATAATTTCAAAAATTTTTTCTTCTAATTCCTCTTTTGGGATGTGACTGAATAGTAATCTTCCAATTTTAAGATGAGTAGATTGTTTCTGTTCTTCAGGAATCAGAGAATAGGCTGCTTGCTGCACGCGATCGTGGAGAAATTTATAATTAACAGTCAAAAGTCCAGCGTTGAAATTCTCTGCCTTAGAGCCAAGATACTCTTGACTATTGACTTTTGACTCATCTTGAAAAAACTTGTAGATTTCACTTTGTGGGATAATAAAGCTTTCTTGCAATGCTTTCCACAAATGAGTTGCTGTCTCTGTTTGAGAGGTTTCATAGATGACAGACAGAGTTGCCAAGTTAAATTGGTTTCCAATACAAGCAGCAAGCTTTAACACATCTTGAGTGGTAGCTGGCAATTTTTGTAACTGGATTGCCATAAACTCTACAACATCATCTGTTAAAGATAATTCCTTCACTTGTGCAATGTCACACTGCCAATAACCAAGATTTAAATTAAAGTTAATCAGAGCATCTTCATAAAGCGATTTAAGAAACTGAGTGGCAAAGAAAGGGTTTCCTTTTGTTTTCTGAAATACCAATGCAGTCAGGGGTAAAGCTAATTCTGGGGAACAAATAAGGGTGTCAGCAATGAGATAGTTTAGCTCGCAAGAATTGAGGGGTTCTAGCGTAATTGTGTTAATCTTGGCTTGAGTTTGACGAATTTCATCCAAAGTTAGCATTAATGGATGTACTGCTGACACTTCATTATCTCGATAAGCCCCAATCAAAAGCAAATATTGGCTTTCTACTTCACTCATCAACAATTGTATTAACTTCAAAGATGCAAAATCTGCCCATTGTAAGTCATCCAGAAACATTACCAAAGGGTGTTCTGGTGTAGTAAAAATGTGGATGAATTTCTGAAACAGCAAATTAAACCGATTTTGTACCGCACTTCCTGAAAGTACGGTGGCTGGAGGTTGTTTGCCAATGATTTTTTCTAATTCGGGGATAACTTCAACGATAACCTGAGCATTTTCTCCCAATACTTCTATAATTTGAGTTTTCCACATCCGCAGTCGGGCATCGCTTTCACTCAGCAATTGCCCCATTAAATCGCGAAAAGCTTGCACAAATGCCAAGAATGGTATGTCCCGCTGAAATTGATCGTATTTTCCTTTGAGGAAGTAACCTCTCTGCCGTACTATTGGTTTGTGAATTTCATTGATAACGGCAGTTTTACCAATACCAGAGAATCCCGCCACTAACATCATTTCGGTATTTCCCCTTGCCACGCGCTCAAAGGCAGCAAGTAAGGTTTCTACTTCTGCTTGCCTACCATAAAGTTTGTCTGGAATTTGGAAGCGATCGCAAATATCTCGTTGTCCTAACGCAAATGGCTCAATTTTTCCTGTGGCTTGTAGGACTTCCCAGCAAATTTCTAAATCGTGTTTCAATCCCAAAGCACTTTGATAGCGATCTTCAGCATTTTTCGCCATCAACTTGCTAATAATTTCAGAAATAATGGGCGGAATATCTAAATTAATACTATGAACTTGTGGAGGTTGCTTGGCAATATGATAGTAAACTAACTCTGTAGGATCGTCTGATTCAAAGGGTAGCTGCCCGGTAAGCAATTCAAAGAAGGTAACTCCTAAAGAGTAAAAATCGCTACGCCAATCAATTAAGCGGTTCATCCGTCCGGTTTGTTCTGGAGAAAGATACGCCAAAGTCCCTTCCAAAAGGTTGGGGCTTGTGGGCACTTGCGTTTCTTTTGGCAACAGGGAAGCGTTGCTAAAATCAATGAGTTTGACTTGTTTGTTATTGGGGTTAATCAGGATATTAGCGGGTTTAATATCCTTATGAATCACTCGGTTGCGGTATAGTCCTTCTAAGGTAGCAACTATTTGCAAGGCAATTTCGAGAAAATCGAGTAGGGATAGGAAATGCGAGGCAATGTACTCTTTGAGAGAAATTCCCCCAAAGTCTTACATAACTAGAACATAGCCGTTTTTATAGGGTTCTAGGCTATAGAGCTTGACAACACCATTCATATTGAGGTTTTTGGCAATTGTGTATTGATTGCGGAATTGCACCAAATCGTTGAAGGTAGGATATTCCTGACGCAACAGTTTAATCACAACTTGTGTGTGGTTCTTTTCTCTGATTCCTCGATAAACTAGAGTGCTGCTACCTGAATAGATTTGCTCTGTAATTTTATAACCAACGAGTGTGACCATTGCCGCTACCGTTCATATAGTTGTTTTTCTCTTTTGTAAATTATTGTTCCCAAAATTTTGTGTGATTTTAACTAGAAAATCTGAAAGCATTGTTCATACTGAAAATGTTGAATGATGCACATAAAATTGCGATCGTGTGTGATTGCGATCGCCTAAAATGTTGAATGTTAATCCCAGACTCAGCATTTAGTACATTATTATTTTGCCTGTTAAGATGACTGATAAGTTTTATAGGGGCGCACCCTTGTCTAAAGTTCTCTTTCCAATGTTTTATAAATTACATAATATTCTCTAAGTACTAACTAGATGGCTCCAACGCTACTCAACAATCGCTATCACATTATTCGTGCGTTGGGAGGGGGTGGGTTTGGCGACACTTTTCTGGCGGAAGATACCTATTTGCCTTCCCGTCGTATCTGTGTCATCAAGCAACTCAAACCTGTGACGCACAATCCCCAAGTTTATCAACTGATTCAACAACGCTTTGGTAGAGAAGCAGCAATTTTAGAGGAACTGGGTGAAGGACACGAACAAATACCCAGACTGTATGCTTATTTTACAGAGAATGAGCATTTTTACTTAGTTCAGGAATGGGTTGACGGTTTTACCTTAAGTCAAAAAGTTCAACAGGAAGGGCTTTTTAGCGAAACTTTAGTTAGAAAATTACTGGTAAGTCTTCTACCAGTTTTGGATTATATCCATACCAAAGGCATTATTCACCGGGATATCAAGCCCGGTAACATTATCTGTCGAAAACAAGATGGTAAACCTGTTTTAATTGATTTGGGTATTGCTAAGGAAATGATGACGACTGTAGTGGATTCTCAAGGGGAAATAACTAGCTCCATTGTAGTTGGAACTCCAGGTTTTATGCCGCCAGAACAAGCCGCAGGTAAACCAGTTTATTCTAGCGATTTATATAGTTTGGCGTTGACAGGAATTTATTTGCTAACAGGTAAGCGTCCCCAAGATTGGCAAACAAATCTTGCAACGGGTGAAATCATTTGGCGTTCAGAAGTTAATATCAACAACTACTTAGCAGATGTTTTGGAGCGTGCAATTCAATCTCATCCACGCGATCGCTATCCGAATGCCAAAACTATGTTAGCTGATTTATCTCCACAAGATAGAATCCTTCTAGGAACTGGAGAACCTACAGCCAATAACGAAAGATTGAACTACAATTCCCCATCCCCAATTGCTCATCCCCAGCCCCTCATCCCCCCTAGAAAAACACCGATCGCAAAGATTCCTGAAAACAATCAGGAGTATCGCAACCGCCAAATATTACTTAACAAAGTCAGAAATTACTGGGTAAAAGGAGTTTTAGAAACTTCCTTACATGGAGTAGCCTTAATTGAACTAGGTTTGGAAAATCGCTTTGATGCTTTAGATCGACCTTGGGGTATGCTGTGGGAAACTGCTGCACAAGCAAGACAACCTATCCCAAAGAGTACTAGAATAATTGATTTATTTCAACAGATGGGTGCTGGGCGATCGCTTTTAATTTTAGGCGAACCCGGTTCTGGTAAAACAACAACACTTCTAGAACTTGCTCGCGATTTACTTAACGAAGTCGAACTAGACATCAACCAACCAATTCCAGTTATCTTTAACCTTTCTGCATGGACAAATGAAAAGATAACAATTGCTGATTGGCTGGTGCGAGAACTTAATACCAAGTATCAAGTGTCAAAAGAAATTGGTAAAACTTGGATTAAAAATCAACAATTACTGCTATTATTAGATGGCTTAGATGAAGTCTCGGCTGAGCGGCGAGATATTTGTGTGGAAGCGATTAATAAATTTTGTCGGGAATATGGAGAAACAGAAATCGTCGTTTGCAGTCGTATCAAGGATTATGAACTATTATCCAATCGTTTCCATTTTCAAGGTGCTATTTTTATCCAACCACTCACTTTAGAACAAATTCACCAATATTTACGAAATGCAGGTTCCGAACTTGGTGCAGTACAAACTGCACTCCAAGGGGATACAACAATTCAAGAGTTAGCCAAATCACCCTTGCTACTGAGCATTATGACCCTTGCTTATCAAGGTATGTCAATGACAGATTTACCGGGAATGAGTTTGGAAGAACGCCGCCGACATTTATTTGATAAGTATATTCAAAGAATGCTTGACCGTCGGATGTCAAGAAGACTTTATTCTAATGAGCAAGTTATTTCCTGGTTGAGTTGGCTGGCGCAAAGATTAAAAACACAATCCCAAACAGTATTTTTAATCGAACGTATGCAGCCTAGCTGGTTTCAAAATCATTGGCAAAAACGCCTTTATATTATTAACGTTTTGTTTATTTTTATATTACTTGGTTTGCAGATAGGATTATTATTAATACCTATTAATCGAGTTTTATTAGCATTGAGTTTCACAACAGTATTTTTTTGGTTGATTTTTGGATTTGACCGCATTCATCCTGTGGAAACTTTAAAATGGTCTTGGAAAAATGCCAGCAACAGTTTAATTGTTGGGATGATTTGGGGTCTGGTTTTTGGCGTGCTATTAAAGCTAACTGCTGCGACGTTATATATATCATTAGACATACAAAGCTTTGTAAATTATATAGTCAATTTACCCATTTCTGGATGGATACGTGGTATAGTTTTTGGTTTTTGTTTGGGATTGATTTATGTTCTCATTCGTGGGTTGACTGGTCCTGGTATCCAAACCCTGTCTGTTCCCAATCAAGGAATTAGGCAATCTGCCAAAAATGCAATTGTTTTTGGTTTAATAGGATTTTTACTACTGGGCTTAGCTGCGATCGTATTGCGCTGGCGGATTTTAGTTTGGGGAATTTTTGGTTTATTGTTTGGAGTTGCAGCCGGCGGTGGCGAAGCTTGTGTAAAACACTTAATTTTACGGATTATTCTCTACTTTCATGGTTGTATTCCTTGGAATTATGCCCGTTTTCTTGATTATGCTACCGAACGTATCTTTTTACAAAAAGTTGGTGGGGGTTATATCTTCATCCATCGCTTGCTGCTGGAACATTTTGCTCAAAATCCAAGGTTGTAATAGCTCTGCTCGTGAGTTATTTGTCATTCATAATTATTAGTAATTAAGTGAGTAACTACCAATTACAAACTTTGGGATTTTAGGGCTGGTGGTAGCACATTGGACAAGCCACAATAGAAGAGACAGGCTTTGTAATACATAGCCTTGCCTTTTAAATGGAGTTTGTTATCAGTGGTATTACAAGTAAGTTTTACCTACTCCTGGTTCCCCAATCAACACCGGATTGTTCTTAGTGCGCCGACCAAGTATTTGAACTGCGCGTTCAATTTCCTTCTCACGACCAACAACCGGATCGAGCTTGCCTTCTTTGGCGAGCTTGGTAAGATTTTTACCAAATTCTCCTAACGTGAGAGTTTGGTTGCGTCGTTGACCGCTACCACCACTACGATGTCCGGAAACAGATGCAGTTTCACCTAAACTACGAATCACTGCGGTGCGAATGCCTTGTAGCTCTTGCCCAAGATTTTGCAGGACTTTAGCCGCGACACCTTCACCTGCTTCGGTCAAACCTAGGAGTAAGTGTTCGGTACTGATATAGTTATGCCCCAGGCTGCGAGCTTCTTTAAACGCTTGCTCAAACAGGCTTTTCACCTTGGGGGTAAAGGGAATTTCCGGGGGGACAAAGCCAGAACCCCGACCAATAATTCTTTCTACTTCGCGACGTGCGTCCTTGAGGGTAACGCCCAAGTCGGTCAGCACTTTGGCAGCAATCCCTGTTCCTTCTCCAATCAAACCCAGGAGAATTTGCTCCGTGCCTACGAAGTTGTGTCCCAGGCGACGCGCCTCTTCCTGGGCTAGCATAATGACTTTAATAGCTTCAGATGTGAAGTGTTCAAACATAGCGGGTACTTGCTCCCTTGCTGCTTGGGCTTCGGGTGATTTGATTCACCCTTACCTGAACATTTGTTTACTTTACTTAATAACAATGTATCTTTCTTCAAAGGTGACTGACAGTAGTGAGACCCGTAAGAGTTAAGGTGTGTTAGCCGTCAGCGTTAGCGCTTAGTTGGCAAGGGTTTAACTCACTAGTTCAGTTGTGTAGTAGTCAGAGTATCCTTAAGTAATCCCTCCGTACAGTAGTAGTTTTTCAACAAGTCACTACTAACTACAAACTAGTAACAATTCTTAATCCAAATTTTATGAGCACGGAAAGTAAAGATCAACAGCATCCTCTATACAATCGCGATCGCCCCATCGTTGAGACCCTATTAACTCAAGGGGCAACTGATTATAATTTAGCAGAATTAGCGAGATTGCGGATACGCTATCAAGGCTTTCCTGGTGCAAGAGACATTCAACGGGCTCTAAACCAAATTTTACAGCAATGGGGTTTGACAGAAGAAGAACTGTTTGAGAAAACGCGCCTGATTCATAGCCAGGGAGGCATATACAAGAGTCGCGGCAAACGGGAAGAAGAAGATTGGAATTAGTTTTTAGTCCTTAGTCCTTAGTTATTCTTCCTTGTTCCTTGCTTCCCCTGCCCCCTGCACCCCCACTTCCTACTCCCCCTTCTCCCGTTCCTCACGGTGTTGCCTGAGTTGTTTCAAGAGATTTTCTTGAGATGAAGGGAGATTGATGGAAGTGGTCACTGGTTGAGGTTCTTGAGTAGAGATTGTCACAGATGTAGGTAAAACCTGACTAAATACAATCTGCTGCCCATCTGTTTTTGAGGTAGGAGAAGTCAAGATAACTGATGTTGGTAGGGATCTTTTGTCCGTGCTTTTATCGACAGTAGATGATATGTCAAACTTAGGATGCAGTGGATTTGTGCTTTTGGGGGAAGTTGCAGCATTGATATCGTGAATAGCTGCTTTGACCGAGTTTATGGTACTTGCGACCTCCACTTGCTGCTGCATCTGCTGTGTGGAAGATACCAAACTGCTCAAACCATTAACAAGTTGTCGGAGATTTTGTCGAAAAGCAGGATCTCCAGTCAATTCATCCAAATCAGAGGTAATCTTCTGGGTATTCTCAAATGTCACTCGTGCAGAATCTAGGGTTTGTTGCAATACCAACACATTATTAGGATTGTTTAAGGCATTGCTAACATCACGTAAATTAGCAGAGGCTTGTGCGGCATTTACCGAGAGAGTTTCTAAGTTTTGCAGTAATTGACCTTGTGTAACGCGATTGACAGTCGGTGATAGACTGCTCACTGTCTGTCGCAGTTGGGTACTGGTGGCGCTGAGATTATCTAATGCTGCAACAAGCGAAGAACGGTTGTTCGTCAGCAGAGTATCGAGGTTGTTAACCAGTTTATTCACTTGATTGACAGTTAAACGAATTTCCTTTGCGGTACCACCAAATTCACCAGCAGTACCACCAAATTGATTGGCTGTGCGGCTGATTTGATTTAAGGTTCTAGTGGTTGATGCCGTGAGTAGAGTTGCTGATTGTTGAACTGTTCTAGTAGTTGTCGAAAGGCTGTTTACTTGTTGTTGTAAGCTTTTGCTCAGAATATTGAAGTTTCGAGTTAATTCAGCAACATTGGCTGCCGCTAATGCAGTGTTTTCTACAGCTTTATTAACGTTACTATAAAATTCTGGGTTAGAGTATACAGTGGTGAGTTGTGTAGTAGCGCGAATCAGTTCATCTGTACTAATACCTATTTGACCTTTTAACCGAGAACCATTACAAACAATCAACTGGGGATTGCAATTTTTATCTAAGGGTTTGGCAACATTGCCCAAGGGGAACTGCGATCTTGGTGTGATGTCAATAACGTTCTCGCTAATTAGCCCGGTCTGATTAGCTTCAACTTTCACGTCACTGGGAATTATGAGGTTGGCATTAACAATTTCAATTTGTACATCAACGTTATTCGGTCCCGGTCTAATACCTGAAATTCTACCTACCTCAACACCACGATACCTGACCAGTGCGCCTTGTTGCATCCCACCAGCATTGGCAAATTCAACTATAGCTTTGTAAGAATTGCGAGCCGCCGTCACTCTATTCAACCATAGAATAACTATCCCAAACATCCCCAATCCCAGCAAGAGCAACAATCCTACAGAACCTTCTCGAAATGTTCGCGATCGCATTTTCTTCTCCTCATGTACAGATTTTAGATGTTAAATTTGTGTTCAATCCAAAATCCAAAATCCAAAATCCAAAATTGTTCTAGCCGACAACGTGAATTGGTCCAGTAACGCTGCCACTCATAAATTGTCTAATTAAAGGATTGTCTGTGATATCTAATTCAGCGACTGTACCTTGCCATTGCACTTTGCCGTGATAGAGAAACACGAGCTTGTCAGCCGTGCGACGAATAGTGCTGTCTTGGTGGGTG
The DNA here is from genome assembly GCF_054684315.1 of Scytonema sp. NUACC21. Taxonomy (NCBI): domain Bacteria; kingdom Bacillati; phylum Cyanobacteriota; class Cyanophyceae; order Nostocales; family Scytonemataceae; genus Scytonema; species Scytonema sp. NUACC21. The sequence goes on along the minus strand of NZ_BAAFZH010000107.1, from coordinate 31,161 downwards.
ACAATTGCGTAAGTGCTACAGACTCCTTGTGTACATTGCAACTGCCGGATTAAATCTTCTATCACCGTGGAAGCGATGGGATCGAGCCCGGCTGTTGGTTCATCGTACAGTAAAACTTCTGGAGTGTCTCTAGAGTTATCGGGATTAGACATAATAGCACGGGCAAAACTCACCCGTTTTCGCATACCTCCAGAAAGTTCTGCAGGATAGCGGTCTGCTGTGTCCGCCAACCCAACCATTTCCAATTTTTCACGAACTAGTTTTTGAATGCGGTTACGGGGTAATTTTGTGGTTTGATAGAGCCGAAACCCCACATTCTCCTCTACAGTCAAAGAATCAAACAAGGCTGCTTGCTGAAAAACCATACTGATACCAACTGGATCTGCGCCATCCTCAATTAACCCCTCTCGTCGTACTCCTTTAATATAGATTTCTCCAGCATCAGGAGGAAGCAACCCAGCAATCACTCGTAAAATTGTCGATTTACCAGTACCGCTAGGACCTATGATTCCCAAAGCTTCTCCTGGGTAAATTTTCAAATCCACGTTATCTAAAACCTTATTATTACCAAAAGACTTGGAAACGCCTCTTAGTTCGATCAATGGTTCACTCATTAGTTAAAAGTCAAAAGTCAAAAATTAAGAGTCAAAAGCCAAGAGTCATTAGATATTTGAAAAAAGACCAATGACAAGGGACACTGGACAAATGACACTGGACAAATAACAAAAATGCAAAATATTGATGTCATAGTCATTGGTAGTGGTATTGGTGGGTTAACTGCTGCTGCATTACTTGCTCGTTACGGTAAGCGGGTCGTAGTTTGCGAAAGTCATACAGTTCCAGGAGGTGCTGCTCATAGCTTTAAACGACGGGGGTTTGAATTTGATTCCGGCCCGTCATTCTACTGTGGTCTGACCGGGGACAAGAGTTTAAATCCTGTGAAACAGGTTCTTGACGCTTTAGGCGAATCTTTACAAACTGTAGGTTACGACCCCCTCGGGCATTATCACTTCCCAAATTGTACTTTTCCTGTGTATAGTAACGCTGAACGTTATTGTAAGGAAATAGCTAAAAATACGCTTCAAGGTGCTAGAGAATGGAAGCGCTTTGAAGAACGCTTGTTGCCTTTGTATGAGGCGATGAAAGGTATTCCTACCTTGGCTTTAAGGGCTGATTGGCAGTTAGTTCCCCTATTGATTGTGCGTTACTTGCCATCACTGTTAAAAATGCTACCAATTTTGCACATTGTGCAAGGGTCTGTAGGCAATGTGATTGATGAAACAATCAAAGACTCCTGGGTAAGACAGTTAATCGATTTGGAATGTTTTTTGTTATCCGGTTTAAAAGCACATGGCACTATTGTCCCAGAGGTCGCTTTTATGTTGGGTGAACGTTCCTGCGGTAGCGTTGAGTATCCTGTGGGAGGAAGTGGGGCAATTGTCAAAGCTTTGGTGCGGGGATTGGAACGCTGGGGTGGTCAGTTATTACTAGGTCATCATGTTGAACAAATTCTTGTAGAGACGCGCCATGACGCGTCTCTAACTAAGGCTATCGGTGTACGTTTGAAAACGGGTGAAACTCTGAAAGCACCAGTGGTTATTTCCAATGCCAGTCTTTGGGACACATACGATCGTCTGTTGCGACCTGAGGATTTACCTCCTGCTTTCCTCAAAGCAGCTTTGAATACACCGACTGTTGATAGCTTTATGCATTTACACTTAGGTATTCGAGCCAGTGGGTTGGAAAATTTAACGGGGCATCATGTTGTTGTTCGCGATGCTAGCAAGGATATTACAGTACCGGGAAATACCTGTATGATATCAATTCCTAGTGTTTGGGATCGAACTTTAGCCCCAGAAGGGCATCATGTTGTCCACGCCTACACCTTGGAACCTTTTACCGGGTGGGAGCGAAATGATGGTTACGAACAAAAGAAGCAGGAGAAAGCACAAACTTTATATCGTGCCTTGGAGCGAATTATCCCAGATATTAGAGAGCGTATTGTGTTGGAACTGATTGGTACGCCTTTAACCCATGCTTATTACGTGCGAAGGTATCGTGGAACCTACGGTCCAGCTATTGAAGCGGGTAAGGGGATGTTTCCGGGACCCCACACGCCAATACAGGGTTTGTATCGTGTAGGTGATAGTACCATGCCCGGAATTGGTGTACCAGCTGTAGCGGCTTCTGGCATCCTGTGCGCGAATACACTTGTGGAACCAAAGCTAACAGCAAAGTTATTGAATTTTTAAACTGCGATAGCAAAGCGTGTGCGCCAGCACATAGATATAAAGAACTCGAAGCTGTTATTTGGGGAATTCTTCAAATTAAGAATTTCTTTATAAATGTTCTTGCGGAATGAGTTAATTCAACAGTGATTTTGAGGATAGAAATACATTAAGGAATAACAATGACTGTTGATAATCAAGTGACCGCTTCTGCTCAACTGAATAAGCCTGTTCTAAAAGAAGGTTCTAAAGGTGATGCTGTAAAAGAACTACAAAAGCTGTTATTGCAATATGGTGCTTTTGTATCCCTTGGACCCGATGGTGCTTGTGTATTTCCTGGTGAAGAAGTTATTGACGGCGTATTTGGTTCTAAGACAAAAAATGCAGTTATTTTCTTTCAAGGAAAAGTTTTTCTCAAAGAAGATGGAGTGGTCGGCAATAAAACTTGGCAGGCGCTTTTCAAAGGCGCACCCGTTGATATGCCTGTTCTAAAAAAAGGTAGCAAGGGAGAATTGGTTAAGCAAGTTCAGGAGAGACTGGCGATCGCGGGCGATTACAGTGGTGCTATTGATGGCGACTTTGGTAATGGAACAGAAACAGCGGTAAAATCTTTGCAAAAGCGTACTGGATTGCCTGTAGATGGAGTTATTGGCGATCGCACTTGGTTTGAGTTGAGCAAGGTAAATACAGTTTTTTGCTAATCAATATTTAATCCTGCTCAAAGAAAAAACTTTGCCTATCGATCCCTTTGTAGAGACGTTGTAAGTAATGTCTCTACATTCTCTTAACACTAACTATTAACACCAAGTTCTGACAATCCGACCTTGAACTTGTTGTCCCAACCAAGGCGTATTAGTTGAAAGCGTATAAAGATTTTGCTTGTCAACTTTCCAGTTTTGCAGGGGGTCGAATAAAGACATTTCTACTGGTTGTCCTGGTGCGATTGCACTTGGTTTTTGTTGCAAGCAATCTGCTGGACGAGTACTTAAAGCTGCCCACAATTCTAATGCTGTAAATTCTCCTGTTTCCACTAAATGCTGCCACAGAAAGGGTAAAGCCAGTTCAAAGCCAATCGCCCCTGGTGGGGCTTCAGCAAAGGCAACGGTTTTTTCTTCATAGGTATAAGGCGAGTGGTCAATGGCTATGGCATCTATGACATTTGTTCTTACTCCTTGGCGCAACGCTGTTACATCTTTGGGATTCCCTAAAGGTGGTTCTAAGCGAAGACTTGTGTTGTAGCTTTTAACTGCTTGTGTATCTAATAAAAGATGCATCCAAGTTGTACTAGCAGAAACGGGTACACCTCTGGCTTTTGCTGAGGCTATAAGCTCAACGCTACGCTCAGTAGAAACACGCATAATATGTATGGGTACGCCTGTAGCTGCAGTTAATTCCAGTAAAGCTGCAATAGCAGAGGTTTCAGCACTTGCAGGTACAAAAGGTAACCCCAAGCGGATTGCATCTAAACCTTCCCGCACTACACCATTTCCTTTCAACTCCAAGTTACAGCACGAAAATGCGACTGGTTGGTGCAAAGGTTGGAGATATTCCAACACCCGTCGCACAAGGGCAAAATTCTGCCAAGGCTGACCATCAGTAAAACCAACCACTCCTGCTGCTGCCAAATCTGCTAATTCTGTCATTTGCTTGCCAGCAGACTCCTTTGTGATTGCACCCCACACATTAAGGAGGGGAAGAGCAAAGGAGTTTATTCTTCCATCCGTTGCCATTCTGCTTTTTTGCAACAACTTTGCCACTACAGAAGGGTTATCAATGGCTGGGGAGGTATCGGGTAGTAGATTAATTCTTGTAAATCCCCCAGCCGCCGCAGCTTGCATCAGGGACAAGAGACTTTCTCTTTCTTCAAACCCTGGTTCCCCAGAGTGGCTGTATAAATCCACCAATCCCGGTCCCAGAACTAAACCGTGACAATCCTTGATGTGGGTATCACTGGGCAAATCAGAAATATTATCAGCAACAATCGCGATCGCGCCACCATCAATTAACACATCAGTGATGCGGTCAGTTCCAGAAATAGGGTCGATAACCCTTACTTGTTGTAGCAGTTCACTCGTCATTTTATCTATTAGCTATTAGCTATTAGCTTTCATCTAAAAATCTCTGGGAGCGTGGAAACCTTGCGTCTGTAAACTAAGGAGGAAACGCGACGCAGGCGTTCCTTATTAGCCGTCACCCATACCGCCTTAGATAGATTGATACCGGGTAGCTTTGCATTCTACTTTCAATTGGGCAGTTACAAGCTGATATCGCTCTCTGTGTAGGCATATGGTTTTGCTCAAGAGAGCCTCCCATTTCTGGGGCTTTAACTACTACTTAGACTAGCCAAAGCCTCCGAATTTAATTCAGAGGTTGCTTACTGTATGCAGGAGTTACAATGCACCAGCTGCTGTTTTATCCAGTATGCCTCCACCTAGGTGAGTGGTGATATTCATTGCTTGCAGTACTGGTAGACCATTTGCTCCCTGAGGGTAGTCTATAACGCTAACTGCACCATTCCCCTGACGAAAATTCCAGAATTGTTCTGATGACAAACCGAGAATGTGACAAAGCAAGGTTTTATTAGTAGCGTCGTGAGCAACAACTAATACGGTTTTCAATCCTTTTGCCAATGCTGTGCCCACAATAGATTGCCATGATGCAACAGCACGATCCCAAACTTGCTGTAAATTTTCCCCTTCCGGCATTTGCACTTCTGCTGGTGTGGTACGCCAGCGATGTAACTCTCCTGGAAACTCTTGCTCTATTTCTTTTTCTAATTTTCCTTCCCAAAGCCCGTGACTAATTTCCCTCAAACCATCATATAAGTCCAACTGGATATTGGAATGGAACTGCAAGATAATTTCTGCAGTTTCTTTCGGACGCTGCATTGTGCTGCTAACGGCAAAATCAATTTCTACATCTTTGAGAAATTGGGCAGCTTTTTGTGCTTGCTGTCTGCCATTGTCATTCAAGGGAACATCAATTTGACCTTGAAATCTTGTTTGGCGGTTCCATTCGGTTTCCCCATGACGCACTAGCAACAATCGCACTCCTTTATGATTGGGACGGAGGGAAGGCAACGTGTCTCCAAGATGTTGAGTTTGGTTAAGTGATTCTAGTTGAACTGGTTCTCCCAATCCCCCAGAAAAATTGAGTACACTGATGGCACAGTTAGATTGTTGGATGGAGTGGTAGCGAGATGGGGGTATGGAAAGCGCCGTGCTAATCAACGCACGGTTGATACCGTTATGCCCAACAATCAGAATAGTTTCACCTTTGTGGCGAGACAAAACCTCTTGCCAAAACTGTCGTGCCTGTTCGTACAAAGCTAAGACAGGAAAAAATTTTTTTGTCCCCTCACCATCTGGAATTGGCATCTGTAGTTTGTCGGGGCTTTCCTGCCAAGTGCGGTAGTCTTCAGAAAACTTCTCCTTGACCTCAGCAGTCACCATTCCCTGCCATAAAGGAAGGTCAATTTCCAACAATTTCTCAGAAGCTTGGGGAATAGAAGATTGTTTGGAATGAAGCGCTAATTCACGGCAAATGGTATCTACAGTGTCTTTCGCTCTTTGTAGAGGGCTGCTATATATTGCATTAAATACTATATTTCCGAGGGCTTTGCCTACTTTACTCGAATCAATACGACCTTGCTCTGTTAACTTAGATACATCAGTGCGTCCCTGTATGCGTTTTTCTGCGTTATATGTGCTTTGACCGTGGCGCACAATAATTACACGAGTCACGTTCTGCCCTCCTTTATTTTAAGTGCGCGAGTAAACTCTTGTGAGAGTAGATAGCTGTTCACTACTACGGAGCAGTTTCCCATGTGGGATTCTTTTCACAGGAGATAAACTCGCGCAACATATAAAAAGAGTACCATCCTTAGCTATCGTGGGATAATTGCTACCAAATATATTTCTTGTCACTTAATAAATATCCCTCCAGTTTTTCGGATTTTATGCCAAGGAACTGGAGGACACGACTGCTGTCTGGCATTTTGCAAAATTTTCGTTAAGTATTGCTAGAACGCGCTGTGGGGATGACAATTATTTTTACCTGGGTGTCACCTGAACTTCCACAGCTTCTCTACCATCAAAAATCACATTGTTTGGAGTTGTTAAGGTTTCACTACGGCGTAATTCAACTCGCTCGCCTAGTGGAATGACACCCGTTGGAGCCACTTGAACGTTTGCCCTAGAATTATTGCCCGAATTTTTTTCTGAAAAAAATCTTGCGTAATCGTTCTCCGCTGTTCTATTATCTATACCAGTCAAGGAACCACCGTTGATGGTGTAGCCTTCTCGGTTGGATTCTGGTGCCTTTGGAGATTGACCGTAAGCTGTGCTCAATACACCAAAAGTGCCTGCAAAAACCGCAAACGCAACGATAAGTTTACTACTCATTGTCTTAACCTAAGCTCTAAATCTTTACACCTGGAACTACTGTAAAAATTGCCAGTTTTTTCTCCTATTTTAAGCTAAAATAAAGTAAAAAAAGTATTGTAGAATACATATTTTTAAAGCTCGCCATAGTATCTGTCTTAAGGCGGAGAAGAAAACTGTCTGCAACTTCCTTATTGGTAGAAAAATACCGATGTAGAACTTTGCCGAACAGTCTTAATTTGGCGGTTATTTGAGAGTTATTGAAAAAGCCAAAATGGAACCATTGCAGCTGTCTTTATTTTCTTTAGAAGAGGAGAAACTTCCAGCACAAAAACCAAAAAAAGCCAAACTTGGACGTTATGAACGTATTCAAAGAAAACTAGAAAATTGTGAAAGCGATCGCTACAAAATATACATAGAAATTTCTCCACCACCAGCACCAGCAGATAACTATAGATTTGTAGATTTATTTTGTGGTGCGGGAGGAATGACGCAGGGTTTTGTTCAAGCTGGATTTGAACCAATAGCAAGTGTGGAATTGCATGAAATTGCTTCTTCAACCCATAAAAGAAATTTTCCCCAATGTCATCATTTCTGCGGGGATATCGAAAAATTCGATTCCAAACAATGGCTCTCGGAAATCAATTTCCCTGAAGTGCATCTTGTGGTAGGAGGACCACCATGTCAAGGCTTTTCTGTAGCTGGAAAACGCAATCCTCACGATCCTCGCAATCGCCTATTTCGAGAATTTGTGCGTGTTGTTTCAGAAATTCAACCTTGGTACGTGGTCATGGAAAATGTGCCGGGAATTCTTACCATTAATAATGGGGCTGTAAAACAGGAAATTTGCGCGGAATTTGCTAGGATTGGCTACCCTCATGTTTCTGTTGCAATTTTAGAATCTGCAGCCTATGGGGTGCCGCAAATTCGCCCGCGAGCCATCTTTATTGCTAACAGATTTGGTTTGCCAAACCCCTATCCAAAAGCTCAGTTATTACCTCCCCAATATAAACCCATTGAGTCCGCGATCGCTGATTTGCCAGAATACACCCCCATACCAGAAATCAATCATGAGTGGACTCGCCATTCACCCGAGTATATGGAAAGAATCGCTAAAGTTCCACCAGGAGGCTCTTTATACGATAAATACGTTGATGCTTTTAAGCGTCAATATCAAGGGCTACCAAGTATGACCGTTAAAGAAAATCACGGGGGTACTCACATTCACCCATATCTCAATCGTGTTATTTCAGCGCGTGAAATGGCAAGATTACAAACATTTCCAGATACATTTCTTTTTGCAGGTTCCATGAAGAAAGCAATGTGGCAAATTGGAAATGCTGTACCACCTCGGTTAGCCGAATGTATTGGCTACGCACTGATCCCTTATTTGAAGGATATACACGGTAAACTTTCGACACAAAAATTAACCAGCAATGCCCTCTGATATTCAACTACTGCCCCAAATTAACGCCAAGTGCGTGCGGGAAAATGGTAAACAATATTATTTAGACGAGCGGGGAAATCGCTTTCCGAGTGTAACTACTATATTGAACGCCACCAAACCCCAAGAGGAACGTGACAGGCTCAACAACTGGAAATCCCGTGTCGGCGTAGAAGAAGCAACCCGCATTTCTACAACCGCCAGTCGTCGGGGAACTCAAACCCACAAACAAATTGAACGTTACCTACTGGGAAAAGACTTTGATTGTCCTGAAGCCAGCCGTCCTTATTGGGAAAGTATAAGACCTGTTTTAGAAGAAATTGATACAGTCAGACTGGTGGAAGGTTCAGTATTTCACTATCACAAGAGCTATTCTGGTAAAGTGGATTGTGTTGCTAGTTATAAAGGTATACCTTGCATTTGCGAGTGGAAGACAGCTGATAAACCGAAAGGTTCAGTAGAGAGGCTGTATGAGTATCCTTTACAACTTACAGCTTACTTAGGAGCGGTGAACGATTATTATCGAGATTATGGCATTGAGATTAATCATGCATTGGTGGTTGTAGCGATACCAGAGAGGGACGCTGAGATATTTTTATTTGAACCAGAAGCAATGAAAGGGTATTGGGAAAAGTGGGAAAAAAGAGTTGCGGAATATTGGCAGAGGATAGGTAATAAATAACACGTGCGATCGCGTGATGCTGTGCATAGGGGTAGATTACTAGTACAACGCAGCGGAAATAAAGCTATCATCAGTAAATCGCAAAGTTTTTCTGAAGGGCGAAGGCTAACTTAATTCTAAGTACAAAAAAGTAGTAAAAAAGACATAATACATAAGATAAATTTATAAATGGTAAGAAAATCTTCAAAACATAAAAAAATAAAGGATACGAGTCATAAGATGAAAGCCAATGACTTTATCGAAACAGCCAACCTTAACAGACTCAGAAACTCTTGAAGAGGTTTTGAATAGTTTCATTGAAAATATTTCGATTGAAACACAAGGAGCTTGTAATCAAAAAAACTTTATTTGAAATTTTAATAAGACCAGCAAGTAATGGAGACAGTATTGAGAACGTTATAAAGCCTTAATTCCCTGTAGCAAAAATTTGTTCAGCCGTTAGCTGTAAATCCTTGAATGTGGACGAGATAATGCGATCGCTGCCCCGAAATTGAGCTGGCTTCTGGTACTGATTTCCACTCGTTGATAACCCGTAAATTGATACTGTCGGTTGCTTTGGGTTACCAATATAATCCCGACCTCCTAAGCCCAAGTAATCCACGATCCAGTATTCCGGGATACCTATTGTGCTGTAATCTTCTACTTTTCGGGCATAGTCATTTTGCCAGTTGGTGCTGACTACTTCTACGACAAGTTTGACGGAAGCCCCTAAAGTGATGACAGGCTCATCTTGCCACAAAGGTTCATTAGCGATGGCTGCTTTGTCTAGCACCACTACGTCAGGACGGAAAGCTGTTGTAGTTCCCAGAGGTTTGATTAAACAACGGGTAGGTGTAAACCAATCGACACCCAGCCGATCTATCTCAACATTAACCTTTCGCAAGACAAAAGCAGCTACCTCTTCGTGAGGTCCAGTTGGTTCCATATCAACGAGTTCCCCGTCAATCAATTCGTAACGCTCGTTATCTCCATACCGAGCAATAAAATCATCGAATGTTAGGAGTTTCGGAGCAGCTTTTGTCATTGCGATAGAACTTCCTAATTTGCCCACTGATGTTTTTATCTTTCATTCTAAGCCTATCGATACTCAGCTTCAATATGCAATCTAATAGTTGGTGAAGGACAGCGCCAATCTGGTCGTGTGGAATAAAGTTAAAGATTCTAGCGATCTGCCGAAGGCAGTAGCGAAGCTATCGCTTATTCAATGACAGCAAATATAGATTTCGGCAATAACTTGTCCTTAAACCATACAATCCTAGCAGGCACATCCTGCAACTTAACTCCTGCTTTTTCCAAATTCAATCGTTCGGAAATAGCCAAAATCAAATTCTGACATTGAGCACGCCGCACCTGTGAAAACTTTTTTTGTAAGTATTCCGGTCTCCAATAACCGACAATCTCCAACAAAAAGGATCGCCCGTCAGGATGAACCAATCTAAAATCAGGAATCATCACACTTCCGGGAATGGGAATTAAATCAACTTCGCGCTCCAAAACCCAATCCGTTTTCAATGAATCCCACTTATCAGCAAAAGAATTCTCCAGCATACTATCGTATGGCTTCCCTGGAGGATAATGAGTCACCAAACCGCAATCCGAATTGAGAGTAAAACGCCCTGTTTTCCAGGTATTTGTATAAACATCCCGAGTTTGCAACGTAGAGGAAAGACTCCATTTTGTCACATGGAGTAAAGCAGGTATGAGTTTAGCTATTGCCAAACCATACCGCGTACTGGGAGTAAACAAACTTGTTGGACCATCAATGGTAATTGTAAACCCGTGGTCAGCATCCCCCTCTATATAAGACATTAATTGAAACAATTTGAGATATCGAAACAAAAGCTTATATTGACCCGGAACATTGCGATGGGCATTGATTGTCAATTGGCTTGCTTTATAAAACACCCCCTGCACCTGAGACAAATTGTAGCGATGTAACAAATCCTGAGGCTTAGGTGCATCAAAAGCAGTCAAAATTTTATTTTCAGCCAAATCAGCATACAATCCATCACGAACTTGTGATATGACGACTTCGCGTTCAAGTTCACGGCTTAACTCATTAGCGATGGTTTGCAAAGTAACTTCCGTTAACTCACGACTGGGAACCGATTTTGCTGCGAGTGCAAACACTCGTTCCCGTAACATTTGAGGTTCTAAAGGGCTAACCACCTCAAACGTACAAAAACTGCTTTTCAAGATATAAGCCAAACCCCGCTTCATCCTGTAATCTGGAGTATCCCCTTCAAACTCCAACAGCTGACGCTCAAGCTTACCCTGAGAAGCACCCACCGCTTTTTCAAAAAAACCAACTAACTCAGTTGCTATCTCCAAATTCTTATCATCAATTTTCAATCTTTTTGGGATAATTTCCTCACCATTTTGTTTGTAACTTAACAAATCTGTTGGTAGCATTGAACCGAAATGGAATCAGGTAATTATATAAATATTATCAGTATTCATCTGAGTTTTTCTGTGATTTCTTCTCAATAGAATAATTTAAATCCAACTGTTCGGCGGCTTTATAACTTTTTTCCTGACCACTGCCATAAACAACCTGCAAATTACCTTTGCCCTGTTTCTCGTCTCCTCCGTGTCCTCCGCGCCTTTGTGGTTCTTTTTTCCTCTCAACACCTCGCCTCCTAGCAGAAGTCCCCTCCTCTGTCGTACCCTCTGCTACAACTTCATATAAAATTGCTTGCTTATTACCTTCCTTACCCTTTCTTAAAACTCTTCCCAACCGTTGAATATACTCCCGTGCCGAACCAGTCCCTGATAAAATAATTGCAACAGAAGCAGACGGTACATCCACACCTTCATTTAACACGTGGGAAGCAACCAGAGTTTTGTACTCTCCCTCCCGAAATTTGGTTAAGATTTCATGGCGTTCCTTCACAGGGGTTTGATGAGTAATTGCTGGAATCAGCAATTCTTGGGAAATACGATAAACTGTAGCATTATCAGCAGTGAACACCAAAACTCGTTCCGGGTAATGCTGCGTCAATAAGTCGGTAAGAATCCTTAATTTTCCATCAGTTCCCAAAGCTATTTCTTTGGCTTCACGGTGCGCTAACATCGCCCTACGTCCTGCTTGAGAACGAGCGCTCATTTGGACGAATCGTTGCCAACCTTGTATGCTACCTAAAGAAATTTTAGATTCTTTCAAAAAATCATTGCGAGTTTGAAGAAGTTGATTGTACTTTTCTCGTTCCTGTTGCGAAAGTTTGACTTTGATTTGTCTAATTTCGTGTTCTGCTAACGCTTTCCCCGCGAGTTCCTCAGCCCTTTTGCGATAGACTTCCTGTCCTATCAAAATATTTAAGTCAGCGTGCTTGCCATCAGTACGTTCGGGTGTGGCAGATAGCCCCAGACGGTAGGGTGCGATTGCATATTCAGCAATCACCCGATTAAAATCTGTTGGCAAATGATGACATTCATCAAAAATGAGTAAAGCATAGCGATCCCCAAGTGTTTCTGCATGAATCGCCGCGCTATCGTAAGTTGCCACAAGAATGGGTGTTTTATCCCGCGAACCACCCCCCAACAATCCCACCTCAGCATCGGGAAAAGCTGCTTTTAGGTGAGCATACCACTGGTGCATTAAATCCAGTGTTGGTACAACAATCAACGTTGTGCGGGGAGTTGATTGCATTGCCATTTGCGCCAGATAAGTCTTGCCCGCTGCTGTTGGAAGTACGACAACTCCTTGTCTTCCTGCGAGTTTCCAAGCTGCTAGCGCCTCGCTTTGGTGGGGGTAGGGTTCCATTTCCAGGCTTGGAACTAACTCTATTGGATAGAATGCCTTAGCTTCGTCGATAAAGGTTGTATTTTCTGCTTGCAGTGCTTCCACCAAAGGACGATACTGAATAGCTTGAATGCGGAATTTTTCCACCCTGTCATCCCAAGTTGCAAAATCCATCCAAGCTTTGCCCCGAGGTGGTGGATGCAAAATTAATGTGCCCCGATCGAAGGTCAATGTTGGGATGCGACCCATCTTGCTTTTTTCCCTACTTTTTCTAGATATTTTACCGGAAACGATCGCTGTGAAACTCAAACAATAGAACCCTACGGAATAGCAGCCCCCTTGCAAGTTGGTGAAGCCACCTATGAGCATTCAAAGATCGGTTCAGGTTAGAAAAATGAGGTTTAATTACGGTCAAAGGAAAAATGATGACATCTTGACTGGAAAAAGCAGAAATTAAGAAATAATAAAAATTTTGACAAAAATTATGAAAAAACAAAAAAAATTAAGCAAAAGTGTTGCTAAGATTTATACAAAAATAGTGGCTCGTACCAGTAGGGAAAGTACTTTTGGTTGAATAAGCTTGCCTTATGCTGAATTAGGTCAGAAGTCATCGCGTTACCTGAATTATGAAACAGTCGCTGAAACTATTAACAAGACGCGGAGAATCGACGTTGAAAAGACTTCGCCCTCTTCTTGCACCTTACGTTGTTGCCACCTTCGCTGTAGGTAGCGCATTAATACTGACACTAATGCTAGAGTCGTTGTTAACACCAACCTTATTCCAACTATTTTTTGCTGCTGTGGCAGTAAGTACTTGGTACGGTGGGATGGAAGCAGGGTTATTAGCCACTACTTTGTCAAGTTTAGCGATCGCTTACTTTTTAATAGAACCAAAATATTCACTCTTATTTTTTAATCTAGACGACATCCTAAGGTTGGTGGTGTTTGTGCTTGTGGGAATACTAATAAGCTCGCTAAACTCAGGGTTACGTACTGCAAAGCGTCACTTGGAGATAAGCTTGCAGCATTTGCGATCGAGTGAGGCACGCTTTGGATGTTTAGCAGAATCCAACATCATTGGGGTAATTGTAGCCGATATCAACGGTGGAATCGTTGAAGCTAACGACGCGTTTTTACGAATGGTGGGTTACACGCGGGAAGAACTGCTTTCAGGACAAATGCAATGGCGCGATCTGACACCACCAGAATATTTTGAGGTGACACAGCGATCTATTCAAGAACTTAGAGAAAGAGGAGCGTGTGCCCCTTTTGAAAAAGAGTATCTTTGTCAAGATGGCAGACGCGTCCCTGTGTTGAAGGTTTCTGCATTGTTGGAAAGCAATCGAGAGCGAATTATTGGTTTTGTTGTGGATTTGAGCGAACGCAAACAAGCAGAAGAAGCGTTGCGCCTCCTCATTACAGATGCTGTGCCCGCTTTAATTTCTTACGTTGATGCCCAACAACGATATCGGTTCAATAATAAAGGATATGAAGAATGGCACGGAATTTCCGCTTCAGACATTAATGGCAAGCATATCAAAGAAGTTGTGGGAGAGTCAGTGTATGAATCGATTCGTCCATACGTGGAAGCCGTGTTATCAGGAGAGCACGTAACCTACGAGACCAAATTACCATACCAAGATGGCAAAATCCGTTATGTCAATGTCTCTTACGTTCCCCAGTTCAGTTCTAAGGCAGAGGTTGTGGGATTTGTTGCCCTCATCAAAGATATTACAAAGCGCAAGCAGGCAGAACTTGCGCTAAAACAAAGCGAAGAACGGTTTCGCCAATTGGCAGAAAAGGCAGAAGCAGCAAACCGCATGAAAGATGAGTTTTTAGCTACTCTTTCCCACGAACTCCGCACCCCCCTCAACGCGATCTTGGGGTGGACGCAGTTACTCACAACTCGGAAATTTAATGAGAGTACCACGAATCGGGCGCTAGAGACAATTGACCGCAATACCAAGTTACTGGCGACACTGATTGAGGATGTTTTGGACGTTTCGCGAATTATTACAGGCAAACTGTGCTTGGAAGTCCGTCCCATTCAAGTTGCACCAGTTGTGCTTTCAGCAATTGAGACAGTCAATTCAGCTGCTAATGCTAAAGAAATTACTATCGAAACCTTTCTAGACTCCTCTGTTGGCGTTGTTTTAGGTGATATCAACCGCTTGCAACAGATTGTGTGGAATTTACTTTCCAACGCTGTCAAGTTTACACCTCGGGGTGGTCGAGTTTATGTGAGATTATCAACGAGTACTGAATTTACAGATGGACATTCAGCACTACTACAGGTAACTGATACTGGAGAAGGAATTGCACCGGAATTTCTCCCCTATGTGTTTGAACGCTTCCGTCAAGCTGATAGTTCAAGTACGCGATCGCATGGGGGGCTGGGATTGGGTTTGGCAATCGTCAGACATTTGGTAGAATTACATGGTGGTACAGTTCGTGCCGAAAGCGCGGGAATTGGACAGGGAGCAACGTTCATTGTCAGTTTGCCAATAAAGGTCACAACTGTAGAACTCAGCGAACCACAACAGTTGTCATCCACAGTTGAAGTTCAAGTAGCTCAAACGAGTAACTTGAAGTTGGAAGGTTTGCGGGTGTTAGTCGTAGATGATGAACCAGACGCCCGTCAGATAATTACCACAGTACTGGGGCAATATGAAGCAAACGTCATGGCAGTTGCCACTGTAACAGAGGCACTGATTGCCCTGCAACAATTTCAACCAGATGTACTGGTGAGCGATATTGGTATGCCACAAGAAGATGGCTATTCATTGATTCGTAAAGTCAGGGCGTTAGACGAAGAAAAAGGTGGGAGAACTCCTGCTGTGGCCCTAACAGCATATGCTAGAGCAGAAGACCGCACTCAAGCACTACTTGCTGGTTTTCAACTTCACGTTCCCAAGCCAGTGAATCCAGCCAAGTTAGCAGCTGTAATTGCTAACCTCGCAGGGCGCATGTAATGGCGATTCAGGTCTACTTTTGTGCATCTTTGACGGAACAACAATTAGAATGAACATAATGCTTTCAGGTTGCTACAGTGTCCGATTCTCTGCCATTGCGTGAAAAGTATCTCGCCTTAATCGACGAAATTGTCCAAAACACTCTCAAGGGAAAGATTAGCTCTCAAGAGCAGGTGTATCAAATGTTACTAAAAGGTGTGACCGCAGATACAGGTGAAATCTTTGAGCTGGCTTTGAGCGATCGCCTCAATTCTACCCAGCAACAAGTGGATACAGAAAAAGACGAACTCAAGCATGCCAAAGCAACCCGCTCTCTTAGAGCAATAAAAACGATTCAAAGTCAATGGCAACGGGCTGAACAGCAAACTAAGGCGGCAGAAGCAATTATCTCAGCAATCAAAGAAATTACTTCGACTGAATCAAACGGGCGTCTAGCTGCATTCTTGCGTGTCACCGACCCTAACCGGAAAAACCCATTAACATTACCGCAAATTCAACAAATCTCAAAATCCTTACAGCAATTTGCTCAAGCAGATTCTGATTACCAGCAAATAGCAGAAGGTATTACCCGTGGCGTGGCTTCTTGGCAACGGTTGCAAGACCATTTAGTCAGTTGGATGTACGAGCAAAGCCGAGGAACACTGGGATTTGGAGGATTACCGGAAGAAAGCGGTCCTTGGGCAACTTGGGCAAAGCAGGTGAATAGCGAGATACCCCAAGTACTGTTTCGCACCCTAGCTTCTGAGCAATCTGCCATTGAATTTGCCCAACAAAAATCCGATATGAACCTCAGTGATTGGGTGGAGATTGCTGTTATTTTACAGTATTTGCAAAGAGGGTTAGTGAATTGGTTTGACCAACAACCCTACAATGTCAAAGCTGGGTCAAAGCTATCGATTTCAACTTACTTAACCTTTGCAGTCATTTGGAGCCTACTCGCCAGTGGTTTTAGTGGCAGTGCTTCGGTGTATAGCACAGCTTGTCATCAAGCCATGCTCCAGATTTTGCGAACTTTTGCACAGCGTCCCTATTTTCCTTTGTACGGAGGAATTTTTGCTTCTTTCTCCGGGAACTCTTTGCGGAATGCACTGGATTATCTCAACGAACCATTAAGACAAGTAGAAGGAACCCAAGAAAAAGCAAGAATTTTGACGCTGTTAGGTTACTCTCAGCGTGCTTTGGGTCAATATCGTCGCGCAGCCGAGTTTCACGCTTCAGCACTGGAGATAGCCCGCAATGCAGGTGACCGCCCCTGTGAAATTGCCAACCTCAATCACCTCAGCCGTACTTGCGTTGATGAAAAAATGTATGGTGAAGCAATCAATTACAGCCAACGTGCATTGATTATGAGCCGTCAGACAGGAGATCGTACTGGCGAAGCAAATGCTCTAGTGAATTTAGGATATAGTGAAGTCATGCAAGCACAGCAGATGGAACAAACAGAACCAGAAACATATGAAATGGCAATTAACTATCTGCAACAAGGCTTAGCATTATCAGAACGACTAGGTGACCTTCAAAGTAGAGCTTTATGTTTCAGTAGTTTAGGCATAGCTTACCTAGTTATTGGACAACAACAGGAAGCGATTAAACATTTAGAAAGCGGCTGTCAAACAGCGCAAATTTCTGGTGATTTATATCTCCAAGCTTTAAATTTAGCTAATTTAGCTGAAGTTTATTATCAACTGCAAAATCTCGAACAAACAGTTTATGCTGGTTGTTTGGGAATGTATTTGTTGAATCAAATTGCTTCAAATGAGTGGCGAAAAACAGCAGGGTTGCTTACAGTTTTACAGGGTCAAAGAGGAGCGGAAGAATTTGGGCGATTATTACAACAAAATCGTTCTAAAATCATTCCTTTGATTGGCGTAGATGGATACGATTGCATTCCGGAACTGTTAGAAGAATACAGGCAAAGTCTCTAGTTGTGGTGCCCCCACAGGGAACTTTTTTGATAAATCAAAAATTGTCATCGCTGCATCAAACGCTTTTTGATAGATTGCTAAATCTTCATGAGTTTTAATTTTCCTTGTTCTTCTTCCTTGTCCACTTTCCTTCCTTGTCTGCTCTGTCTCTCCCTATTCTAACCTCGTCTGTAAAAAACCTACCCTTGTGAGGGAGGGTGCCCTCAGGCGGATGCGGTAGAACTCGTGTATCGTAGGTAATCAGTCGAACATAATATAAAGCAGAAATTTTTTTCTGTGAAGTAAATCCCCCATTGGATATATTTTTAAATCTACCACTATAAGTATTATAGATTTAGGGGTCATAGCCCTATACAACAGCAGTTCAGCATTAAAATTATGTTGAGTATTTCTAAAAAATTGCAGATATGGTGAATTGGAAGTCGCACACGCAACTCTAATTCATCCTGTGATAAAGTGTACTTGTTGATAAAGTTTCTGAAAAAATAGCTAGAAAAATCATTAGTGGTGCCAAGTCTTGAGCAGGAGTAGGGGCGAGCATTTGTTTGCCCGTGCAGGAGTTAGGAGTTATCCCTCAATCACCCATTACCCTCTCTGTACAAACATGAAATATCAGGCACTCAATCAGATTTTCAAAAGATACAAAGCCATACGTAAGTTTGAACGTATAGATTTAGATAGCAATTTCCGTATTCTGTATGCATCTGAGCAAGTGCAACAATTTGCTACTTGTTCCAAAGAGGTCATGTTAGGAAAAGATATCCGTCTGGGCTTTCCTGAATTTATGGGGCTTGAAGATATTTTGATATCTATTTTAAAAGGAGAGCAGGAATTATTTGAATTGAAAGCTATTGAAAGATATTCTGCTAAAAAAGGTTCTTTATATTTTGATGTTTATATTATTAGAAATTATCTTGAAAAAAATCATAAAAATCAATTGATACTCATCTTTGAAAATATTACAAAACAGACGGTAGTCAAACAAAGATCTAATAGTAATACAAAGCTGATATCAAGTATTTTATTTACCTATAGGAATTATATAGAGAAAGCGATCGCTTCAATGCCAGAAGCCTTAATAGTGACAACTAAATCCGGTAAAATTAAGAAAGTTAATCGCGCTACAGTTGAGCTATTTGGTTATAAAGAACAAGAACTCATCAAGCAATCAATATCTTTAATATTTGATGATAATAGATTATTTCAAAAAGCAATTCAGCATGATTTCTTATATAAAAAATATTTTCAATCTATAGAAATTCTTTGCCGAAATAAAGAAAAAGAAAAACTGGTGATAGCATTTTCTTGCTCAATTATTCAAAATAGAATAGATGGTTTAGTAGATATTGTTTATATTGGTAGAGATATTACTATTCAAAGGAAAAGACAACAACGTGCTGGTATCCAGTATGCCATAACTCGCATACTATCAGAATCAAGAAGTATAAAGCAGGCTATTCCCAAAATTTTACAAGCAATTTGTGAATGTCTGGAATGGGATTTGGGGGAACTTTGGACAACAAATGAGTACATTGCACCATCAGTACAGCAAGAGTGTATTTATCCAGTACTGAGATGTGTAGAAATGTGGTCAAGTCGAATAGTGACAGTCCGAGAGTTTAAGGCAATCACTTGGCAAACGACTTATACCCCCGGTACTGGTTTTCCCGGTCGAATCTGGTCAACAAAATTGCCTCTTTGGAGCAAAAACATAACACAAGATGAAAACTTTGGAAAATTGGAAGATGGCGTAAAGCAGCTATCTTTTTGTAGTGAAAACGAAGTATCTCAAAGGGAACCAGCACAGGACAGGCGAAGGGAACCAGCTGCCGAAGCAGGATTGCAATCAGCATTTGGTTTTCCCATTTTGGATGATGGCGTAATTTTGGGTGTAATGGTTTTTTTAAGTCGGGATATACAATCAAAAGATGCTGATTTACTGCAAACGTTAGTTTCTATCGGTCATCAAATTTCCCAGTTTATCAAAACTAAGTTGGTAGAAGAAGCACTTGTAGAAAGAGAAGAACGATATCGAGACTTATTTGAAAATGCTAATGAACTAATTCAATCTGTCACTCCTTATGGTCATTTTGAGTATGTTAATAACGCATGGATTCAAACTTTAGGCTATTCACCCTCAGAGATTACGCAAATAAATTTTTTTAACATTATCCATCCTGATTTTCGAGAGCAGTGTCGGCATTTATTTTATCGGTTGATGTCAGGAGAAAAACTTGAACAAGTGACCATGACATTGGTTTCTAAGAATCGGCAAAAAATTTTTGTAGAAGGAAACATTAACTGTAAATTTGTTAAGGGAAAACCCGTTGCTCTTCGTGGTATTTTTCGTAATGTGACTGAGCGTGTTGCCGTAGAAGAAACTTTGCGCCATCAACAAGAACAAACAGAGCGGCTGTTGCTTAATATTTTGCCAGAAGTTATTTTCAATCGTTTAAAAGAAGAACCAGGTACAATTGCAGAACACTTTACTGATGTCACAGTTCTGTTTGCTGATATCGTGGGTTTTACTGAAATTGCCTCTCAAATCAGTGCTATTCAGCTTGTCAATATACTCAATCAAATTTTCTCAATGTTCGATCGCCTCACCGAGCAATATGGTTTGGAGAAAATCAAGACTATTGGTGATGCTTACATGGTCGTTGGCGGTTTACCCGTGCGATGCCCAAATCACGCCCAAGCAATCGCTAGTATGGCACTAGATATGCTAACAGCGATCGCCCAGTTTAACTCTGAGAACAACCAAAACTTTAGCATTCGTATTGGAATCCATAGCGGACCTGTGGTAGCAGGAGTTATTGGTCTGAAAAAAGTGACATATGACCTTTGGGGAGATACGGTAAATATTGCCCACCGTATGGAATCTCAAGGTTTGGCTGGCAAAATTCAGGTTACTAAAGCTACATATCAACGATTGCGTAACGAATTTACCTTTAAAAAGCGGGGTGAAATTGAAATCAAAGGCAAAGGTAAGATGACAACTTATTTGCTGATTGGACGACACTGAGGAGTGGATAGTGGATAGTGGTTAGTGGTTGGTCGATAGTGATTAGTGGTAGCTACCAACTACCAATTACCAACTACTAACTACTAACTACCATCAATTTCTACTGCCCACCTCCGGTATTGGGAATCAGCCGACCTACAGGATAGGTTGCAGCTTCTTGAGCACCACTTTCAGTGACAGCTACTGGAATTTGCGACGGTGATTGAGATTTGGCTGTTAGATATTCTTGCCGCAGTTGCTCTAACATTTTTTCTCGCCGATCGTACAACCGCTTTAAGATGCGTGGTTGGCACTGATTCAAAACATAAGCAGTGACTATTGGCAAAGCAATAGTGCTGTCAGTGTAACAAACAATAGTGCTGGGTAACTCTTCCGGGTCAACCTTACCCCAACTAACAGCTTCAGAAGGTGTTGCTCCAGACAGACCTCCGGTATCTGGACGAGCATCAGTAAACTGTACAAAAAAATCGTGTCCCCGTTCTTCTAATCCCAAGACCTCATGAATTTGTGGTTGAGTTTGTAGCAAAAAGTTTTTCGGACTACCACCACCAATAATAAAAGCTGCACTCTTACCTCCTGATTCTCGCGAATAGTAGGCAATCGCTGCCGTCTCATTGACATCAATTGAAGGATCTAGTATCAGTTGAGAACCTTCTAACGACAAAGCTGCAACGTTCATTCCTATAGAGCTATCACCAGGTGAGGATGTGTATATAGGTACACCACATTCATAAGCTGTAGCCAGCAAACTGGAATTTTTCACCCCGACTTGCTTTTCTACTTCTCGAACATATTTGCCCAGCAAATTGTGAAACTCTGCTGTTCCCATCCGTTTTTGGAAGGCTGGTGCTTGTAAAATCTTACGGATGAAAGCATCTGTTTCTAGCAGGACATCATAGCTAAAGATAATGTCATAAATACGGATGGTGCCTTCCTGGCGCAGTTTCACATCATTCAAAAATGGATTTCCAGCAAATAATTCAAAACCCAAACCATAGTGCATATCGTGGTAAAGGTTAGCACCAGTGCTAATCATCCAATCAATGAAACCATTGCGGATAAGCGGTGCTAGCACAGAAACTCCATATCCTGCTGGTGTCATCGCACCGGAAAGGCTCACTCCTACCGTCACACCTTCTTGGAGTACATCCCGACTCAGTAGATGACATATTTCCCGCAATCGCGCCGAGTTGTATGCCGTAAAGTAATTATCGATTAAATCGACAACTCCAATGTTGGTTGACATTGGTACGGGTGCGATTTTTTTGCCCAGCTGTTTTGACATTTTTGGTAGTCCCCTGTGAGTGACTAGATGTCCATATCTAAATAAGTAGACAGGATATATCCTAACTAGCTTTGAGTTTTTCTTACATTATCTGCAAGTAGCAATTATGGAGAATATTGCTGGGAAGATTGTCTATTTAATAAAAAGTTATATTTTATACATTAATTATAGCTTGTGGCATACTTATTGTTGTACGATCAAGCACTCAATACACAGTACCTGTTCCGACCTTGTTCCTTAGCTGAATAAAGCGCTTCATCAGCAGTTTCTATTAGGCTTTTAGAAAAGGATTCTGAGTTGGGAATTGTGGTAGCAACCCCTATGCTCAATGTTAAGTACCTACTGATTGGAGAAGCCATGTGAGCAATTTTAGCTCGTGCAATTTTTACCTGGATTTGTTTGGCGATATGAACGGCTTCAGAAGAATTTGTATTTGGTAAAATGACAGCAAATTCTTCACCGCCATAGCGAGCGACTAAACGAGTATAGCCCTTGACAACTTCGCTAATAACATGAGCCACTTGCGTTAAGCACCCATCGCCTGCTTGATGACCGTAGCAGTCATTGTAGAGTTTAAAATAATCAATGTCGCACATAATTAAAGATAAAGGCTTTTGCTCCTGTTCTAGCTGTTGCCACTGTTGGTTGAGGTAGCGATCGAACTGACGGCGATTGGCAACTTGAGTTAAATAATCTACACTAGCTAAGTGTCGTAGCTTGATATTGGCTCTATGAAGTTGGGCAGTCCTCTCCTTGACACGCATCTCTAGTTCTGCATATGCTTGTTTTAGCACTTCATCTGCTGATGTTCGTTCAGTAAGAATGGCATGGTAGAACTGTTCTTGACAGACCTTAAGCTGAATACTGCACTCCTCCAGTCGTTGTTTTAACTCTGTGTTTAGCCGTTGCAGTGCTTGTTCTGCTTGAGAATGATATTTCTCAATATTGTCCAGATAATGTGCATTCCAGCAAATGAATCCTAAAAACGCAATGATATCTAAAACACTTTCTATCATAAATTTGAATTCTGCAGCATAGCCAGAATCGTGGTAGCTTAACGCACATATACTTTTTATTAAAATCGGCAAGAAGAGTGCCACAGGTAGGAGTTTCCGCGCCATGACACTACCCGCACTATTTCCATTTATCGCTAGCCTGACTGCATAGCACAGCCCTAAAAAAGCTCCAACTAACATACAGCCAATTAATGTGGGTATTCCAAAAGCAATACTTTTAAACACGGGAATGTTATATATCCAGCCCAGCAGAAAAAACCCTCCTATTAAGAATGCAAAAAGGCTAATTTTTTTGTCACTAAAGTGGAGAGAAAAGGTTCCGGTTGTAATCTGGAACCTTTCTAATTTTCCAGGAATACCCATAATTCTCATATTGTTTATATTGCTTATTTTTAAAGGATTTACTTTTGATATGAGTGATGTTTTGCTTATTAATGTTCTTGTTTGTCTATGTGACTTCACGCAAACATTAGTAAACTTTGAATCTTCACCCATATTGTAAAATTTTCACACGAATTTCCGAATATAACACCGTATAATTACTTAGAAATCGGTTAAAAAAAACTTAAGAAAAATCGCGATCGCTCGTTACATTTTTTTATCCTTAAAATTTTCGCGATAACTTCATAAATAAGTTCCGTAGAATTACTTAAATTGCTGAACAAGCTTAACAAAACCATCTCATTTTAAGTAACTCCTACATATTGGCAGAAATAAGGCTACTATTGTAAAGCTTTATAAAGCTTCCAGTAAAAGCGTCTTAATTTCATCCTTTTGCCAAATCCGATAACTTATGGGAAACATAAACGTTAGTAAGATCCCCAACTACGCAGAACTCAGGTATCTTCTAGCTCATCGAATTGCTGAATTTATTGAAAAAACTTTATTGTATACATTTTTAAACAAAAAAATCTATACTAAGATAGATTTTTGTATTTGCTTGACCAGTAAACGGTAGTCTGAGTTTTTCTAAAAATAAAACTTTACAAACATCTGTAACAACTCATAGACAAAACACATAATATATGAGGATTTTAGAATATGTATGGATCTCACATAAATTTGTCAAGCCATCACATAGCTGGGCATAAGATATCTATGGATATCCAATAAAAAATGCGAATCCTCTCTATTTCCGACCAATTTATTCATCACATACCATTTATTACCCACGCTCCTAGTGGTGTTGGTGTGGTTAATAGAATTTTGCCTGTTTTATTAGCAAAAGTTGATTCGCTTCCAGATGGGTTAGAGGCAATTATTGCTACAAGTGACTTACAGGGGATCGATCAAAAAAATCAACGCCTTCTTGGTTATCTTGTGAATGAAGAATTAGAAAAGTTGGCTGATTTAGGAAAAATTCCTTCACCAAAAGCAACAGGCATTATTTTAGCTGGGGATTTTTACGCAAAAATAGACAAGCGTGGTGGTGTAGGTGATGTCCGTGAAGTGTGGCAAGCGTTTCGTCAGAGTTTTCGTTGGATTGCAGGGGTAGGGGGTAATCACGATAGTTTTGGGAGGACACAGCAGGAAATGAGAGCTTTTCAACAAGGCAGAGGTATACATTATCTAGATGGTAGTATCGTCTGTCTTGATGGGCTTCGTATTGCTGGAATTTCAGGCATTATTGGCAAGGCAACCAAGCCTTTCCGTCGCGCAGAAAAAGATTTTAGAAAACTGATTAAGGAACTCCTTAAGGAATCACCAGATATTTTTATATTACATGAAGGACCTAATGACATAGAAGCTAAATTTCCCGGCAATCAGTCTATCCGCGCAGAATTGCTGAAGAGTAGTGATTTATTAGTTATCTGCGGTCACTCCCATTGGAAAGTGCCAATGACCGCTTTGCCCCAAGGAGTGCAAGTGCTAAATGTAGATACTCGGGTGGTTGTAATGGTAGTAGATTGACAAATTCACTTCTGTACCTGTAAACTAAACCGAACGCTTGAAAAAACATATAGAAATGCAGTTTTCCAAGAGGAAAAATATAAAAACTTTTCGCGTGCCTGCGACTGCAATATTCATCAGAGTTGCCTTAGTTAGTTCCATACAAGCACAAAATCTAAAACAAAACAACCAAGACAAAAATTAAGCACTTTACAACCAAGACAAAAAATTAAGCACTTTACAACTAAGACAAAAAATTAAGCACTTTACAACCAAGACAAAAAAAATTAAGCACTTTACAACCAAGACAAAAAAATTAAGCACTTTACAACCAAGACAAAAAAATTAAGCACTTTATACAGTTTTTCATGTAGCACTATCTGTACCAAACATTCATGAATCAGTAACTTGGTATTCTGAAAACCCAGGCTTTCATCTTCAAGAGAGTTGTCTTGAGCAAAGAACTAATGACTAATGAATGTCAACGTAAGTTATATTTCTTGTTGCCCACCTAATTTAATTAACAACTGTCATTATTTTGTCACAAACATCTGTGATAATGAAAACAGTAAGATATAGCAATTCTCAAAGTGGGCATCAGTCAAGAAAATAACTGGTTTAACACGCAATCAATAATTGAATTGCACGGAATAACTATGACAAAAAAAGACAAGCCTGATAATGCAGCACAAAACGGTGTTTCTCGTCGTGGATTTTTCAAACGAGCAAGTCTCACCGTAGCTAGTGCGGCTATTTTAGATTCTGGTTTGATTAATACTCAAGAAGCAGCAGCGGCACCGTCTAACTTTGTTGGTCCGGGACGCACAGCGATAAAATTACGCATTAATGGTACGGAACGTCGTGTTGAACTCGAACCCCGTACTACCCTCGCCGAAGCGCTGCGCTTCGACCTGGGGTTGACAGGCACGAAAATTGTTTGCGATCGCGGTTCCTGTTCAGCCTGCACAGTCTGGTTGGATTCAACACCTGTTTGCTCGTGTATGATGCTGGCAATTGATGTGGGAGATCGCGCCATTACCACCATCGAAGGACTCGCTAAAGGAGAAAATTTACATCCGGTACAAGCAGCATTCATTGAGTACGACGCCCAGCAATGCGGTTATTGTACCCCAGGGATGGTGATGAGCTGCGCGGCGCTGCTAGCAAGGAATTCAAACCCAACACTTGAGGATGTCAAGGCGGCAACAAGCGGCAATTTATGCCGGTGCGGTACCTATCCCAAAGTTTTTGAAGCAACCCTTGCGGCTGCCAAATCTATTCAAGGCACAAGGAGTTAAGCACATGGCTCCCAATCGCAAGCTCAAAAATAGAAAGCGTTATGTCATCTTCATGGCTTCTGCGATCGCTGCAACCGTTGCAGAAGCAACCGCAAAAAGCCAAGCCCAATCCAGCTCATTTACAGGACGAAGGACGACGACCCTTGCCATCGGTATCCCTGGTGTGAACATGAGTCAGGTTCAGCGCGAGATTCCGCCAGATGAGCCGCCACCACTGCCACCCAACGCCGATCTCTCCGTAATCGGTAAGCCAATCCAACGTTTGGATGCCCGTCTGAAGGTGACAGGAGCAGCGCGTTACACATCAGATGTACGCTTGCCCGGTATGCTATACGGAAAAATGTTGCGATCTCCTTACCCCCACGCCCGTATTCGTTCGATTGATACGAGTGCCGCAGAGCGTTATCCTGGAGTGCGTGCCGTGCATATCCTTGACAGGGTGGTAGGTGGCGCAACTGAGCGCAATCCCGAACCTGTCAAAACTGGGCAACTACCGCTCATTCGCTTTGTCGGTCAGCCGATTGCTGCCGTGGCTGCAGCAACACCAGATGCGGCTGCGGAAGCAGTGCAGTTGATCCGCGTTGACTATGAGCAATTGCCCTTTGTTGCCGATCTAGAAGCCGCACGGCAACCCAATGCGCCCCTAGTTTTCACTGGACCAACAGAGCAAGCTGGCACGGGAGGGGGTGGTGGAGCGCCCAAGGGCTTACCGCAACGTGGCAACGTGCGCGGACCAGTGAAAGAAAATCTGTTCGGTGGTTCCCGTGGCGACGTTAAACAAGGGTTTGCTGAAGCAGAAGTGACTGTCGAAGGGGAATTTCGCACGCAAGTACAGACCCATTCTGCTTTGGAAACACATGGCATCGTAGCTGATTGGAAGCCGGAAGGCTTGACAGTTTATATCTCCACACAGGACACTGCAGGGGTGCGTAACGACCTAGCAGACTTGTTCAAGTTGCCGAAGAGTCGCGTGCGCGTGATTACAGAATTTATGGGTGGCGGCTTTGGTGCCAAATTCGGCGCGGGCAATTACGGTGCTGCCGCAACCTACCTCTCCCAAAAGGCGGGTGCTCCCGTGCGTCTGATGCTCGATCGCAAAGAGGAGCATATCGCAGTTGGAAATCGTCCAGCCACGATGCAGAGGCTACGCATTGGAGCAAAGCGTGACGGAACCCTAACCGCCATCAGTTTGAGTGCCTACGGGACCGCGGGTGTTGGATTGGGGGCAGGTGTTGGCAATATCGCACAGGTGATGTATAAATGCCCAAACTTCGATTCAGAACAGTACGACGTTCTGATCCATGCTGGACCCGGCGCTGCCTTTCGCGCACCCGGTAATCCCCAAGGTGCTTTTGCCCTTGAGCAACTGATTGATGAACTTGCCGAACGGATCGAAATAGACCCGTTAGCACTGCGTGACAAAATTGATGAAAGTTCGACGCGTCGGGAACAACGGCGTATCGGAGCCGAGCGCATTGGTTGGAGCCGACGACACGCGCCCGGTGCCGACTCTGGATCGATTAAACGTGGCATCGGCATGGCACAGTCTTTTTGGCCCCGCATTGTTGAAATGGATTCGTCCTGCGAAGTGCGAGTTTTGCGCGATGGCTCGGTGGAGGTAAGGTCAAGCGTCCAGGATATTGGTACTGGCATTCGCACGGTACTGGCCCAGGTAGTCGCGGAAGAGTTCGGTTTGCAAGCAACAGACATCACCGTGCGTATTGGTGACACCATGTTCCCTGCCGGACCGGGTTCGGGTGGCAGTAAAACAACTGGCTCGATCACCCCAGCTGCCCGCAACGCTGCATATCGTGTCCGGCAACAAATGCTACAACAAATCGCACCCGCGCTGGAAGTGAGTGCAGATGCTTTGGCGATCAAAGGCGGTCGTATCTTTGTAAGTGCCACTCCATCAAAAGGGCTATCGTTTCGTGAGGCAGCGCGTATGTTGAGAACCGAGCAGATTGCAGTAACAGCAAACCGCAGCGAAGACTATGGTGGTTTCCAGATTAAGACTCCCTCCGGGGATGGCTTCAGTCATGGCGATCTGGGTGGTGTGCAGTTTGTTGAAGTGTCAGTGGATACAGAAATTGGGCTGGTGCGAGTTGAGCGCGTCGTCGCTGTCCACGACTGCGGTCGTCCAATTAATCCATTGCAGCTAGAGAGCCAAATTAATGGCGGTATTCTTCAAGGCACATCTTGGGCGCTTTATGAAAATCGGCATTTGTGCCAAAAGTCCGGGGTGATGGTCAACGCAAACCTAGACCAATACAAAATTCTCGGTTCCCGCGAAACCCCAAATATTGAAATTCTCTTACTGGAGGATTATCAAGGACGTAGTTCTACTGATGCAAGTGGTATCGGTGAACCAGCGATTATCCCAACGGCAGCGGCGATCGCCAATGCCATCTATAACGCAACTGGTGCCCGTCTTCGAGAATTACCAATGACACCAGATCGAGTACTGGCTGCGCTTACTGCATCAAGGAGGGCTTGAGATGAACCGCTTTGCATGGACAAATGCTTCTACTATCAATGAGGCTGTGGCGCAAATCAATAGTACGGTTGCCGATGCTACAGTTGCTGCTGGTAGTCCTGTAGCTGCCAATAAAGACAACCAAACCGCGAATAATACGGCAATCGCCAAAGCAGGGGGCATCGATGTACTTGATTTGTTAAAGGAAGGATTGGTTACACCATCGCGGGTAATCAACATCCGCACACTTCCCAACATGGATCGCATTAGTGCTGATGCTCAAACTGGTTTACGCATCGGACCCCTGGTAACACTTGCCCAACTGGATGCAGATCCGGCAGTGCGCCAAAACTACACTGCACTTGCGGAAGCAGCAAGTCATATCGCAACGCCACAAATCCGCAATATTGCAACCATTGGCGGCAATCTGTTGCAACGTCCGCGCTGTTGGTATTTCCGCGCAGAACAGTTTCGCTGTCTAAAGCGGGGCGGCGAGCAATGCTTTGCCATTGAAGGCGAACACAAGTATCTTGCCATTTTTAATAATGAAGTGTGCCCATGCGTACATGCATCGACAGCTGCAACAGCGCTCGTGGCCCTCGGTGCCCGACTGGTGCTAACGAGCCCAAAAAAAGTGCGCGAAGTTGCACTGGAAGACTTTTTTGTCACCCCCGAAAAAGATGTTCAGCGCGAAAACTCCCTTCAGCCCAACGAGCTAATTACAGAAATCCGAGTGCCTGTATTGGGGGCAAATGTGCGCTCGGTACATCTCAAACAGGGTGAGAAAGAATCCTTTGACTGGGCGAGCGCGGATACTGCTGTCATGTTAGAGCAGTCCGGTGGACGCTGTACAAAAGCTTCTATCATCTTGGGCTCAGCCGCCCCCGTACCATTGCGTGCTCAAGCTGCAGAGGCTGTTTTAATTGGCAAACCGATTAATCAAGAGACGGCGCGTGCAGCAGCAAGAGCAGCAGTGCAAGGTGCAAAACCACTGCCACAAAATGCCTACAAAGTACCTATCTTCGAGGTGTTAGTCCGCCGAGCAATTCTGCTTGCAGCCTCAAATGCTGAAAGTACTCGTTGAACGCAGAAAATATTGCCTTTGGCTAAGAAATTGGAAATCTTGATGTCAAAAGTGTTGTGGGTGTTGTAGCAGGTGTAGATGGAACAATTCTGCCACAAGCAGTGGCAGAAATTTACTGAGTTCTGAATTCTGAGTACTTTTTTCATCAATTAGGGAAATGAAAGAACTACAAAAGATTATCAAAGCTTTTGAGCAAAGCAAACAAAGCCGTCAGCGTACTGCCCTCGCCACTGTTGTCAAAACTACTGGTTCGGTTTATCGTAGACCGGGCGCACGTATGTTGCTGAGTGATGACGGTCAAATGATTGGTGCCATTAGCGGTGGTTGCCTTGAGAACGATGTTTTTGAACGGGCACAATCCCTGATGTTTTACTCAGGCACTCCAACCGTGGTAACCTATGATACTACTTCTGATGAAGACATTGTTAAGGGCTTTGGTTTAGGTTGCAATGGAGCCGTCCATGTGTTGCTTGAATCCCTCTGTGATGCTAGGGCAAATAGTCATCTTGAGTTCATTGGGGAATGTTTTTCTCAAAACCAACTAGGAGTTATTGCGACTATCTTTTATATAGAGGGAGAAACCCAGGTAAAAGTTGCTTCTCGGCTGTTTTTAAAACAAGATGGCACTGTAGCCATTGATATTGAAGACCATAATTTTGCTCAAAAGGTGCTGCAAGATGCCCAACAAGTTCTACAGAAGAAGCGCTCTTGTGTAAAATCTTACTCACTTACTAATGGGTTGGCGGAAGTCTTTTTAGAATTCATCCAACCACTAGTTCCCTTACTGATATTTGGGGCAGGTCACGATGCTATTCCAGTCGTTGATTGTGCTAAACACCTTGGTTGGAATGTTACAGTGATTGATAATCGACCGGGTTACACAACACGAGATCGCTTTCCAAATGCAGATAATATCATCTTTTGCGATCCAGAAGACCTGGAAGTGCATCTCACCTTGAATTCACGCATGGTTGCTGTGGTGATGACTCACAAATATCTCTACGACTTGGCATTGTTGCCAATTTTACTATCCTCCCCACTGCGTTATGTAGGCATCCTAGGACCAAAAACTCGTACCCAAAAATTACTTCAAGATTTACAAATCTCTGGATTCATTCCTACAACGGAGCAATTAAGTTGTCTTTATAGCCCGGTTGGTCTTGACATCGGTGCTGAGACACCCGAGGAAATTGCCCTTTCTATTGTGGCTGAAATTCAAGCTGCGATCGCTCATCGTCAGGGTAGCCCACTCAGAGAACGTACTCGACCCATTCATTCACAGGATGAGGATCTCAAATGCCTGACATCGGTCTAATGTTACTGGCAGCTGGCGCATCTACCCGTATGGGTACACCAAAGCAACTACTACAGTATCAAGGGAAAAGCCTAATTAGTCATATGGTGCGGCAAGCTATTGCCTCGGGCTGTAACCCCATTATAGTTGTGCTAGGTGCATATGCCGATCGCATCAGACCAGAAGTGGAGATGCTCAATACACCCATTATTGAAAATCAGAACTGGTCTATTGGGATGAGCACTTCGATTCGATGCGGTATAGAAGCCCTAAATGAAATGAATCCCAATGTGGAAGGTGTTGTGTTGATGCTGTGCGATCAGCCATTAGTCTCTACCCAAATTATTAATCAACTTCTGGCAACGTACAAAACTACAGGTCAGCAAATTATTGCTTCAGAGTATGCAGGAGTTCAAGG